>NZ_JBKZAY010000005.1:0-106650 GCF_046939755.1 Limosilactobacillus mucosae
GAAGAAAACATGAACAATTTGTTTGCCAATGGCACGCCGCAGCGGATTCCCGAAGTCTTGGCCAATCGGGATCGTCGGGTGGCCTTGCAGAATCAATTGACAAGATCACATCCTGACCAGACCGTGATTGCCGCCAAGCTTAATATTCCCGGACCAATCAAGAATAACGAGACGATCAAGAACTTCTTTGTGACCAAGCTGACGATTTTTGAAAAGCAGCTGCAGGCTCAGTATGATTTTAAAATGGTTGGGCAATGGCTTGATGAATCAACTGGACCTGAACGCTTCTATCTGGTTGATGGCTCTGCCGCGCAGGTTAAACAACTAACAACGGAATTTGAAGAGGCTCAAGCTGCGCATCGGTTGTTTGATCTAGATGTCTTAAGTCTTCAAAATAATCAAACCGTTTCAATCTCGCGTACAGAACTGGGCCTGTCTAAACGCCAATGTCTAATCTGCGGCCGACCAGCGAAGGAATGTGCTCGTTCAAGACGTCACTCGGTTGCTGAGCTGCAGGATCGCGTGGCGGCATTAATTGAAAATTTTTGATGTAATAATAAAAGCTCCAACTTTTGAGAAAATCTCAAGTTGGAGCTTTTATCCATTTTTAGTAGTTAAACAGGTCGGTTGACAGGTAACGATCACCGCCATCTGGAGATACGGTAACGACTTTCTTGCCTTTGCCCAGCTGTTTTGCTAATTCGATTGCACCGTAAATGTTGGCGCCAGCTGAAATGCCAGGCAAAAAGCCTTCCAGACGACCAACTTCCTGACCAGTCTTGATGGCGTCATCACTGGAAACTTCGATAACGCCATCATAGATTTCTTGATCCAGCGTCTTAGGAATGAAACCGGCACTGATACCTTGGATCTTGTGCTTACCGGCCTTGCCTTCTTTAAGCAGCGGTGATTCAGCAGGTTCCAAAGCGTAGACCTTAACGTTTGGATCAACTTTTTTCAAGGCATGGCCGATACCGCTCAGCGTGCCGCCAGTACCAACGCCGGCAACAAAAGCGTCAGGCAGATCGTCCTTGCCAAAAGCATCGATGATTTCTTGACCAGTCGTAGTTTCGTGAATTGCTGGGTTGGCTGGGTTTTCAAACTGCATTGGCATAAAGTAGCCTTTGGTGTCAACCATTTCTTGGGCCTTGGCAATTGAACCCTTCATGCCATCAGCGCCAGGCGTCAGAATCAGTTCCGCGCCGTAGCCCTGCATCAGCTTGCGACGCTCAACGCTCATCGTTTCTGGCATGACGATGATCAAGTGGTAGCCCTTGGCAGCTGCTACGCTGGCCAGACCGATCCCGGTATTGCCGGAAGTTGGTTCGATGATCGTGTCGCCCGGCTTAAGCTGGCCTTCTGCTTCAGCTTTCTCAATCATGGCCAACGCGATCCGATCTTTGATGGAGCCAGCAGGATTGAAGAATTCCAGCTTTACGTAAACGTCGGCGGCATCTTCAGGAACAATCCGGTTAAGTTTTAAAAGCGGCGTGTTGCCAATCAATTGGTCGATTGAAGTGTAGATTTTTGACATAATTTTTTCTCCTTTAGGCAATGGTTAGTGCGTTTTGTGAATATTCAGCTGTTTTTTGCAGCCAGTTTTTAAAATACAGCTGCTGTACTTTTTCCCACTTGAATTGGGGATCAGTCAGTTTATTACTGTCTTTAAAATAATTCTTTGGCAATGTGTAGTGACGATCGGGATGGGCAGCCGTTTCCCGTTGATATTCGGCTAATAGTGCCAGGCGATCGTATTCAAGATGGGCAAACAGAAAGTCTTGATTGTCGCTACCGGTTAGTGAAAGCAGGTAGTTATCACAGGACATGGCGTTAATCGTCAGTTCAGGTGTTTGGCGAATCTGATCATGGTCCAGCTCGGCATAGCGTGCATGCGGTGCTGGGAAGGGGACAGTGAGACCATTTAAAACGGGGGTTTCAACCAAAATCTCGTTGTCAAAGACGCCGAAGTATTTTTGGGTCAATTGCCGTTTTTCAATACCATACAGATAGTTGGCGGCAGCCATGGCACCCCAGCAAATGTAGAGCTGTGGGATGTTTAGGTCGACCAGCGTATCAATCAGGCGCGTGACCTCATCGTGATATTCGACCTGTTCAAACGGAATCTGCTCAATCGGGGCACCGGTAATGATGAACCCTTGTAGTTGACTTACTTTGTTAAGGTCTAACGGTTCAGAGGTTTGTTGAACCAGTTCTGGGACCGGTCGATTGCGGTAGTGGTCAACGGGATAGAAAAAAGTAAGTTCAACCGTGGAATCGAGGGCCTTAAAGATTGATGAGAAACGTTGCTGAGTGGCAACTTTGTCATGCATCAAGTTTAAGATACCGATTTTAAGATGCTGATTAGTCATCAGGTGCTCCTTTCCAAACGATTGCGGCAGCTAAACAATCAGACTTTCACCGGTGAGTTTGTCATGATTTAAAGTGCGATGGATACAAAAAAGCCCCGCAAACTATAGTTAGTCTGCGGGGCTTTACAATCGACAGGTTTGTCGACTGGGCTGTTTATACTAATGCAAAACAAGCCTTTTCCGCAGAAAGAAAAAGGCAGCAACAAGTCATGTTCTTAGCAAAGTTAGACTTAATCATGGTGCACTTCTCCTTTCTGCTTATTTATCAACGCATCTTTAAATATGCTCTTATTTTACATGACATCTTATAAAATGCAAGTAGATTATCAAAAATAATTGCTGAATAAAATTTTAAAAACCGTGATTAACCGCGCCATCCTGCGATATCATGCGAGGTAAAGCGATAGTTAAGTTTTTTTTGATAGGCCTTTTCGTAGGCAGCCTTTTTTTGAGCATAGTCTTTTTTCATCATCAATTTGGCGTTTTCGTTGACGGAAAGCTCAGGGTCGGGCCAGATTAATGGTAAGACATGCAAACGATAGCGGGTTTGATAAAATTTATCATTGTTTTTTTCGATTTTGGGCAGATCAATGATTTCTGTAAAACAGGAAATGATTGGAACCTTAGCCTTGGCAGCGTAATAATAGGCACCGCGTTTAACCGGACGAGGCTTACGGTAGTTGAACCACATCTCTTGTTCCGGATAGATCAGAATCCAGTGCCCATGCCTGGTTTGCTGGGCGATTTTTTGCGGCAGCGTGCGTCCAAGATAGGTGACGTTTTTAGCCAGCGGAAATACATCGAGATGATTCATCAAAAAACCAATTAAGCCGTCCATTTTGAGATTGGTTTCCTGAATAACGATAAATAAGCGGCGATGATTTTTTTGGGCCAGCTTGCGGATGACGGTATTATCCAGCTGATTAAAGTGATTACTGGTAATTATTGCTCCTTGAGTTGGTGAAAGCGGCTTGAGATTTTCTACTCCACAAAACGTGGTATCGCGATTGAACCAATTTGTAATTCCACGCATTGTGGCTCTGGCAATCAAATTGTCGAAACGGGCGCGCCAATGAGCCTGATCCTGCCAAAATTGATTAATGATGGCCAAGCTTTCTGCTGCGGTCAGCTGCGGGTCATTGATTTCCACTTTTTCGTTAAAAAGCCCTTTTTGGACGTGGTCGGCAATGTTGTTGATCACTTGATCGCGTTGGTCGCCAATAATCATAAAAGCCGCACCTGCTCTCCTTGGTCCAGCAGCTTTTTAAACGTAACGGGATTTTTAGGCAGTTCGTCAGCGTGATTAAGCATGCTCATCAATTTTTTCCGGTCAAGTTGCTGCATGGCTGGAGTATATTTGGCCCGCGTCGTTTTAAGCTGCTGGGCGTAAGGCGTTTTCTGAGCGGCTTGCCAAAAGTACTGATCATACATCACTTGATCAAAATGCCATGGCTTGAAAAAGAGGTTATAGTGAATCAGCTTGGGATCGTTGATGCGTTCAGCGGCAAATTCTTCATCTTTAGGCATGGCATTCCATTTTTCATCCAGGTAGACAATGCGGCCGCTGCACATGACGTTTAGATAGTCTTGATCGGGTGCGATGCAGTCGATGTGATATTTTTGCAGCAGGTATAAGAAACGCTGAGTAAAATCGTCTTGACGCAGCTGCTTGAAATTCATCAATAAAACGCCAGAGTTGATGTATTCAGCTGCTGGTACGCCGACTGCCTTTTTGATGTAGGTCTGCATTGGGGCAACGTGTTCAACGGAATGATCAGGGGCCGCGCCAATTAGATTATTATTGAGCTTAATGGCAAACATTTCTGCGGGATCGCCATTCCAGACCGTATCGCTGTCCACATAGATTGCCTTATCGTATTGCGGAAAAAGATCGGCCAAAAACAGCCGATAAAAGATGCTGGGCGTGAAGAAATCAGCTCGCAAAAAGTTTTCTTTACGATTTTGAATAGCTGCCAGCTTGGCGTCGTTGATTTCATAAAAAATAATTTCAACGTTATCGCGCGTCAGACTTTTAAGATTTTGCCGCGTGGTCGGGCGCAATCCTTGATGCACAATAATGATCTGATATTGGTTATCTGATGAAACGTAAGATAAAAGCGACTCGATTGCTACGGCTGCATAAGGCGCAAAATCATCGCTGATCGTATAGAAAATTGGAATTGGTTGAGACATAGTAACCTTCTTTCTTAATTCTATAGTTCGGATTTAAGTTGCTGATATTCTTCCAACAGACCATCATACTCATGCAGACGCAGATCTTTATGGACGTTGCTGATCTGCCATGGTTTAACGGTCAGAATGTGGAACCATGGGAAGAAACGGAAGCTGGTGGTAAAGTGCTGAAAGACGGTGTCGTGATGGAGCCGCCTTTGATCATTGAACCGCCGCGGCGCGATCTTTTTGGCGTGCGTCAAGCGGTTGATCGCGGCCTGATCGGGCATGAACATGTGGCGCGTGGCAATCATGCGGCGCGCCTTGACGAACAGATTAGTCTCCTTGATCTCTGGCAGATTCAAAAGCAGAATTCCTGAATTGATGTAGTCGGCCATCCGCATTTGATGGTGGAAGAACCATTTACCGTAGTGATCCAGTACGCCGACGACTTGTACGCCAGTCAGGTCTTGATTATAAAAATCGTCAAATGGCTCGCGACAGATGACGTCATTATCCAGATAAAGCAGGCGATCTGGCATGTTTGGAATCAAGTCGACATAAAGGCGCAGCATGGAATAGGGTGTAAAGCGGGAATTCATGTTAGCTGATGGCTGCGATTCGTTGAACAATTTAGTGCAGTCAATCAGATGCAGCGTGTTTTTAGGATTATAAGCTTGAAGCTGCTTAGTCAAAAGATCAGCGGCTTTTTGACTGAATGGTTCATATTGTCGCGATTCAGTAGCGGTTTTCATGGTAAGAACGTAAATGTTTAATGGTTCTTTAACATGGTGAAGCAGAGAAAGCGTAACGATCAAGACGCCATCTTCAGCCCGATGATCGCCACAAAATAAAATATTCACGGTTTCATCTTCTTTCTTGAATGTATTTAATAGGTTCGTAGCTGCTCCAACGCGCGCGTTGCTGCATGGCGGCTTGAATCTGATCATGCAACCAGATCTGCTGCTTTTTGGTCGATTGGTTTTTAGCAGGGATGAATGGCCCATCGATAAAAACGGTTAATCGTGGCTTGGTTCCCCAACGCGGCTTTTGATAGGTCGTCGTCATGCAAAATACCGGACTCTGAGTTTTAACCGGAAAGCGAAAACTGGTCGCAGGAAACGGCCGAATTGCGGTATAACTGGGCCAGACGTGGGCTTCAGGATAGATGAAAACGTGGCCTTTATCTTGAACGACTTTTTGAATGGCCTTTAAGAGGCTGGCGGTTTGGTGAAGCGAATTGCCGACCGGCAGTGCGCCACCAAAAGAAAGCAGGGGCCCAATCACAGGGATTCCCCAGTTTGCAGGCGCTGCCAATGCATAAAAATGACGCGCCTGGCCAATTAAAAAAGGCATGAAGACGTCGTTGACCGGCTGAGTATGATTACCATAGACAAAATATCCCTGTCTTTGGTAGGGTTTTAGCTTTTCGAGACCAATAATCCGAGTTTGACGGTAGCCGTAAGTATACAAGTAGGCGAACGCCTTGGCACTGCCACGTACCAGCCAAGACCAGCAGCGTTCGGCCGGTTTGGTGCGTAGCCAGCAAAAATTAGCCGGCAGCTGAAAATCTTGATGAGCGCTCTGTACTACGTCATCAGTTGGTTCGGTATAATAAATTGTTTTTACCAAACTTTTCACCTTCTAAAACTGTAGCAGTTAAATTAAAATTGACAGAAATTAATCTAGAAAATATTATACTCGAAAAGCATTGCAAGTAAATACTTGCAATGTAGTAAGATTAAATGTGAAAGGTGGCTTGGCAATGAGAAATAAGTCAGCAACCGATGAAAAGATCATGCAGGCATTTGAGTTGTTGGTTGAACAGCAAGGTTATAGCGCGACAACTACCGTTCAGTTGGCACGAACGGCTGGCGTCAATGAAAGCACGATCTTTCGTCATTTTGGAGACAAACTTGGTTTAGCGTCGGAGCTGATTATAAGATATCGCAAAAATCTAATCGAAGTAATGACTGATTTTAAACCGGTTTGGGATCTAGAAAACGACTTGATCAGTTTTTCGCGGCATTTTCGGCAACAATGGCCCAAGCAGCACGTGATGGTCATGCTGATGAGTACGGTCAAGGATCCAATACAAAAGCAGAAGCTGCATGTTGCGATGCATCAGGTCCAAAAGAGCGTCCAGACTCAGATTACACAATACCTGGTCAAAATGCAGCGTTTGGGTAGGATACGGGCAGATTTGGCACCAGAACAAATAGCATTGAATTTTATGTGGCTTAACATCGGTCAATTTTGGAGCAGCCGTTTTATGGAAAACGAGCAGTACCAAATATCAGATGAGCGCTTTTATGAATTGTCAATCCGTCCATTTGCCAATTTATTGATGTCTGCGGTAAAAAATAATAAACAGAAAGGATGTTGAATATGACTTCACGAATTGAACGACTACGAAAAAAATTTGATGCATTATATATTGACGCGTTTATGGTTACTGATGAGGCAAATATTTTCTATCTTACCGGCTTTGACTTGACGCAGGGGGATGGCGAGCTTTTGATCACCAAGGATGCTGCTGTTTTAATTACTGATGATCGATATGCCACTGAACTGCAGGAGTTTGCCAGCGATGAGGTCGTGGCTACAATCACGCGGGACTATTGGGGAGCTTTAAATCAGATCTGTCAGGGGATGCAGATTGAGGTCGTGGGGTTTGAAAATACGATTGACTACCGGATTTATGACGTCTTAGATGAAATTATGGCTGCTGATATCGTACCATTTGATGGTTTGATCGAATCCATGCGGGCAATCAAAGATCCTGATGAGATTCAAAAGCTTCGCCTGGCTGCCCAGCTACAGTCAGCCGGTTATGAATACGTCTTAAGTTTTATTGAACCAGGAATGACTGAAAGACAGGTTGCCAACCGACTCGACTTTTGGATGAAGGAGTACGGAGCCGAGTCCGCTTCGTTTCCCACCATCTGTGCCAGTGGCGCCAACGCTGCCATGCCGCACGCGGCAGCTGGCGACAAGGAAATTGAAGAAGGCGATATCGTTACACTGGACTTTGGCTACTTTGTGGAAGGCTATACGGCTGACATGACGCGGACGTTTGGGATCGGCGACATCGATCCGGAACTAAAGGACGTCTATAAGATCGTCAATGAGGCCCGGCAAGCTGTGATTGATGCGGCTAAAGTTGGTATTCATGGTGATCAATTGGATGCTGCGGGTCGTCAAATCATTGAAGCAGCCGGTTATGGCGATGAGTTTAATCATGGCATGGGTCACGGAATTGGCTTGAGCGTTCATGAACTGCCAAACAGCTATGGTCCCAATGCCAGCAACGTGATCTTGCAAAACAACCAGGTTATTACCGTAGAACCAGGCATCTACATTCCAGAAATTGGCGGGGTGCGCATTGAAGACGATATTTTGGTAACGCATGGTGGAATTGAAGTACTGACGACGGCGCCAACCGAATTGGAAATTGTTAAATATTAAGATGAAAAAAGAGCTAGACAGTTTATATAGGTCAATTGATCAAAAAGGCAAAGCAGCCATTTTAAAAAATCAGTTTGCCGATCCTTATTTATGCCGGCTTAAGCCAGATTCACGACTTGGGTTGACGCTGCTTGCTCGGTTGCCGGTTCATGTTGGCAGAAACATTGGCTATGCTCAGCAGAAACTGCGGACTGCTAATCCTAATCTCTACTGCTATCCATTGGCGGATCTGCATCTGAACGTTTTGAACCTGATTGAAGCGCGGACTGATTTTTCGCTGGCACCGGCTGACTTAGCGGCCTATCAAAACAGCATCAAGGAATTGCTGGCAAATTGCCGCCCGTTTTCTGTTATGCTGCAAGGCTTGATTGCCAGCCCCAGCGGTATTTTGACAGTGGGATATTATTCTGATGAGCTGTTTGAGCTGCGAAAGGCGCTGCGCTTAAAGCTGGCCAAGGACTTGCCGCTTGTTGATCATTATCAGACAGCATCTGGTCATGTTACGATTGCCCGTTTTGAAGCGCCGCTGAACGATCCAAACGGTCTGCTTTGCGACTTAGACGAGATGGGTCAACTGCGGTTTGGCAGCTTTGTCGTCAAGCAGGTGGACTTGGTAATTGCCGATTGGTACAATCATGATGTAAAAGTAATTGACGAATACGCACTGGCCGCGCTAAGCTAGCATGGTTGCCAATTTTGGCGGAATAGTGCATAATTAAAAGGATGTCTTAATGACGAAAAAACTGGAGGGCTGACAAATGGCAGAAGATTCCAACATTATCTTAAACAGCGAAGATCAATCGTTGGGTACGATTCAAATCGCTCCACGTGTCTTAGAAATCATTGCAGGGATTGCCGCTGGTCAAATTGAGGGCGTTTCGCGCATGCATGGCTCGATTGCCAACAGCGTCAGTGAATTACTGGGGCGTTCTGACCATCGTCGCGGCGTTAAGCTTTCCAACAGTGATGACGAACTGTCGATTGACGTCGACGTTTACCTGGAATATGGTGTTTCCGTTCCTAAGGTTGCGGCAGAGATTCAAGACAAAATTAAGCAGCAGGTTACGCTGATGACTGATCTGAGCGTTAAAGAAGTCAACGTTCACGTACAGGGCGTTATTACGGAAAAAGAAGAGCAGCAGGTTGATCCCAACGATATTTTTGGGGAACACGAAAACAAAGATGGTGAAGAATAGTGGAAATTAGTCGTCATGCGATCCGTGAATGTGCCTTTCAAACGCTTTTTGCATTGGCATCGGATCCAGAAATCGATCGTGAGGCAATCTATGCAGAACGCTTGGGGCTCAAGCCGGATGAAGAAGTGCCAGCCTACTTGCCAGAGCTGGTTGATGGCGTTTTGGCTCACCAAGCCGAACTGGACGCACAGATCGAATCCAAGCTGGCTCCCGGTTGGACCTTGTCACGCTTGGCTCGCCCTGATCTGGTAATTCTGCGCCTGGCACTGTACGAGCTGGAATACACGCAGGTACCAAATGCCGTGGCCATTAACGAAGCCTTACGCTTGGCACATGACTTCAGCGATGAAAAGTCATATCGCTTTATCAATGGTGTTTTAGGCAGCATTGAAAGCGAACGCAATTAATCAAAAAACTCATCTCGTTAAATCAGGGATGAGTTTTTTTGTTAAGGTTTTAATGCTAGAATATAAACGTATGCAATTTTTATGCAGTTTGATTAAGGAGTGAAATAAGTGGCCACATTGATCGACGGTCGGGCATTGGCTAAAGAGGTCAACGCTCATACTAAGCAGCGGATAGAGAAGTTGAAGGAAAAAGGCGTAACGCCAGGTATTGCGACGATTTTGGTCGGTGATGATCCCGCCAGCCAGATCTACACGCGCAGTAAAGAAAAAAAGGCGCACAGCCTAGGGATGAAGTCGGTGCGAGAACAACTGCCGGCTTCAACGACACAAGCCGAATTAGTGCAGGCGGTTGAGCATCTAAACAGTGATCCAACAATTCATGCGATTCTGGTTCAAGAGCCGCTGCCTAATCATCTTGATGACACGGCAATCGTTAATTTAATCGATCCGCTCAAAGACGTTGATGGTTTCCATCCTATCAATGTCGGTAAGCTCTATAACAACGTCCAAGGCAATTATCCAGTTGCCTGCACGCCGCGTGGAATCATGACGATGCTGCGCCACTACCATGTTCCACTGGCTAGTCAAGACGTTGTGATCGTTGGCCGCAGCACGCTGGTCAGTCGGCCGCTGCAGGCGCTGCTGATCAATGAGGATGCCACGGTAACGATTACCGGACGACGGACTAAGGATCTGGCCAAGCGAACGCGTGAAGCCGATATTCTGGTCGTTGCTGCCGGCGTGCCTAATCTGATCAAAGCCGATGCCGTTAAACCGGGAGCTACGGTGATCGATGTCGGTATTAATCGGTTGGATGACGGGACGATCGTTGGTGACGTCGACTTTGAATCAGTCAAAGAAGTGGCGGGAATGATTACGCCCGTTCCAGGAGGGGTTGGTCCAATGACAATCGCCTCTTTAATGGAACAAACGGTTGATCTGGCAGAATGGAGCACGGAAATTAATGGATAAAAAGGATTGCTTGACGGTTAATCAACTGACTCGTTATATCAAACGCAAATTTGATTTTGATCCTTATCTGCAAAAAAATCTTTGGATCGTCGGCAAGCTGACCAACTTTAAGCAAAGGGCGCGCCATCAGTATTTTTCGCTCAAAGATGACGATGCGCCCGAAGATCAGCAGACCGTGATCGATGCCGTAATGTTTAGCAGTGACTGGGAAAAAGTCGACTTTACACCAGAAAATGGCATGGAGATAATCTTGGGCGGCAAGGTGACCGTTTATGAAAAGACTGGTCGCTACCAGTTTTACGTCAATCGGATGCTGCCAGTTGGCGTCAGCGCGGCCCAGCTGGCATTTCAGGAAACCTATAAAAAATTAAAGGCCAGTGGTGTGTTTTCGCATGCGCAAAATCCACGACCGTTGAATCGTTTCCCTAAGCGGATTGCAATCGTAACCAGCAATGACGGGGCCGTTAAACATGACATGATTACACGGATTCGCAATAATAATCCTTTGGCTCAGGTCGTCTTTTACCCGACACAGGTGCAGGGCGAGCGTGCCGCTGAGGACCTGGCCCGTCAGATCCAGCGCGTTGGCATCAATGGTACGTTTGATACGCTGATCGTGGCACGAGGCGGCGGCTCAGAAGAAGACTTGATGCCGTTTAATTCAGAAATCGTGGCACGGGCGGTAGCTGCCAGCCCCATTCCCGTAATCTCAGGGGTTGGTCATGAAACTGATACGACCATTTGTGATCTGGCTGCTGATTATCGCGCCCAGGTACCGGGATTGGCGGCGGAAATGGCTACCCAGCTCCATTTGATCGACATCTTGACCGAATTGCAGAGTGCGCGCACACAGATGGCCCATACAATACAAAATCGCTTACAGCAAGCCAACCAGCAGTTGCAGGTCTTGACCAGCAGCTATGTGTTTTCACAGCCTAGTCGTTTATATGAAGGTGAGCAGCAATATGTTGATCAGCTGACCGAAAAACTGCAGCAGTCAATGCAGTGGCGCTTGACCCAAACCAGTCACGCCTGGCAGCGATTATTGGATGGTTTGTTGTTGAACGCGCCGGCCAATCGACTGCAGCAGAATCGACAACAGCTCTCGCAACTGCAGCAGGCAATGATTCATGCTATGGATAAGCAGCTGCTGTCGGCAGGCGATCGGTTCAAAAGCCTGCTCAGTCAGTTGGATTCATTGAGTCCGCTCAAAGTAATGGCGCGCGGCTACAGTTATGTAACCAAGGAAGATAAAGTCGTTGCCAGCACCAAGCAGCTGCAGCTTGATGATCAAGTCGCGCTGCATTTTAGCGATGGCACGGCCGAAGCAGTAATCAAAAAAATCGATAAGAGGTAAAAAATGGCAAAACAACCTAGCTTTGAAGAACAGATGAGTCAGCTGCAGCAAATCGTCAATGAGCTGCAACAGGGCAATCTGTCTTTGGAAGAATCGTTAAACGAATTCAAAACCGGCATGGAATTGGCTAACGGTCTGCAAAAGCAGCTGCAAAATGCTGAGGCCACGGTTGCCCATCTGATGAAAGACGATGGCAAGGAAGTTGAGGATTCAACCGACAGCCGCAATGATGATGGCTCAGGACACCAGGGATATCGTTCACAGTTTAGCGGCCAGGGATTTGAAGACGGTCAGGACGATAACGTTGATCTTTTCTAGCTTGAGATTAATGAAAGGAATGAGCAAATGGTCAGCACGATAACTGAACTTAAAACACGGATCGATGCCTATCTGGACCAGGCTCTGCCAATGGACATCGACCAGCCGACCTTAAAAGAGTCAATGTGCTACTCGGTCGAGGCGGGTGGCAAACGCTTGCGGCCGGCATTGACTTTGGCGACGATTGAAATGCTGGGTGGACAGATTGATGAAAGCAGGCTGCGGGCTGCCTGTGCCTTGGAGCTGTTGCATACCTATTCGCTGATTCATGATGATCTGCCAGCTATGGACAATGATGATCTGCGGCGGGGCGAGCCAACCAATCACGTCAAGTTTGGCGCTGGGATGGCAACGCTGGCTGGCGATGGCTTGCTGACGCTGGCTTTTCAATGGCTGACGGATAATCAGCTGCCGGTTGACGTTCAGGCGAATTTAACGCTGGCCTTGGCTAAAGCAGCTGGTCCCAGCGGTATGGTTGCTGGACAGGCACGCGATATCGAGGGTGAGGGCCAGCACTTGAAGCTTAACGAACTGCAGTATCTGCATCGCCAAAAAACGGGAGCGCTGCTCAAATACGCGGTTCAGGCAGGCGGTATGATTACTGAACAGCCGGCCGCAGTCATTGAGCTTTTAGGAACGTTTGGCGCGCAGTTTGGACTGGCCTTTCAGATTTATGACGACATCATGGACGTGGTAGCTACGCCGGCACAGATGGGAAAGGCAACCCAAAAAGACGCCGCGGAGCATAAAAACACCTATCCGGGACTGTTGGGACTTGATGGCGCTAAAGAACAGCTGCAAAAAGCCCTTGTTCAGGCACGTGATGCTCAGCAGCAGCTGGCAGAGCTGACAGGGCGATCAATGGCTGGTTTTGATCAGTTTTTGGCATACTTTAAACTATAGGACGAGATTATGATTGAAAAAGAACGCGTTGATATTTTACTAGTCAAGCAGGGCCTGTTCGATTCCAGAGAACAAGCCAAGCGTGCCGTAATGGCCGGCGAAATCTTAGGCAAGAACAATGAGCGCCTTGATAAGCCAGGCCAAAAGATTCCCGTTACGACAACTCTGCACATGAAAGGCAAGAAGATGCCGTACGTCAGCCGAGGTGGTTTGAAACTGGCCAAGGCACTCAAAGTATTTGATATCTCGGTTAAAGACAAGGTGGTATTGGACATTGGCAGCTCAACCGGCGGCTTTACCGATGTGATGTTGCAAAATGGCGCCAAGCTCAGCTATGCCTTAGACGTTGGCACCAATCAACTGGTTTGGCAGCTGCGGGACGATCCGCGGGTTGTGGTCATGGAACAGACCAACTTTCGCTACAGCAAGCTGGCTGATTTTACACATGGGCAGCCAGAGTTTGCCTCAATTGACGTGTCGTTTATTTCTTTGAGCCTGATTCTGCCGCCATTGGCCCAGATTTTAAAAATGGGAGGATCGGTCGTGGCCCTGATCAAGCCGCAGTTTGAAGCTGGTAAGGAACACGTAGGCAAGCATGGCATCGTCCGTGATCGTAAGGTGCATGAAGAAGTGCTGCAGCATGTTTTGGGCTTTGCAACGGCTGATCATTTTGATGTTTTAGGACTGGATTTCTCACCGATTAAAGGTGGTCAGGGGAATATTGAATTTTTGGCGCACCTGCAGCTGGTTGATCGGGAAGGCCGCATCGCACCAGAAGTTGACATTGACCAGACGATCAGTGCGGCATATGCGGAACTAAACAAGCAGGATTAGTTTTGGAGGTTTTGTCAATGAAAAAATCAGAACGTCAGCGACACATTCAAGAAATTATTTCCAATCAATACGTTGAACGTCAAGAAGACCTGGTCAAGCTGCTGGCCAAATCCGGCATTCGCGTCACGCAGGCAACGATTTCGCGCGACATCAAGGATATGCAGCTGCTCAAGGTACCAAGCGTGGGTGGCGGCTATCACTACAGTCTGCCAGCTCGGCGTCAGGACAATAAGGAAGAACGGCTGGCAAACGTGATGGGCAATGAGCTGCAGGAAATGAAGCGCAGCGATCGGTTCGTTTCCTTGTCGATGCGGCCAGGCAACGGTCCGGTAGCCGCCATGCTGATCAATCAGATGAAATATCCCACGGTGTTCACCGCAATTGGCGATGATGCCACGGTTTTGATCGTCTGTCATTCTGCGGGGGCCGCCGTTGAATTTGAACGCACGCTGCAGGCACTGCGCTAGACTGGGTGATCAGCTATGCTACAGGAACTGACAATTGATAATTTAGCGATTATCGAGCATTTAACGCTGGATTTTAGTGATCAGATGACGGTTTTGACTGGTGAGACCGGGGCCGGCAAGTCCATTATTATCGATGCGGTGGGCTTGTTGGCAGGCAATCGCGGCTCACAGGAATTCATTCGGCATGGCGAAGAAAAGCTCCATCTGCAGGGCCAGTTCACATTACCGGATGATCAGCGCTTTTTTGCATTACTGGATGATCTGGGAATTGAACGTGATGATGGCACGCTGATCATTTCACGTGAGATTCACCGCAACGGCCGCAACGTGATTCGGGTCAATGGCGCGCTGATCAATACCGCCACGCTGCGCAGGATCGGCGCTCATCTGGTTGATATTCAAGGTCAAAACGATCATCAACAGTTAATGCAGCCAGAAAACCACCTGCACATGCTAGATCAGTTTGTCGCCGCTCAGGTTAAGCCGCTATTGTCTAAATATCAAGAGGCCTACCAGCGCTATGCCAAGCTAAAGGCAACGCTGAGCCGCAAGCAGGCTGACTCACAGCAATGGGCCCAGCGTTTGGACATGCTGCGCTACCAGGTTAAAGAGATCAGTGCTGCCGATCTGCATGCCAATGAAGAAGGTGAGCTGACCAGCGAGCGCGACCGTTTAGAGCATTTTCAACAGATCAACAATGCCCTGCAGCTGGTCGTTGGGGTCTTAAATGAAGGCGAGGCGCCGGTTCTTGATCAGGTTGCCCAAGCGATGAATGAGGTTCAAGAAATCGCGCCGTTTGATTCGGCCTATGATGAGTTGAGCAAGTCACTGGGGGATGCCTACTATTCGCTTCAAGACGCTGCCAATGCTGCCAGTCGTCAGTTAGATATGCTCGAATTTGATGATGGCCGCTTGGAACAGATCAATGAGCGCTTAACCATCATTGGTGACTTGGAACGCAAGTATGGCGATACGGTTGAAGATGTCTTGGCATACTATGAAAAGATTCATAAGGAACTGACGACAATGGAGCAGACCGCTGATTCAGATGATGAGCTTAAGCAACAGCTGGCCGCGGTGACTGGCGAGCTGCAGAAACTGGGCAGTGAATTGAGCCAGGTTCGGCAAAAAGCCGCCCATCAGCTCAATGGCCAGGTTCATCAGCAGTTAAAAGAGCTCTATATGGATAAAGCCGTCTTTGAGGTTAAGTTTCATCAAAATGAGTCAACGACCTTTTATCCGGATGGAATTGACAACGTTGAGTTCTATATTCAAACCAATCCTGGCGAAAGCATGGGACCATTGGTAAAGATAGCTTCTGGCGGGGAGCTTTCACGGGTCATGCTGGCCTTAAAGACGATCTTCGCCCAGCACGAAGGCGTTACCTCGATTATTTTTGACGAAGTTGATACGGGGGTTAGCGGTCGCGTTGCTCAGGCCATTGCTGACAAGATCAAACTGATTGCCCAGCATTCACAGGTTTTGTGCATTACACACCTCCCACAGGTTGCCGCCGTTGCCCAGCATCATTTTCTGATTCAAAAAACCGTGCAGAACAACCGTACTACCACCCACGTTACGATTCTGCATCCCGAAGAGCGCATCAATGAGCTGGCCCGGATGATCTCAGGTGAAGAGATTACCAAGCTGAGTCGCGAGCATGCCAAAGAACTGCTGCAGATGGCACATTCATGATCCGCGCTGGGTTCAGTATTTGTTGAGTGCATCACGTTAAGCTTCTTGGTGCTTTACATCTGTGAACGCACGGAAGTTGGATTGAAATATATAGATGCGATTGATGAAGATCAAAATGGGACGCCTTGTCAAGTGACAGGAGTCCCATTTTTTATTGGCTTGCTATCTACGGTTGAGCACGGTATGCGTTTCAAAATTCGCGGTTTGTGGCTGAAGGTAGCTTTTTTGGTGAAACGAAAGAGTTCTGGTTTTACGTCATTTATTTAGCGGTCTTAGTTTTGCTAAAGCAATGGATGTCAATGATTGCAAGAAATTCGACACTGTAGGAGCGTTGTTGACTGTGATTTATTCAAAAAATTCTGCATAACAACAAATGATAAAAACATCATTACCTACTTTTTCTTAAAACTCAATGCATAATAGGTAAAGGTTAATGTATATCGAGTTAGGGGCCCCTAACACTACCTACTATTTGATGAAAAGTGCGCAATAGTAGGTAATTCACAAAGTCGGTCTGGCCCAATCAACTTCTAAATATACATTTTTACTGATGATTACCTACTATTTTAGAAAAAAACTTTAGAAGTAGGTAAAGTCACCTCGGTCGAATATACGGTTACCTACATCCAGTCGAAAATCAAAAAATAGTAGGTAATTTTAGAACTAGCAGCTAATTTTCTTCACAAAGTAAGCTATCCAATCAGTGCAAAAGATGCCTGAACGTTTAGAATCATGCTTTGATCATCGAATCGGTCTACTGGTTAAATTTTGACGGTGTCAATCAGCAAGCAGAGGTGTTTGAGCATATTGCATTGCCTGTGGAGCGAACGATTTGATTTTCAGCTAACCGTAACTCTTAATTTCATAGCCTCTAAGGATGACAAAGCCAAATAACTGCTGTGCAATGGTTTAAGTAGTTATTTGGTCAGAAAACAGTAATCACATGTTATCCTTTCTTGCTGAATGATTCTTAGAATATTGGTGAACTAAACGATAAAAGATCAAGTGTTATCAGAAAAGTTAGCAATCAGCTGATTAAAATTCAGCGGTATCTATTTGCCTCAATATATTATATACGATATAATATTATAAAATAAAAGTGAAAGAGGCGAAACGAGAGATGAAGATTCAAGTTTCAGCTGATCTTTTGGATGGCTTGGTGCTGGCGCTGCTTGAACGTAAAGATTACTATGGCTACGCGCTGACGCAAGATATGCAAAAAGCGATTACGATTTCAGAATCCACTCTTTATCCGGTACTGCGCCGGCTAAAAAAGGATCAGTTCGTCGAAACGTATGATCAGCCATATCATGGACGCAATCGCCGTTATTATCGTATTACGTCTGCTGGTGAATCGCATCTGGCACGCGTCAAGCAGGTATGGACAGACTATAAGGCAAGCCTCGATTCGATTTTTGAGGCCAGCAATTATCCTTTAAAGGAGGATCAGACACATGACTTCTGAAACTGCAAAGTACATGCAGATGTTAAGACGTTACCTTCGCAAGCTGCCCGATGATGAGATTGATGACGTCATTGAATTTTACAGTGAGTATCTGGCAGATGCCGGCATTGATACCAAAGCAGAAATTGAGCGGGAACTAGGAACGCCGCGTCAGCTTGCCTTAAAAATTCTTGCCGATCACTCTATCAAAGAAGAGGCTGAAGATCAGCGGGTTGTCTCCAAAACCAAGATCAAGACGACATGGCTGATTATCCTTGCGCTGTTGGCCACCCCGGCAACCTTAATTATCGGTTTGATTCTGCTGAGCGTGCTGATTGCCATTTTTGCAGTCGTCTTTAGTGGCGTGGTGGTGGTCATATCGCTTGCTGGTGGTGGCATCTTTTTGACGGCGGCGGCGATTTTTACTGGTTTGAGTCTTTTGTTTACCAACCTGGGGACGGCCCTTTTCTATCTGGGAATCGGCTTGATTGGACTGGGACTGTTATTGATCGTCATTCCGCTCGTTTGGGGCTGCTCTGTCTGGATCGTTAAGGCATGCACGCGTCTCGTTCAGCACGTCTACTACCGGTACATCAAAAAGGAGGCAGCAAAATGAAAAAGACTATCGTAAGCGGCCTGGTCATCACAGTGATTGGCGCTGTTATGCTGGCGTTTGGCATTGGAATGCATGGTCAGCGAGCAGTAATCTTTGACGGCTTGACTCCGCATGTGGTATCAAAAGCCAAGACAACACGGACCCAGACCTATGCTAAAGCTGAGCGGATTAAGGCAGACGTAAGCGATATGAATGTCGTTGTCAAACAGGGCAAGACTTTCTCTGTTAAGTATGCTGGTGAAAAGAGCAATCAGCCAACCATTGCAAAGAAAAACGGCACGATAATCATCAATTCCAAGAGTCGTAAGCATGGTTTTAGCTTTAATGGCTTTAGTTTTTCTTCAACTGGCTTTTATCATGGCGTCGCAAACGACAGACTGACGATCACGGTACCTAAGAACGTAAATCTCAAGCATTTGGCGCTACGGGTTAATGATGGCCAAGTCATTCAAGAACCAGCTGCCAAGATGAAAATCGAAAAATATGACTTGCAGGTAAATGATGCCAGTCAGGTAAGTCTGAGCAATTTGGAAATTGAGCAGGCCGACTTCCGGTTTAACGACACGGATACTGCTTTTAATGGCGTAACGATCAATAGTGGCCAGTTGCACCTTAACGACAACGATCTTGCCGTTAATGATTCTGCTTTAACCAAGACACTGGTTCAGACGGCCGATTCGGATATTACGATGAATTCCGTTGCCTTGGATAGTGGCAATCTCAATACCCAGGATGGCGACGTTCATTTTAACGACATCACCATTACCAATGGTTACTCGATTACAGCCAAGGATGGCGATGTGGAAGCATTGAACACTAAAGCAGATGGCTACTCGACCTCGGTTAGTGACGGCGACAATCGTTTATTCAATCAGTCTAGTGAAAATGGTGGCACGCTTACTCAAAACGAAACTGCGCCAAACCGTCTGCAAGTCAATGCTTCAGATGGTGACGTGACCATTAAATAGGGGGGATCATTATGAAAAAACTGACGAAATCAAACGATCGGATTGTCGCTGGTGTTTGTGGCGGGATCGCGGATTATTTTGGCTTTGACTCAACGATCGTACGACTTGTAATTGCTGCCCTGGCTCTTTTCACCGCGATTGTGCCATCGATCGTTCTTTACGTAATTGCGGCGATGATTATCCCAGATGCATCGGCAAAGAAGCCAGAAGATGATGGCCCAGTTTTTTACGAATCAAATGAAAAATAATAATTAAAAATGCCTGGTGATTGTCAGCAGAAACAAGCTGGTGATGGCAGGGCATTTTTGCTTGCTTTGATAAATAAAATTTAATGATGGGAAAAAAGCGGTCCATTTTAATGTTGATCGTCTTTTAGTCAGCATTCAAGTTTTCTTTTGATAGCGCTTTCTTTTGTGAAATGTAGTCTTACTAAAGCTTAATTAAAAAAATCCAGACAGGTAAGAATCTTAACGTTATTCACGATCAAACGGCTCCAGTCCGAAAATTGATACATTTTTAGCTAATCATCTTTACTGATTGATTAAAACTAAATAAACTTTGTATTAACTTTTGATTAGAAGGGAGCCTGCTTATGACATCTTTACTACGAAAAAAAGATATCAATGCCTTGATTAGTCACGCGTCACCATTAAAACGAACGCTGCGCACCTGGGATCTGACTTTCCTGGGAATCGGTGCCATTATCGGTACTGGGATTTTTGTTTTAACAGGGAAAGGGGCCCTTACTGCCGGACCAGCTCTTTCCATTTCATTTTTGATCGCGGCACTCTGCTGTGGTTTTGCTGGTCTTTGTTATGCTGAATTTGCTTCAATGGCGCCGATTGCTGGCTCGGCCTATACTTATTCTTACATTGCATTTGGTGAAATCATCGCTTTTATTATCGGCTGGGATCTGATTTTGGAATATGCGCTTAGTGCCGCGACGGTGGCTGTAGGGTGGTCGGGTTATTTTGTCAATCTGCTCGACAATTTTGGTATTCATATCCCAACGGCCCTGACGACCGCGGCTGGGACTACGCCTGGTGTTACTAGTTACTTCAACTTGCCGGCTTTCTTGGTCGTCTTAATCATCACCTGGATTATCTCGATGGGAATCACGCAAACCAAGCGGGTCAACGATACAATGGTGATTGTCAAATTATTGGTCATCATTCTCTTTATTGCCTGCACGGTTTGGTTCATCAAGCCGCAAAACTGGCATCCTTTCAGCCCATATGGATGGTACTCGCATCATAATGGTACGGCAACTGGTATTATTCCAGGGGCTTCAATCGTCTTTTTCTCTTTTATTGGTTTTGATTCGGTTTCATCCAGTGCCGAAGAAACGATTAACCCAAGCAAGACTTTGCCGCGGGGGATTCTGCTTTCACTGATTATCTCAACGATTTTGTACTTCTGCATGACTTTAACGATGACTGGGGTCGTTCGCTATCCAGTTTTCCGCAAGTACATCAACGCTCCAGTGCTGGCGGTTCTGGCCAAGACCGGTCAAAGCTGGCTGTCGATAATCGTATCGATCGGTGCTATTCTTGGGATGACCACCGTTATTCTGGTTCAGCTGTATGGCCAATCAAGAATCAGCTACTCGATGTCGCGGGATGGCCTTTTTCCGAAATTCTTTGGTCAAGTCGATGAAAAACACCAGACGCCTTTTAAAGGGACTTGGTTTTTCGGCATCATTACGTCGCTTGGGGCAGGCTTGATCAACTTAAACATTCTTTCTGAATTGGTTAACATCGGAACGTTGACGGCCTTTATCCTGGTTTCTGCCGGTATCTTAATCATGCGCTACACGCAGCCTGATCTGCATCGTGGCTTCAAAGCACCGGGTGTTCCATTTACCCCGATTATCTCAATTATTTTCTGTCTGACGCTGGTGGCTGGGCTTAACTGGGAAACCTGGGTTCGTTTCTTTGTCTGGCTGGCTCTCGGAATGGCGCTTTACTTTGGCTATGGTCGGCGGCATTCTCATTTAAATCCAGATTATAAAGGAGCTGATTAAAATGGCCTATAAAAATATTTTAGTCGGGATTGATGGTTCTAAGCGTGCCGATCAAGCCTTTGAAACTGCAGTTGATCTGGCCAAGGTTTTTTCAGCGAAACTGTATTTGGTTTGGGTAGTTAATCGTGACCGCGGGATGGATTCATCATTTGGGGTCAACGAAGACTTTTATCAAGACTTTGCCAAGCGTACCAAGCAACGTTTACAGCCATATCTGAAAAAAGCGCAGGATAAAGGAGCAGATGCTAGTGCCGAGGTCGTTATCGGCAGTATCAAAACCATTCTTGCCTATGATTTTCCAGATCAGCACGATATTGATCTCATTGTCCTTGGCAGTACAGGGATCAATGCCGTTGAAAAAATGCTGCAGGGATCTCACACAGATTATGTTGTTCGTCATGCTAAGGCCGATGTGCTGGTAGTCAAGTAAAAACAGATTGTTATTATGTCGACAAGTCATAAGGAGGAAGTTTCCATGAGTAAAATTGCATCGTTGGTTCCAGAAAGCTTAAAGTCTGCCAAGCCATCGTTGATTCGGGTCCTTAACAATAAATATGGCAGTGATCCAGAAATGGTTAACCTAACTATCGGCGAGCCAGATTTCAAGACGGCTGATCATGTTAAGCTGGCGGCCATTAAAAGCATCCTTGACGACCATACGCATTACGCGCATAACTGGGGGACGCCAGGGCTGCGCAGCGCAATCAGTGAATATCTGGCAGACGATTTAGACCTTCATTACGATCCGGAAAGCGAGATTTTCGTTACAGAAGGTGCCAGTGGGGCCATCAGTACGATCATTACAGGTTTGTGTCAGCCGGGCGATGTCGTGCTGGTTCCTTGTCCTGCCTACACGCTTTATCGAATCAACGCTGAGATGCGTGATGCCAAAGCGGTTGAACTGGAAACGACAGAGCCTGACTTTAAGGTGACGCCAGAATTACTGAAAAAGGCGTTGGATAAATATGGTGAAAAAGTAAAAGTTTTGGTACTTAACTATCCAGTCAACCCAACCGGTGTCACCTACACTCCTGACGAGGTACGGGCACTGGCTGATCTGCTCAAGAACTACAACGTTGCTATCTTGGATGATGAGATCTATGCTGATCTGCTTTACGAAGGCGAGCACCTGCCAATGGCTAAGCTTTTGCCAGACCAGACGCTTTATGTCAATGGGGTGTCCAAGAATGCCGCGATGACTGGCTGGCGGGTCGGCTATATCTGTGGACCGAGTGATGTCTTAAAAGCTCTTGCTAAAGTTCATCAAGCAGCAATTTCAACCAATGCTACGATGAACATGGATGCCGCTGAAGAAGCGCTTCGTCATGGCAAGGCTGATACTGCTCAAATGAAGGCGGAATATGATCAGCGTCGACAGTTCTTAATGGATGCCATGGATAAGATTGGTTTCCACTACACTAAGCCGATGGGGGCCTTTTATCTGTGGGTCAAGATTCCAGACAGTTTTGATGGTGATTCAATGGCCTATGCAGAGCACCTGGCAGAAAAAGCTAAAGTAGCCATTGTTCCGGCAGCGGCCTTCACCAAGCTTCCCGTGCGCTACTTTAGAATCTCATATGCGGCTTCAATGGAAAAACTTAAGCGGGCAGTTGATGGACTGGCTAAAGTTTTTGCAGAAGACGGTTCATTCTATAACTAGTGATGCTGAATTGCCGGCAATCAAGCTGGGGATGTCAGCATCTTGATAATGCGACAATAATAAAGGACAAAAGCAAAACAGGCTCGGGGAATCTCCTCGGGCCTGTTGTTCATATGTGAAAATTAGTGTGATAAGAAATAGCAATATATTTATTATATTTACTGTCTTTAAAGAATTTGGAGCCACGTCGTCTTAGCTCTCTTTCGGCTGAGCCACTAAGCATTAGATCATTGGATTGCGTTGCCCAATAGACGAGATCCTCTTTTGTGGCATTATGAGTTTTTTCGAAGTTATTGCTGACTTTTTTATCAAGGTCTGCATCTACCTTAAACGCCCAGTAAATGATGGATACAATTCCTAAACCAATAGCTCCTAACATATGACTCCACTTAATGCCTTTTTTAGCATGAAGATACCAACAAATACCTAATACAATCATAAGAATGATAAAAAACATAATAGTTTTCCCCTAAGATCTATTGCTTGATAAAACAATTGGCAATTAATATTATTAAGTTAAATAACATTATATATGGTCAATGCTTTAATTTCATTAACTGATAAATACATATAGTTTGGCTTTCTAAGGATGCTAAAAAATATTCAAAGCGCATCATAATTGTATTTTTGGATAGGAAAGCAACGTTTATACTAATGTTTGTTATTAAGACCCGTCTGCTTTTAGTAATCCATACTGGTTGAGGTATCAGCACTAGCCACTGGAAAAGGGGCAGGAAATGATTCTGAAACGAGTAAATTAATGACAGCAGAACTTAAAAGTAGTGATAGGCAGCTCAGACTTGACGATTATGCAAAAGCACTTGCATAAAGTCATATGATAAAAAGTTCATTACCTACTTTTTTCGAAAAATTGATGTATAGTAGGTAAAAATCAATGTATGTCAAGTTAAGGATCCCTAACACTACCTATAATTTGATAAAAATCACGCAATAATAGGTAATTCACAAAATCGGTCTGACCCAATCATCCCTTAAATATACATTCTTACCGATGATTACCTACGATTCGGAAAAAAGCTGCTTTAAGTAGGTAAAGTTAGGGAGGCCGAATATACATGTTACCTACTCTTGGTCAAAAATCTGGAATAGTAGGCAATTTCAACTCTGTAATTGGGAAAAGGCAAATTTTTCTTCACAAAGTCAGCAATCTTGAAGCCGTTAAGTCCATCACCAGTTGGCTCCCAAAGAAATAGAAGAATGAAGTCGCCAGAGCTATGTTAACCAACTTAAAAACGCCTTGAACAACGATTATGATGTCGGTACTGATCAATATCAGATTGGCTGTCAACTACCAACGATTAAGAAGCTGCGGTGGAATGCCTAGTATTTGAAGATATAAGAAAAGAGCCCGCCAGTCAGCGAGCTCTTTTGATTTATGCTTGATTAATCTTTGCGCTTGTTTTGATTATCCTTGACGTGATTACGAATTGGATAGCTCAAGTAGATCGTGCTGGTCATAACGATTGGCAAGATGATTACCAAGATGATCAGACCAACGATCACCGTCATGGCAACTTCAATCAGTGTTGGAATGCCAGATGGAATCAAAGCAGCAAACGTACCACTCAAGATGATAGCGGCACTGATAACGACGGTCCCGATGATTGCACAGGCATAGTAGATTCGCTCGCCTGGCAGATACTTGTTCTCGTCGATTTCACGATAACGCGTCATCAAGAAGATACTGTAGTCAACCCCTAAGGCAATCAGCATAATAAAGCTAAAGAATGGCGTGTTCCAAGCCAGCATGCTGCGGTGCATGAAGATACCGACCAGCCAGTGGTTGATTGACAGTGAGGAAATGTAGGCCAGCAGCAGTGAGCCCAGAATGTAGACCGGCTGCAGCAGCGAGTGCGTGATCAGCATCAGTGCAATGCCAATCCCAATCAGCATGATGGCTGCCGTCCGGACAAAGTCGCTGCTTGCCGTCTTCTTGATATCATTAATCCGAGAAGACTGACCGCCCATAGCAACCGTTGCATTGCTAAGTGCCGTACCCTTGAGTGACTTGCGAGCCATATTGGAGATGTTTTCGGCATCGTTGGTGGCTTTTTCATCACTAGGGTTGGTGTCAAAGACAATCGTAATCTTAGTAGTCTTGCGGTTGGATGACATGTAATTGTCAATTGCCGGCTTAAAGGTCTTGCTGTGCAGAGCCGACTTTGGAATATAGAAGGTTTCAGCAGCAGCCGACTTCTGCAGGCCAGTCAGGTAGCTTTGACCCTCACCAAGTCCAGAGTTCAGCTGGTTAAGGCCATTGGTAATCTGCGGCGAGCTTTGAGCCAGCTTGTTGATGCCGGTGTTAAGCTGCAGACTGCCGGAACTAAGCTGTCCCATGCCGGCGCTTAATTGTTGACTGCCAGAGTAGGCCGAGTTGATGCCGTTGCTTAACTGCGGTGATGCGGCTGCCAGTTTGTTGATACCGGTGTTAAGCTGACCAAGTGCATTGGTGCCTTGACCAAGCGCGCTTTGAATTTGGTTGAGGCCGCTGGTTAACTGCTGCAAGGCTGAAACGGCACCTGGCAGCGCGACATTGGAGGCTTGGGCCAATTGAGCAACCTGAGCCTTCAGCGTTGCAACCTGTGTATTCAGACTCTGCAGATTGGAAGCCGAACCGGCAACGTTTTGCAATGAACCAGCCAGTGCTTTGTCTGCATTGCCAGCCGTCTGCAGGTTTTGAGCCACGCTTTGCAGCTGACCGGCCAAAGCACTGGTCTGACTGTTGGTCTGAGAAGCGATCTGACTTTGAATGCCGCTAAGGATCTGCTGCATAGCGCCTTCCATCACGGCTTTTTGCTGGTCGTTTAGGTTGGCTTGACTTTCAGCGGCCTTAAACTGGGTCATAACCGAGCTAAGGCTGGCTGAACTAGAAGAGCTGGATGAGGATCCTTGAATGCTCTTTAAGGTGTTGCCGGCTTGCGTCAGTTGATCACCGATAATTTGAGCCTGGCTGGCAACGTTTTGCAAGTTGTTTTGAATGCCAGTCGTATCAATTGACGTTCCTTGACTCTGCAAGGCACTGTTCAGCTGTTGGATTCCGTTATTGATCTGCGGCAGACCGCTTTCCAGCTGTTGAAGCTGTGAGGCATTGGCACCGGTCAATTGAGAACTGAGCTGCTGACTCATTTGGTTCATCCCGTTGACTAGCTGCTGGCTGCCGGCACTAAGCTGGTTTAAACCATTCGTCATTTGGTTGCCGCCAGAACTGAGTTGCGCTAGACCAGAAGTCAGTTGATTAGCACCAGTAGCCGCGGAATTGATCCCGCTATTCAGCTGATTGGTACCAGTTGCGGCAGAGTTAAGGCCATTTGTCATCTGCTGACTGCCGGCACTTAACTTACCAAGACCGTTGCGTGCGGTTGTAACTCCATTGTTAACGGTCTTCATCTGGTTGTTGACATAAAGCTTCTTGATCTTGGAACCAGATGGCTGAGTAACGGAAGCCACGGTCTTAACGCCTTTGGTATGCTTGATCTGTTCCGTCAACTGGTCGATCAGCTTTAAGTCTTTTTCATTGTCCAGCGTGTGGTTGGACTTGATATAAAGCGTGGCGGGTTCTGCCGTCCCTTTGGAGAAGTGCTTTTGAACGATCAGGAACCCTTGCTTGGATGGCGTCGAATCAGCAATTTCCGCCGTGTCGTCATAGTTCAGCTTGTTTTGATAAGTGAAGTAGAATGGCGACAGAGCAGCCAGTACCAATACCAACGCAATGATTGGATGAGCCAGGGAGTGTTTGGAAAGAAAACGCCAGAACGGACTTTCCGTTTCACCATTGAAAGTTTTGACTGGCCAGAACATGGTCTTCCCCATCGTGGTCATAAAGAACATGTTCAGCGTCAGCAAAACAATCAGCAAAACGGCCACCCCGATGGCAACCCCAGCCGCGGATTTGTAAACCGAGAAGCGGGCTAAGCCAAGTGCCGAGAACCCAATTAAAATAGAGGATCCAGACATCAGAATCGTTTTACCGGCATTCCACTGGGCATTTTTGGCGGCTTCAAACTTATCCATGCCATTTCCCAGATTAGCCTTGAAACGGTCATACAGCAGAATATTGTAGTCGGTACCAATCCCAAATAAAACGATCACCATAAAGACTTGGGTAAAGTTGCTGAATGGGAAATTGAAATTCTTAACCAAGTTGGTAACGATTGAAAAGGCAGTAATGAACGAAACCCCAACCGTCAGCAGTGAGATCAATGGAACAATCGGTGACCTAAAGACCAGTACTAAGACGATGAAGATAAAGATAACCGAGATGACCTCAGTCTTCTTAATTCCTTCTTGGATGGCTCCCGAAAAGTCGTCTTGCAGGATATCGGCGCCAGTAATATAGGTCCTGATGCCATCGGTCTTAACGGCCTTAGTAAGCTGCTTGTTGATATTAGAAACGGACTTCTTTTTAGAAACATTTAACTGAACCAGTTCAGTAGTCTTGTCTTTAGAGATCAGGTTCTTCTTGGTAGCCGAGTTTTCATATGGGGTCAACATACTCTTGATGCCCAATTCGGATTTATGACGCTTCAGATAGCGAATCGTCTGGTTAACGTTTTTTTGATCCGATTTGGACATTGCACCGTCTTGATTGTTAAAAACGGCGACAACTTGATAGGTATTGTTTTGATGATGTCCCCAATGATTGCCAATCGTGCTGGCAACCTCACTTTGAACGTTGGCAGGCAGTGAGATTGTCGAGTGTTCACGCGTTAATTGATTGACGTTAGGCAGCATGAAGATCGAGATCACAACAATGAGAATCCACGCGATCAAGGATCCAACGTGGTTTTTAATAAATCGCATCTCAAAATTTCTCCTTACCTATTTTATATAAAAATAATGTACAAAAATTGCGGCTTACATGCCCGAGGCTTTTTCAACCGGGCCAATCAGCCGAAAAAGCATTTGATGGTAATTTGCAGTGGCGGTTTCTTCATCCTCATCTTGGTAGAGTGGTGCCGTTTCAAGGAAAATATAGCCTAAAACGGCACCTACCAAAACATGCGATGAAATCAGCCGGTTGCCATCAACATCAACGACTTGATCCACCAGTTTGATCATTCGCTTGATTTCGTGATACATCGCCGAGTCGGTTGAGAAACGCTGGGCATGATACAAAATTGCGGATAAAGAGGCATGAGCCAACAAAAAATCACGGATGATGTCCGCGAATTTTAAGTAGGCTTTGGAACCGGAAAGGCCGATAATGCCATCAACGACCTGTCGGTACATTTGCTGCATCAACCGAGCACCAGTCAGCGACACCATTTCTTCGCGGTTGGCAACGTAGTTATAAAGCGATTGCGAGCGAATATCGAGTGCCTTAGCCAGATTGGGCATGGTTAAAGCTTCAAGCCCTTGTTCATCGGCTAATTTTTCAGCAGTAGCAAGTACTTTTTCCCGATCAAGGGTTCGTCGCTTTGTCATGAAATCCCTCCTTTACTTTTTTTTAACCAGAATAATATAACATTACTAAATGTAGATAACAATCTACACATTGTAGTTTATTTGAGCGAGATATTCCATAATAAGACATATGTTGTAAATTATTTCATGACGGATAAAAGAAACTGGAAAAAGTAATTGTTTTAGTAATTATAAAAAGGCTGAAGATCAACGTTTTGGATGACGTGATCTTCAGCCTTATTTTATTTTTGGACTTTATTCCGACCTCTAGGATACAGGATGGGCAATGTAGCGTAATTGATTAAAATCAAAGAAATAGGAAATATTTTTTGATTGAACCAAGTAACGATCCTGACCGAGTGATTTTAAATAGCCGCGGACTTCAACTGGTTGGCCCGCTGAGGTTTTTGGCATCAACTGCAAATAGACCAGTAGATGATCAGCTAATGCTTTTTGGATAAACATTTTTCTTTGAAAGGCGGGTTGGGGATTCAGCAAATCCGGAATAGGAGCGAACTGAACTGGCTCGAATAAATGGTGCAGACCTTGGGAGATAATTTTAGTACCACGATTAATAATTGACTGCTGCTGATTTTGCATGATCATTCCTCCGAACACTCGTTTGTGACTATAGTATACGAACAAGCGTTCAAAAATGCAAGTGATAATTTTGCTGTAATTTTTATTTGTTGAGCTGAACGTGCTAAATACCGATTAATAAAGGGCTGACCTGCTTCATTAATATTGAGATGTTGCTTAAAAGTGGCCAGATTTCTGCTGAGTAATATCAAGTGGCTTCTTAACACAAGTATTCTTGTAGACACGCGAGATCATCCTCAATGGCGGCGAACAGTTTTGAAAGGTAATCCAGGCAAGAATAAAATCAGAATCCAGTTGCTGATTAGGAGTATCTTGAAATTTCCATTGAATTATGACCGAATTTATTGCAGAATATGATATTATTAAACATTAAAAGAGCTATGAGAAAAGAAGGTATGGAAACAATATGAGCAAGCGAGGAATGCTGATTGTTTTGTCTGGTCCATCAGGCGTAGGTAAAGGAACGGTTAGAAAAGCGCTGTTTAGTCAGCCTGGCAATGATTTTCAATACTCAGTCTCAATGACGACGCGGCAGCCACGACCCGGCGAAGTCAACGGTAAGGACTATTTCTTTGTTTCAAAAGAGGAGTTTGAGCAGCACATTCGCGAAGGGCAGATGTTGGAATATGCCAAGTATGTTGACAACTATTACGGCACTCCTTTAAAATATATAAATGATACGCTAGACGAAGGTAAAGATGTCTTCTTGGAAATTGAAGTCAATGGTGCCATGCAGGTGCGCTCAAAATGTCCTGATGGCGTCTTCATCTTTCTTACGCCGCCGGATCTGATGGAGCTGCGTCAACGCTTGATCCATCGTGGTACCGACAGCATGGAAGTCATCAACAAACGAATCCACAAAGCTTTCGGCGAGATTCAAATGATGCAGAACTACGACTATGCCGTGGTTAATGATCAAGTTGACAATGCAGTCACTAAGATCAAAGACATTATTCGTTCCGAACGCTTGCGGGTACCTCGCGTAATGCCGGATTACCTTGAAATGTTAGGAGATTCAGAAAAATGATTCTTTTTCCATCAGTCGATGAATTGCTCAAGCGCGTTGACTCTCGCTACTCTCTGATTATGCTGGCAAGCAAGCGGGCTCACGAAATCGATAAGTACCGTGCTGACAAGTGGCGTGCCGAAAACGCTGATCAGTCAAAGGACAATCATGCAGCCGAAGCATTGGCACAAGATCATCCATTGCTGCTGGATCATTACTACTCAACCAAGTCAGTCGGGATGGCGCTGGAAGAAATCGAAGCCGGCAAGGTAACGATTGATACTGATCATACGGAAGACTTGCAAGACTAGTTGCAGCTGCCAAAGAGCGACACCAGACAAAAGTTTTGGTGCTGCTCTTTTTATTTTTCATTAAGGAGGCAAACATGACAAAGATTGCGGTACATATGACAGGTGGGATTGCTGTCTATAAGGCGGTTGAAGTTGTTCGCGGCTTGCAAAAACAGGGGTATGAGGTGCGTGTGGCAATGACTCAAAACGCAGCCCGCTTTGTCGGTCCAGCCACTTTAGCCGCGCTAACCAAGCATCCTGTTTTGATCGATCAATGGTCAGCAACCTTAAATGGCCAGGTACCACACATTGAACTGGCTGACTGGAGCGAGCTGGCTTTGGTGGTTCCGGCAACGGCCAATCTATTGGCGAAAATGGCAACGGGTCTGGCTGATGACACGGTTTCAGCCACGCTTTTGGCAACCAGCGCACCTAAGATCGTGGTTCCAGCCATGAACGTTCATATGTGGAACAATCCAGCCACGCAAAGAAACGTTGCACGGCTCAAGCAGGATAACGTTATGGTGATGGATCCGGCAGAGGGTATGCTGGCAGAAGGATATGCCGGTAAGGGACGCATGCCGGAACCAGCCGCGATTGTAAAACAGGTGCAGGCTTACTTAACTAATGGCCCGCTGAAAGGTAAAACGCTGGTAGTGACTGCTGGCGGTACCAGAGAAGCGCTTGATCCGGTTCGTTATCTAGGCAATCGTTCCTCTGGCAAAATGGGAATTGCAATTGCCAAAGCAGCGGCTAATGCTGGCGCGCAAGTGGAACTGATCGTCGGCAGCGTTTCGGCGGAACTGCCGTATTCTGATCGCATTACGGTGACGCAGGCCCTTTCAACCAGTGCAATGGCAGCTGCCGTATCTGAAAAATTTCAAGCGGCTGATGCCTTAATCATGGCGGCAGCAGTTGCGGATTTTCGACCAGCCGTTTTGGCAGACCAAAAAATCAAAAAGCATGGTGACGGTACCTTGACGCTGAATTTGGTACCAACTGAAGATATTTTGGCAAAAATGGGCGCACAAAAACGATCAGGCCAAGTGGTGATTGGCTTTGCGGCTGAAACCAATGATCTTTTGCAAAATGCCAATGCCAAGCTGCAAAAAAAACATGCCGATGCGATTGTGGCCAATGATGTGTCTGAGCCGGGCATCGGATTTGGGACGGATGACAATGCCGTTACGATTCTGCGGCCAAACCAGGCACCGTTGAGATGGCCACGCCAGTCCAAGATGATGATTGCTGAAAAAATCGTTGCTTTGACAATCGAACTGCTGAAAGTGGGTGATTAGATGGCTGAACTGGCCCAGGTAATCGTTGACGTGCCGACGATGCAGACGGATCAGCCATATACCTACGCAATTCCCAAGCGTCTGGAAAGCCAGATTCAAGTTGGCATGCGCGTAATCGTGCCATTTGGGCGCGGCAAGCGCGAGGTGCAGGGGTTTGTTGTTGGTATCGATCAGCCAACAGAATATGATGGCACGCTCAAATCAATTATCGGTTTGATGGATCTAGGACCGGTCGTCAATTCCGAATTGCTGAAGCTGAGCCGTTGGATGGCTGATCAAACCTATGCTTTTTGGATCTCGTGTTTGTATACGATGCTGCCCAATGCCTTAAAAGCTAAAAGTCATCGGGTGGTGCGCATAATCGATGAGATTGATGAGCAGACAGCCCTGGATCTTTTTCAAGGAGCTGATGAGCTGGATTTTGAACGGTATCAAAACGATCCGCAAATCGTTAGCCAACTGCTCAAGCTTAAGCGACAAGGCAAGGTTTCGTTTGAATATCAAGTGGAAGACCGGGCCCGAGTCAAAAAAGAAACCGCCATTCAGCCCTTGATGTCGTTTGAACAATATGAAGATGAGCGGGCCGGCGTTCGGGCCAACGCCCATGCTCAACAGCGGCTGCTTTCCTATCTGCAGCGTATTGATGGTAAAAAAGTCAAGCTTAAGCAGGCCGTACAGCAGTCTGGTTTGAAAGCGGGAACGTTTAACGTTGGCGAAAAGCGCGGCTGGCTCAAAAAAATCGCGGTGGAGACCTATCGAACGCCTGCCGGTATGATACCGGACGATCAGCATTTGGATTCACCATTGAAACTGAATTCGGATCAGCAGGCGGCTGTTGCTAAAATTGATCAAGCCATCGAGCGGTCCCAAAATCAAACTTTTTTGCTGCAGGGAGTTACCGGGTCAGGCAAAACCGAAGTCTACCTACAGGCGATGGCTGCGGCTTTAAAGCAGGGGAAAACGGCATTGATGCTGGTGCCGGAAATCTCGTTGACGCCCCAGATGGTCAATCGGGTGCGGCGGCGATTTGGTCAGCGCGTGGCTGTTTTGCACAGCAGTCTTTCAGATGGCGAGCGTTATGATGAATGGCGCCGAATTGAGCGGGGCGAGGCCCAGGTAGTAGTTGGCGCGCGATCGGCGGTGTTTGCTCCACTTGAAAATCTGGGGCTGATCATTATGGATGAGGAACACGAAACCAGCTATAAACAAGATGAAACGCCGCGCTATCATGCTCGTGACGTTGCTGCCTGGCGTGCTAAGTATCATCATGCGCCATTGGTATTAGGATCAGCTACCCCTAGTCTGGAAAGCCGCGCGCGAGCATTGGCTGGCGTCTATCAGCTGTTAAAAATGCCAACGCGAGTCAATCAGCGACCACTGCCGCCGGTTGAAATTATTGACATGCGGCCGGAAATGCAGCGTAATGGTGAGACAAATTTTTCAGATCGACTGCTGAATCTGCTGAACGATCGACTGCAAAAAGGCGAACAGAGTATTTTGATGCTGAATCGGCGCGGCTTTTCCTCATTTATTATGTGCCGAGATTGTGGCTTCGTTTTGAAGTGTCCCAACTGTGATATCTCGCTGACGCTGCATATGGACTCAAGGACGATGAAATGTCACTATTGCGGTCATGAGGAGCCGATCCCTTCAATCTGTCCGCAGTGCCAAGGTCATCACATTCGCTACTACGGCACGGGAACTGAAAAAGTTGCAACCGAGCTGCAGCAATTGATGCCAAGCGCGCGTGTGATTCGAATGGATGTTGATACAACGCGGCGCAAAGGGATGCATGCCAAGCTGCTGAAAGAATTTGGCGAACATCAAGCCGATATTTTGCTGGGTACACAGATGATTGCCAAAGGACTGGACTTTCCCAACGTGACTCTGGTTGGCGTTTTGAATGCCGATACGGGATTGGATCTGCCAGACTTTCGGGCCAGTGAGCGGACGTTTGATCTGCTCAGTCAGGTCAGCGGTCGTGCCGGTCGTGCCGATAAGCCGGGAAACGTCGTGATTCAGACCTTTAATCCAGACAACTATGCAATTCGCTATGCGCAGCTGCATGACTATGAAGACTTCTTTAAAGCAGAGATGAATATTCGCTACCAGGCTGGCTATCCGCCTTATTACTACACTGTTCGCGTGATGGCCAGCAATGAGGATGAACGTGCTGCTGCCAAGGCCATCTATGAAATCAAAAATCAGCTCAGCGTCAATCTGAGCAAAGAGACGGTTGTCTTAGGCCCTACGCCGCGGCCGATTGCTCGAATGAAAAGAAGATACTATTATCAGATTATCGTTAAGTATAAGCATGATCCAAGACTGCACGCGCTTTTAAAGGACATCATGCGTCAAACGCAGGCCAAGAGCCGTCAAGATACCTTGGTCAGCATTGATCCGGAACCACAGTATTTTATGTAATCAAGAAAGGATTTGTTGCTATGTCAGTATCAGTTGTATTTATGGGAACGCCCCAGTTTGCCGTGCCGATTCTGCAGGCTTTAATCGATGATGATTCTTATGATGTCAAGGCCGTTGTTACGCAGCCGGATCGTCGGGTCGGCCGCAAGCATGAACTGCGCGCGACACCGGTTAAGGAACTGGCCGTCAAATATGGCATTGAGGTTTTGCAGCCTGAAAAATTGAGTGGCAGTCTGGAAATGCAGCGCGTGATCGAATTGGCGCCTGATTTTGAGATTACCGCGGCGTTTGGTCAGTTTTTGCCCGTCAAGATGCTTGAAGCGGCTAAGATTGCGGCTATTAACGTCCATGGCTCGCTGCTGCCTAAATATCGCGGCGGCGCGCCGATTCAATACTCGATTATCAATGGCGATCAGGAAACTGGCGTGACGATTATGTACATGGTTAAAGCAATGGACGCCGGTGACATTATTGCGCAAAAGGCAATTCCGATTACCAAACAGGATGACAGTGGTACGATGTTTGAAAAGTTGAGCCTGCTGGGCCGCGACCTTTTGATGGCGACCCTGCCCAAGCTGATTGCTGGTGATGTGCAGCCGGTCGAGCAGGATCCTGAAAAGGTTGTCTTCTCGCCGAATATTACCACTGAGCAGGAACGTATTGACTATCGCCTGCCAGCTGACCGGATTGATGACAAGGTGCGGGGCTTGCGGCCATTCCCGATTGGCAACATGATCATTGACGGTCTGCAGACTAAGATCTATGACGTTACGCCATTGGATGAAAAGACCGATTTAATGCCCGGTCAAGTTGTACGGGTTGAAAAGCATGCTTTGATTCTGACGGCTGGCGATCATACGACTTATCGGATCAATCGACTTAAACCTAAGGGCAAACGCGAAATGGATATCACCTCCTATTTGAATGGTCACCAAAATCTAAAGCAAGGAGTTCAGGCAATCACCGATGAAGAATAAGCAAATCAATACCGCACGCGGCGCTGCCCTAAGAACGCTTGATCAGGTGCTGCAAAACGGCGCCTACTCCAATCTGCAGCTGAATCAAGTCTTAAAGAACAGCCAGCTGAGTGAAGTCGATAAGCGATTAGCTACCAACCTGGTCTATGGCGTCTTACAGCACAAACTGACACTGGAATACTGGCTGGCGCCATTTATTAAGGGTAAGAAAATCGAAAGTTGGGTCAAGACGCTGCTTTTAATGTCGATCTATCAATATCGATACCTGGATCGCGTGCCTGACTGGGCGGTGACCAATGAGGCGATCGAACTGGCCAAACAGCTTGGAAATCCGGGAACCCGACGTTTTGTGACCGGTGTTTTGCATGCCGTTTTGCGTCAGGGACTGAGTGATATTAACGCCATCCAGGACCCAAGCAAGCGGCGTTCAGTCGAATTCAGTCTGCCGCAATGGCTGATTGATGAATTGATCAAACAATATGGTCAGCCGACTGCCGATGCGATTTTTAGAGCCGTCAATGAACCAGCACGTGTATCGCTGCGGGTAAATGAGGCCAAGACGACTATTCCCCAGGCAATTGCCGTTTTAAAAGAACAAGGCGTTAAAGTTGAGCCCAGTCAGGTTGCCAGAGCAGGTCTGGTGGTTAAAAGCGGTGATGTCGTCAACACCGACGCGTTTGCGCAAGGGTTGGTCACGATTCAAGACGAAAGTGCCATGCTGGCGGTAGAAAGTATGGCAGTCAACCCGGCCGATCAGATTTTGGATGCCTGTGCCGCGCCAGGAGGGAAGACCGTCCAGATTGCGGCGGCTTTGGATGAAAAACAGGGTGGCAGCGTTACGGCCCTAGATATTCACGCGCACAAGATCAAGTTGATTGAAAAAAATGCCCAGCGGCTCGGGGTGGCTGATCGTGTCCATGCCTGTCAGCTGGATGCACGCAAGGTAGATGAAAAGTTTAAGGATCGTCAGTTTGACAAAATCTTAGTTGACGCTCCCTGCAGCGGAATTGGCCTTTTGCGCCGCAAACCCGAAATTCGTTATGACAAAAAACTTAGCGACAGTCAAAACCTGCATGAAATTCAATTGGCAATTTTAAATGCAGTTGCCCCAAAACTAAAAAAAGGCGGTATAATGACATATAGTACGTGCACGATTTTGCAGCAGGAAAATGATGACACCGTGCAGGCCTTTTTAGCCGCGCATCCTGATTTCAGACTGCTAAAGACGCAAACGGCGCGTGCCTTGAAAAACGCGCGAACGGGGGCAACCTTGACGATTTTGCCAAGCGATTATGGTTCTGATGGATTCTTTATCAGCAACCTCCAACGTTTGTAGAAGGGAATATAGACCCATGGAAACAGCCTATCAATCAGATATTGGACAACAACGATCTGAAAATCAAGATCGCGTCGATAGTTTTACCACTGATACCGGAATGCAGCTGGATTTGGTTGCGGATGGCATTGGTGGCAATCGTGGCGGGGATGTTGCCGCTCAAACAACCGTTCAGGCTCTCGGTCAGCGCTTCTTAAAGTCTGCGCCCAATGATGAGGCAGCTGCTAAACAGTGGCTTGCTGATCAGGTGCAGCAGATCAATGATCAAATCATTGACGAATCACGCAAGAATGAAAATTATCAGGGAATGGGGACCACTTTGGTAGCCGCCATTTTCTTTAATGATCGGCAAAAAATCGTAATTGCCAATATCGGCGACAGTCGTGGCTATATCATGCATCAAAACGTCTTGACGCAAGTCACGGTTGATCATTCCTTGGTAAACGAGTTAGTCAAGAACGGCGATCTAACCGAACAGGAAGCCGCCGTGTCACCACAGAACAATATTATAACCCGGGCAATTGGAATCTCACATGACGCGCAGATTGATGTCAATGTCTTTCCATTTGAACCGGGAGATCAATTGCTAATGTGCTCGGATGGCCTGTCCAAAACTGTTGATAAACAGGAATTGACCCAAGTGCTGCAAAACGATGCACCGCTGAAGGACAAGTGCAGTGTTTTGGTTGAAAAAGCCAATGCAGCTGGTGGTCCGGACAATATCACCGTTCTGATCAGCCAAAATGATCAGGAGAGATAAAATCAATGAAACCCGGATACGAGCTTAATCACCGGTATAAAATAATCGAATCGCTGGGTGAGGGCGGCATGGCCAATGTCTACCTGGCTCACGATCTGGTGCTGGATCGCGATGTTTCGGTCAAGCTGCTACGCTTGGACCTGCGCGATGATCCGAGTACCAAACGCCGCTTTGAGCGAGAAGCAATGGCAGCCACTCAGCTTAACGATCCGCATATCGTTGGCATTTATGATGTTGGCGAGGAGCATGGCGTTCAATACATGGTAATGGAATATGTTAAGGGTACCGATCTGAAAACCTATATTCATGATCACTATCCGATTCCGTTGCCGCAAGTCATCGACATTATGGAACAGGTTTTGTCAGCGGTGCAGACAGCCCATGCTAATGGCATTATTCACCGCGATCTGAAACCACAGAACATCTTGATCGATGAAAATAAAAATATTAAGATTACGGATTTTGGGATTGCCATGGCGGCTTCGCAAAATTCAATGACGCAAACCAATAGTCTGTTAGGATCGGTTCATTACCTTTCTCCCGAACAGGCGCGTGGCAGTATCGCTACGCCACAGTCAGATATCTATTCTTTAGGAATTATCCTTTTTGAGCTGCTGACCGGTCAAGTACCCTTTGAAGGTGAGACTGCGGTTTCGATCGCTTTGAAGCACTTTCGCGATGAGATTCCATCAGTGCGCAAATTCAATCCGCAGATTCCACAGTCATTAGAAAACGTGGTCTATCGTGCCACGGCCAAACACCCTTGTGATCGATATCACGATGTTGCGGCGATGGCAGCCGATCTGCAGACCTCACTGGATCCATCACGGGCTGATGAATCTAGATTCGTAGTTGGCCAGCATTCCAGCAACGAAGAAACCAAGGTGTTGGATCTGGACGCGATCAAAGAGGCAGCCAAGCTTGATGAGACCAGCGATGAAAAAGTTGATGATGATACCAAACAGCTGACGGCTACGCGACAAAGCCGTATGAAACGGTCCATCCAGCGCCACCCGATCCGCAAGTGGACGGTGATTCTGGTATTGCTGGTCGCGGTAATTGGAATTGGTACCGGTCTATACATGCATCGTTCAGTCAGCGTTCCCAGCGTTGAGGGATTGACGACGGCACAGGCAGAAAAGAAATTACAGGTAAATCATCTGCGTTTAGGCAATATTACCGAAAAAAGCAGTCAGACCGTGGCTAAAAATCATGTTGTCAAGGTTACTGGCAATCGACATTACGCCCATGCTGGCCAGGCGATTAATCTGGTTGTCAGCCGTGGCGTTAAGACTTGGAAGATGGCTGATTACGTTGGCGACAGTTATTCTGATACGGCTGATGAGCTGCGTGATAAAGGCTTTGTCGTTAAACAGACCAAAAAATATTCTGATACCGTTGCAACGGGTAAGGTGATCAAACAAAGCGTCAATGCTGGCACGACGATTGATCCCAGCCAACAGACGGTTACGCTGACGGTCAGTGCCGGCAAGAAGCAGGTCACGATTCCAAGCTTTAAAGGCAAGGATGTCAGTGAAGTGCAGGATTTTGCCAATAAGCATCAGCTGCAGCTGACAACGACGCAGAAAAATTCAACAACCGTCGCTACCAATCATGTGATTCAGCAAACGCCTAAAGCAGGCAGCAAGCTGACGCACGGCGATACATTGACCGTTCAGATTGCCAGCAATTCCAATGAGTTAAGGACGACCAATATCCAAATCAACATTCCGTTTGATGGTAATGGTGGCAAGAAGGAAAATCGGGTACAGGTATATATTCGCGATGCCTATCATAACCTGACGATGGAATATGAGGATATTACCATCAATCAAGAAACAACGATTAACGTACCATTTACGCTGCGTAATGGTCAGACTGGCGCTTACCGAGTAATTCGCAATGGTCAGACCATTATGAGCGCGACAAATATTACAGGATAAGTTGAGGTGTAAAGTGCAACAAGGAATCATCCAGCAATCGCTCAGCGGCTTTTTTGACGTGCTTTGTGACGGTGCGGTTTATCGCACGCGTGGCCGGGGCAACTTTCGTAAGCGCGGCATTAAGCCAATCGTTGGCGATCAAGTAGAATTTGAAGACGGCTATCTGCTTAAGGTGCTGCCCCGTAAAAATCAGCTGCGGCGGCCGCCGGTAGCCAACGTCGATCAGGCAGTCGTCGTTACGGCCGCCAAACAGCCCAAATTTTCCAGTAATTTGCTGGACCGTCAGCTGATTGCCCTGGAAAAACAAGCCATTGAACCAGTCATCTATTTTTCAAAGACCGATCTGCTGAACGATGATGAATGGCAGAAGCTGCAGCCAATCTTGACGGGTTATCGGGCAATCGGCTACGCGGTAATTGCGCAGCGGCCGCCATTTGGTCAAGCAACACTGGATCAGCTTCAACAGCTGCTCAGTCATCATATCGTCACGATGATGGGACAGACAGGGGCTGGTAAGTCAACGCTGCTGAACCACCTGGCTCCTGAATTAAATCTGGCAACAGGTGAGGTCTCACAGGCCTTAAAACGTGGCCGGCATACCACGCGCAAGGTCAGTCTGATGGCGATTGGCGAAGCTTTGGTTGCTGATACGCCTGGTTTTTCGTCATACGAAGATTTTGATATGGATGTAGCGGAACTGCCAAAATTATTCCCAGAAATGCGACAATTAGCTGCAGAATGCAAATTTCGGGGCTGTCTGCATTTAAAAGAACCTGGCTGTGCCGTGAAGAACGCCGTCGAGCATGGTACAATAATGAAGAGTCGGTATGATAATTACGTTCAGTTTAATGAATTGATTGTCAGCCAAAAACCAAACTATTAAATTGAAACGAGGGAAAAAGATTATGATTAAAGTAGCTCCATCGATTTTGAGCGCAGACTACATGAATCTTGAAAAGGACATCAAGCTGGTTGATCAGGCTGGTGCCGAAGAACTGCACATTGACGTGATGGATGGCACGTTTGTTCCAAGCATTTCTTATGGCCCAGGTTTTGTAAAGGCAATTCGTCAAATCACTGACATGTACCTGGACGTCCACATGATGGTTCAAAATCCTGAACACTTGATTCCTGCAATGGCAGAAGCTGGTGCCGACAACATTGGCGTTCATGTTGAAGCAACGCCGCACATTCACCGCGCTCTGCAGCTGATCAAAAACGCAGGTGAGGATGCTGAAGTCGTGATCAATCCAGGTACGCCGGTTGAAATGATCAAGCCGGTTCTGCACATGGTTGACCAGGTATTGGTAATGACCGTTAACCCTGGCTTTGGCGGTCAAAAGTTCCTGCCAGAAACGGTTGCCAAGATTGCTGAATTGGACGCAATCAAGCAAGCTAACGGCTATGACTTTGACATTGAAATCGATGGCGGCATCAACAATGAAACGGTTGTTGACTGCTACAAGGCGGGCGCAACGGTTGCAGTTGCCGGTTCATACGTCTACAATGCCGAAGACCCATTGGCCCGCATTCAAGCACTGCGCGATGCTACTAAGTAATTAAGTCAATTAGATAAAAAACGTGACGAAGAGATTCGTCGCGTTTTTTGAGAGGCTGCTTATGAATGAAAAGATCAACATTATGGTTGGCGGGCCAGAAGCACTGATTCCTTATGATCAGGTTGCGGATCATCGCTTTGAGACATGGCTGGGCGTTGATTTAGGAGCAACTAGACTGCTTGAGCATGGTATTGTTCCCGCATATGCTGCTGGTGACTTTGATTCCAGCACGCCTGAGCAGTTGAAGCGGGTCAAAGCAGCGGTCCCAAAAGTAGATATCTATCCGCCAGAAAAAGATTACACCGATACTCAAATTGGTATTTTACTGGCGATGAAATATTATCAGCCAGCGTCAATTACGATCTGGGGAACTACGGGTGGTCGCTTGGATCAGCTGCTGGCCAACCTGTACACGCCGTTGATGGATCCATATCGCAAGTATTTAGCGAAGATTCATCTGGTTGATCGCCAGAATAAGGTTGATTTTTATGAGCCGGGCAGCTATGAGATTCATAAGGTACCCGAGATGCCTTATCTGGCTTTTGTCAATCTGACGCCGGTAACTGGCTTGACGCTGCCTGATGAAAAGTACAATCTGGATCATTTTGACAGTCAGCTGCCAATCTCGTGGTCCAGTAATGAGTTTGTTGGGACGATCAATCATTTTTCTTTTGACAGTGGAGTCGTGGCCGTGATTCAAAGCCGTGATGCCCATTCGCAAGGACCTTTCAAGGGTGTCAAGTGAAAATACTTGAAAGAAAACTATTGCATTGAAAGCCCCCCTATGGTAAATTATTTAGGTGAGTTACAGCGCGCATCTCAGCGCGGAGAGAATAACTGATGAGGAGAGGAGGGTTCCACATGGCTAAGGATTTCATGACCGGTAAGCGGACGCGCTTCGGCAACAAGCGTTCACACGCCCTTAACTCAAGTCGTCGTACCTGGAAGCCAAACCTGCAAAAGGTTACCATTTTGGTAAATGGCAAGCCAAAGAAGGTTTACGTTTCAGCACGTACCCTGAAGTCGGGTAAAGTGACTCGGGTTTAGTCCAAAAACATAGGCTGTCCGCCTGGCGGGCGGCTTATTTTTTTACTGATCGGTTCAAGCAATGCAGGCTAATTTGCTTTTTGACATTGCTGTGCTATGGTAAGATGATAGAGATATCAACTTGATGACAAACGATTAAGGGAGGCCATTGAAGATGGCAGTTAAGATTAAAACAAAGTCTGGCACGATCGATATTGCTAATGATGTAATCTCAACGGTCGTAGGTGGCGCGGCTACCGACAACTACGGTGTAGTAGGGATGGCCAGTCGCAATCCATTAAAGGATGGCGTCAATCAGATCCTGCGGCACGACAGCTACAGCAAGGGCGTTGTTGTTCGTCAGCAAGACAATGGCGTTTCCGTTGACGTTAATATCATTGTTGGCTATGGCACGAAGATTTCAGAAGTGTCTAAGAGCGTCCAAGAAAAGGTCAAATACAACCTCGAATCCATGCTGGGCGTCACGGCCAATGCGGTCAATGTATACGTTCAAGGCGTTCGCGTTTTGGGCGATGATTAAGACGTGCCACGGGAGGAATTGATTTTGACAGTTACCAAGATTACTAATCTCGAATTCGGCAAGATGGTTCAGGCGGCGGCCGCCAAACTGAACACTCAAGCCGAATTCATTAATTCGTTAAATGTATTCCCGGTTCCAGATGGGGACACGGGGACCAACATGAGTATGTCAATGGCCAGTGGTGCCAAATATGAGCGTGAAGCGACCAGCACCAATGTTGGCGATTTGGCACAGGCGCTGGCTAAAGGTCTTTTAATGGGTGCCCGAGGCAATTCTGGCGTTATCCTATCACAGATTTTCCGTGGCTTTGCCAAAGGCTGTGCTGACAAGCAGGAATTGTCAGCCAAAGATTTTGTTGACGCCTATGCCAATGGTGCCCAAACGGCCTACAAGGCGGTTATGAAACCGACGGAAGGGACGATTCTGACAGTTGTTCGTGAATCGGCCCAAGCTGGTTTAAATGAGGTCAAGGCTGGCAATGACGATCTGGTTGACATTATGGAAAAAATCTATAATGCCAGTGAAGAAGCCTTGAAAAAGACGCCGGATCTGTTGCCAGTACTCAAGGAAGTCGGGGTAGTCGATTCCGGTGGTCAAGGGCTGGTGTTTGTCTTGCAGGCCTTTTATGAATCATTAAGCGGCAAGATTGCTGAAAACGACCTCGTTAAGCCTGATAATGCGCAGATCGATGAAATGATCAATGCCAAGCATCATCAAAGTGCTCAGGGCAAGCTCGACCCTAACGATATCAAGTATGGCTACTGCACGCAGATGATGGTTCGGATTGGCCGCGGCAAGCAGGTGACGCAAAAGTTTGACTACGATACCTTTTACAACTATCTGGCCAAGCTGGGCGACAGTTTATTGGTCATTAATGATGATGAGGTTGTCAAGGTTCACGTTCATACTGAATTCCCAGGCAAGGTGCTTTCCTGGGGGCAGCAGTTTGGTGATCTGCAGACGGTCAAGGTTGACAATATGCGTTGGCAGCAAGAAGAGATCATGGAAAAGGACGAAAGCGAGCCGACACCACTTGAAAAAGCCAAGGAAGCCGAAAAGCCGGCACTAGACACTGCAGTGATTGCCGTAGCCTCTGGCGATGGGATTGCTAAGCTGTTGGAAAGTCTTGGCGTAACCCATGTGATCAACGGTGGTCAGACCATGAATCCAAGCATTCAAGAAATTGCCGAAGCCATCAATGAAAGTGGTGCCAAGCAGGCTTTGGTGTTGCCTGACAATGGCAATATCTTTATGGCTGCCGATCAAGCTGCCGAAGTTGCCGACATTCCAACTAAGGTCGTTCATGCCAAGACGATTGCACAAGGCATGAGTGCTATGCTGGAATTCAATCCAGAAGCTGACCTGGCAGAAAATCAGGCTAACATGGAAGGCAACTTGAACATGGTTAAGAGTGGCGAGGTTACCAACGCGGTTCGCGATACGACGATTGATGGTCAGACAATCAAGAAAGATGATTTTATGGGGATCGTGGATGGCAAAATTGTCAATACGGCGGCCGATGTCAAAACGGCAGCGATTGAAATGGTCAAGCAGATGCTGGATGAAGACAGCGAGATCGTTACGATTCTTTATGGGATCGATGGCGATCACGAAACTGCTGAAGCCATCAAAGAAGCCATTTTGGCTGTTGACGATGAATTGGACATTCAGATCTATGATGGTGGTCAGCCAGTCTATCCATATCTGATTTCGGTTGAATAATTATCAGCGCTGAATTGGCGTAATCAAGTCGTGTCGTCAGTAGGCGGCGCGGCTTTTTCATTAACATCATTAAAGGGGGTGTTCGTTTGAAAAGTTTGCAGGATCCAGTTGGCTGTCTAAAAGGAGTTGGCCCGAAAACGGTTGACGCATTGGCAACTTTGGACATTAAAACAGTTGAGGATCTGCTGACCTATTTTCCTTCACGCTATGATGACTTTGCCCCGACTGATCTGAGCACGGCCAAGGATCGTCAAAAAGTAACAGTGCATGGTACGGTAAGCTCGGAGCCGGTTTTGACGAGGTACGGCTATCGGCGCAATCGTTTGAGTTTTCGGCTATTGGTTGATCGTAACGTTGTCTTAACGACTTTTTTCAACCAGCCATATTTAAAAAACAGCATTATCTTAAATACCCATGTCACTGTACAGGGAAAGTGGGATGCCGCGCGTCAGCAGATTCTGGGGACTAAACTGTTTACCCAGCAGCAAGAGCGTGAATTGGGGGCCATTTATCCAGCCAACAAGCATGTTTCACAAAAAACACTGCGTAAATTGATCAAACAAGCCTATGATCAATATAAAGACGTGATTGCCACTTTACTGCCGATTTCGCTGCGCCAACGCTATCAGCTGATGGAGCGACGCGAAATGATCAAGCAGATGCATTGGCCAACCACGCCTTTTGTGGCCAAACAGGCACAAAAAGCGGCTGCCTACGAAGAGTTTTTCTTGTTTCAGCTGAGGCTGCAGGCAATTCGACGGGCGCACCGGCAAGATGACGGCAATCAGCTTCTGTATAACAATCAAGAACTCAAGGAATTCATTAAAACGATTCCCTTTGAGCTGACTGACGCGCAGAAACGTTCAGTCAATGAGATCTGTCGCGACCTGCGCGCGCCTTATCAGATGAATCGCCTTTTACAAGGGGACGTGGGGTCAGGTAAAACGATCGTGGCGGCGCTGGCAATTGCGGCTACGGTCAATGCCGGCTATCAGGCTGCTTTAATGGCGCCGACCGAAATTTTGGCGGCTCAGCATGCTGCCAAGCTGGCTGATATTTTTGAAGGCACGCATGTCAGCGTCGGTCTTTTAACGGGTTCGATGACTGCTAAGCAGCATACGCAATTGTTGAATGAAATTAAGTCGGGTACGGTTAACCTGATTGTTGGGACGCATGCGCTGATTCAAGACAAGGTTGATTATGCCAATCTGGGACTGGTGATTATTGATGAGCAGCACCGGTTTGGGGTTCATCAACGGCAGCTTCTGCGCGAAAAAGGCGATAAGCCAGATGTCTTGGCGATGACGGCCACGCCGATTCCGCGGACGCTGGCAATCACAACCTATGGCGAGATGGACGTTTCAATCATTGATCAATTACCAGCTGGCCGTAAGCCAATTGAGACGCGTTGGCTGCGAGAAAATCAAAGCGGGGCCGCGCTGTCGTTTTTAAAAGAGCAGCTGGCAGATGGCGCGCAGGTTTATGTAGTCAGTCCCCTGATTGAACAGTCGGAGTCAATCGACGTTAAAAATGCAACGGACCTTTATGAAAAATTTGCCGAATATTTTGCGCCTGATTATCAGGTAGGATTGCTGCATGGTCGGATGAGCAGTGATGAAAAAGCCGCGGTCATGCAAAAATTTAAGGATAATCAGTTGCAAGTCTTGGTGGCAACGACCGTGATTGAAGTCGGGGTCGACAATCCGAATGCTACCGTCATGCTGATCTATGACGCGGATCGCTTTGGGCTGGCTCAGCTGCATCAGTTGCGCGGTCGTGTCGGTCGTGGGCAGCGGCAGAGCTATTGTCTGCTGATTGCGGATCCAAAAACTGAAGACGGCCAGGCGCGGATGCAGACCATGACTGAAACAACGGATGGCTTTGCGGTTGCTCAGCGCGACCTGGAGCTTAGAGGGTCAGGAGACGTCCTGGGAACCAACCAATCAGGCCTGCCGCAGTTTAAAGTCGGCGATCCGATTGGGGACTTAAAGATGCTACAGACGGCGCGAGCGGATGCCGGCGCGCTCTTAGCTGCACCGCATTGGGATGAAAAAGATGAGAATCAGCCGCTGGTACTGTATTTAAAACGCCATCAGCTGGAAACACACTTTGATTAAGGAGAGAAGAGAATGATTAAAATTGCCGTAGATGCTATGGGAGGCGACCACGCACCCCAGGCAATCGTTGCTGGGGTTGAAGCAGCCCGTGATCAGTATACCGATTTGGAATTTGATCTGTACGGGGATCCGCAAAAAGTTGAACCGCTGATTAAGGATCAGACGCGGCTGCATTTGGTAAAAACCACTGAAGAAATTGAAATGGGCGAAGAACCAGTGCGGGCCATTCGCCGTAAAAAAGACTCATCAATCGTTCGGGCCGCGCAAGCCGTTAAGGAAGGACAGGCCGATGCCTTTTTTTCGGCTGGTAATACCGGTGCGATTCTGGCAGCTGGTCTGCTGATTGTTGGCCGCATCAAGGGAATCGATCGGCCGGGGCTGACCAGCGTTTTGCCAATTGCGGAACCAGGCAGCTCACGGCACAGTTTTGTCTACCTTGACAGTGGTGCCAATGCCGAGGCCAAGGAGCGCAATCTGGTTCAGTATGCTCATTTGGGCCGTTTCTATGCCGAAAGCGTGCTGGGAATCGAAAATCCACGGGTGGCGCTGCTTAACAACGGTGCTGAAGAAGACAAAGGTGACCGACTGCATAAGGAAGTTCATCAGCTGCTTAAAGCCGAAGATAATCTGAACTTTATCGGCAACGTGGAAGCCGGCGATTTGCTGGTTGGCAAGGCTGATGTCGTAGTCAGCGATGGGTGGACGGCCAATGCGGCTTTAAAGGCCACCGAGGGAACTGCCAAGATGTTTTTGAAGCTGATCAAGAATGGAATCTTAAATGGCGGTCTACGGGCTAAGATTGGCTACCTATTCTTAAAGCCTGTCTTTAAAAACATTGCCAAGCAGATGAGCACGTCGACCTATGGAGGAGCCGTCTTGCTTGGCTTGAAGGCGCCAGTCGTTAAGACGCATGGTTCTGCGGATGCCGTTGCGGTCAAGAATACGATTGGCCAGATTCGCACCATGATTCAGACTGGGATTATAAAAGAAGCTGTTGATTACTTCAGTCCCGAGGAAAACATGGACAATCAGCCCAAAAACTAATACAATAGGACAAGTTAGTTCAAATTAAAATTGAGAGGTAGAACAGACGATGGATAAAAAGGAAATCTTTGACAAGGTCTCATCAATCGTAGCCGATCACTTTGACATTGATCGGGCCAAAATTACGGAAGACCTGAACTTAAAGACCGACCTGGATGCCGATTCCATTGACTTTGTAGAATTCGTTCTGGAAGTCGAGGATACTTTTGGTGCTGAAATCGAAGACAGCGAAGCCGAAAAGCTCAGCACGATCGGTGAAGTGGTTGATTACATCGCTGCCCATCAACAGGACAAAAAATAAGCAAAATCACCGGGACCGCGATGAAGCATTACTTTGTCGGCGGTCTTTTTTTCAATAGAAATTACACGAAAGGAAGTTTTTCTCATTAAAGAACTAGAAGACTATCTTGCCAAGGAGTTTGGCATCCATTTCAATAATCCGGATCTTTTAGCCGAGGCCTTTACGCAGGCATCGTATGTCAATGAGCATCCGCATCAAGGACTGAAATATTATGAACGGATCGAGTTTTTAGGTGACGCGGTTTTGCAGCTATTCGTTTCAGAATACATCTACAAGCGGTTTCCCGAACTGCCGCAGGGTAAATTGACACGACTGCGGGCAGCCATGGTATGTGAGGACAGTTTTTCCAAGTTTGCCAAGGAATGTCACTTTGATCAATATATTCGCCTGGGGCATGGTGAGGAAATGGCCGGTGCTCGGCAGCGGGCCAGTCTGCTGTGCGACATTTTTGAATCATTTATTGGCGCTTTGTACCTGGATCAGGGTCGCGATGCCGTGGAAAAATTCATTCACCGCGTCATCTTCCCGAAACTGGATATGGGCTGGTTTGACCACGCCGTTGATGCCAAGACCAGTCTGCAGGAATTCTTGCAGCGCAACGGCGATGTCGATATTGAATACCATCTCTTGAGCGAGGCTGGCACTGAAAATAATCCGCAGTTTAAAGTCAGCGTCAGCGTAAACGGTAAACCGATTGCTCAGGGGATCGGCAGCTCAAAGAAGCACGCTGAAATGCAGGCGGCACAGGCAGCTTTGAATCAGCTGCGCAAAAATAACTAAAAGGCAGGGAATCCCAATGCGCTTATTGTCGCTTACGTTGGATGGCTTTAAGTCATTTGCCCAACCAACAACAATTGAATTTCGTCCGGGAATGACCGGAATCATTGGCCCCAATGGCAGTGGGAAGTCAAATATTATCGAGGCCATTCGCTGGGTTTTGGGTGAACAGTCAGCCAAAACTCTGCGTGGTAACAAAATGGCGGATGTCATCTTTAATGGTTCTGAAGACCGTGCGCCATTAAATCGAGCACTGGTTTCGATTGCCTTTGACAACAGTGACCATTATCTAAACAGTGATTTTTCCGAGCTCAAGATCACGCGCAAGCTGTATCGAAATGGTGACAGCGAGTATTTGATCAATAATCAGCAGGTTCGCTTAAGAGATATTGTTGATCTGTTTGTAGACTCTGGCGTTGGTCGCGAATCGTTTTCTGTGATCTCACAAGGCCGGATTGCCGAGATTTTTAATGGCAAGCCAGCCGATCGTCGCGCCATTATTGAAACGGCCGCTGGAGTGTCAAAATATAAACAAAATAAGGCAACCGCTGAAAAACGCCTGGATACGACGCGAGAAAACCTCAACCGGGTCAATGACATCGTTGCCGAGCTGGAAGATCAGTTGGAGCCATTAGCCGAGCAGAGTGCGTTGGCCCAAGACTATCTGGAGCAAAAAGGCAAGTTTGATCTGCTTGACAAGACGCGGACCGTCCGTGAGCTGGATTCAAATCAGGCTACGCTAAAACAGGTTATTGCTAAGCAGGAAAAGGCGCAGACAATGGCGGCTGAATATGACGAACAAGCCAAGGCTGCCGCGCAAACATTGTCCCAGCAGCAGGCCCAGCAAAAACGGCTGTTGACGGTCAAAGATGAGCTGCAGCAAAAGATTCTGGATGCTACGACGATCATAGGCAAGCTTAACAGTAAACAGTCGCTTTCCTCTGTCAGACTTGAACAGCGTGAAAATGAAAAACAGCGCCTGCTTGCCCGGAAAAATGAGCTCAAACAGCAGCTGGCCGCAACTGAACAGGCGCTCCTACAGCAGGATAAGACGATTGCCGATCAGCAGCAGGCGATTAAGGAACACCAAAAAGCGCTCAATGAGGCCAAGTCGCAAAGTGCGGAACAGCGGGCACAGCAACTGGCTCAGAAGCTGGAATCTATGCGTGATCAGCAGGTTGATCTGATGCAGAAACAAGCTGCGGCACATAACCAGCAGACATTTTTGCAGCGCAGCCATGAACAGGCGCTCAATCAATATCAGCAGCACAGCGATGAACTGAAAAACGTGCAGGAACGGCTGCGTAATGCCCAGCAGAATGCTGATCAGCAGGCGCAGCTCGTGATTGCTGCTCAAAAAGAACAGCAAGCCAAAACTCAGCAGCTCGATCAAGAAAAAGCTCAACAGGCCCAATTGCAGACGCAGTATGAGCATGTTCAACAGAGCTGGTATCAAGCGCTGGGGGATGTGCGATCGTGTAAAAACCGCGTAAAAAACTACCAGGCAATGGCGGCCGATTATACCGGCTATTACAGCGGGGTACAGAACGTCTTAAAGCAGCGCCGGCAGTTTAATGGTCTGTATGGTCCGGTCAGTGAGCTGATCAAGGTGCCGCAAGCCTATACGACGGCACTGGAAACCGTTTTAGGCGGTCAGCTTCAGCATCTGGTCGTAGCCACGCAAAACGATGGTAAGCAGATTATCAACTATCTGGTTCGTCAGCGGGGCGGCCGGGCAACGATTCTACCATTGGATACGCTGCGGGGCGGCTATCAGCCTCGCAATCTGGAACGCCTGCGCACGCTGCCTGGCTTCGTCGGTCGTGCCAGTGAGCTGATTCAATATGATCCGCGCTTTCAAGTCGTGATCGATCATCTGCTGAGCAATACGATCGTGGCTGATAATCTTGATCATGCCACTCTGATCGCCAAAGAAGGACAGCACCAGGTTCGCGTCATCACGCTGGACGGTCAGCTGATCAACACCAGCGGGGCAATGACTGGTGGGGCCAGCCGCAGCCAGCGGATTGGTCTGTTAAGCCAGCAGCAAATGGTTGAGAAGATGAAACAAGAACTGCAGGTACAACAGCAGCGATCCAGTGAACTGGAACAAAAAGTAGCGCAGTTGGAACAGGCAAGGCAGAGCAATCAGCAAACGCTGGCTGTTTTGCAGAACGAGACTGCCCAGGCCAATCAAAAGCTCAGTGAAGCCAAGGCCAATCAGCAGCTCGCTGACAGTCAGCTGGCTGAGCTCAAGCGGCAGTTGAAGGCTTTAGACTATCAAGCCAATGCAGCCGGCAATCCAGATCAGTTTGCCCAGGAGATGGCCGCAGCCAAACAAAACGAACAGCAGCTTTTTGATGAATTGACACAGCTTAAGGCTGCCATGGAGAAGACCAAGCAGCAGCAAAATGATCTGCAAAACAACGCCAGTGCTCAGCTTGAACAGCTTCATGAAATGCAGCAGTGGCTGGCCGTGGCGCGTGAACGACTGCGCCAGGCCAAAGAGCAGCGCACGGAACTGCAGACGCGTCAAGACGATACCAATGAGCATTTAACCAGTCTGCAGCAGCAATTGCAGCTGCTTGACCATGATGATCAGCAGCAAGCCGATGATCGCCAGACAACGGCCGCCGCATTGGCAGAGGCGCAACAGCAGCTTCACGATGCGCAGAATCAGTTGAAATCCAGTGATGAAAAACTGACGACGCTGAATGATCAGCTGCAGGATGCTAATGAGCAAAACGATCGCCTGCAGGCATTACAGCGCGCGGCTATTGAAGACCTTTCCGGCATCAAGTCGCAGCGGGCCCGCTTGGAGATGCTGATCGATCAAGGACTGAATCGTTTAAGCGAAACCTATTCAATGACGCTTGCCGATGCCAGACAAGAGCTCAGTCCGTTGCCTGATGATGAATTGAACCGGCAGCTGAAGCTTTTGAAACGCGGTCTGGATGAACTGGGTCCGGTCAATACCGGCGCGATTCAGGAATATGAACGTATTTCGGAGCGCTATGACTTCTTGTCTGGTCAAAAAGCTGACTTGGAAAAGGCCAGAGATCAGCTTAAGGAAACCATGGATGCGATGGATGAACAGGTTAAGACGCGCTTTATCAAGACTTTTAAAGAAGTTTCAGCCGCCTTTACCGAAACGTTCGCCACGATCTTTGAAGGCGGTCAGGCTAAACTGGTGCTGACGGATCCGGATGACGTTTTGGCCAGTGGGGTAGATATCATGGCCCAACCGCCTGGCAAGCGCAATCAACAGCTGAGCCTGCTTTCTGGTGGTGAAAAAGCACTGACGGCAATTGCGCTGTTATTTGCCATTTTAAAGGTGCGGCCGGTGCCATTTGCCATTTTGGATGAGCCCGAAGCTGCTCTGGATGAGGTCAATGTTGATCGATTTGCCAAGTACCTCAGTCGTTTCGGCGAGGATGGCCCGCAGTTTATCGTAATTACGCACCGAAAAGGAACCATGATGAATGCTAATGTCTTGTATGGGGTTACCATGCAGGAGTCTGGGGTTTCCAAGATGGTTTCCGTTGATGTTGAAGAAGCGCTCAATAGCGATGATCGCAATTAGGTTAGAAAGAAGGCGTAAAAATGGGATTATTTGATATTTTCCGTCGTAAGTCCAAGCAGAAAAAAGAGGAAGCACCTGAATCAGCTGCTGGTGAAAAAGCTGAAAGCCAGGCCTCGGTCAGTGAAAGTACGGCCAGTGAAAGTACCGCGGCTGAATCTGAGGTGAGCGAGCACGCGGGCAGTGAAAGCACCGCGCCTGAAACTGTGGCTAGTGACAACGTGGCCAGTCAAAGCACTGTGACTGAATCTGAAGCAGCCAGTGCGGTGAATGCTCAAAAAGCACCGGCTGATGAAATTGATCAAGAAACGGCAGCTGCCATGCAGGAATCGGCTGCGGCCGCTGAAGAACAAGCTGCTCAATCTGATGCGGCGCGCCAAGCAGAGCAGGCTGCCATTGAAAAAGCACAGGCCGAAGCCGCCGAGCAAAGCGCCGCGGCTGCTGAAGAACAAGTTGCTCAATCTGATGCCGCACGCCAAGCAGAGCAGGCTGCCATTGAAAAAGCACAGGCCGAAGCCGCCGAGCAAAGCGCCACGGCCGCCGAAGAACAAGCCGCTCAGGTTGAATCCGTTCAATCACAAGCTGCATCAGAAGCCATCAGCGATGAAACAGCAGCTGAACAGGCCGCATCGCAGTCTGCCAGCGAAAATACCAGCTCAACCGCAGCCGATGAGCGCGCGACTACAGCGATGGTCAAAGAAGCAGTCGTGGCTGAAGAAAAGGTTGAACAGCCAGCTAAGATAACTGAGCCACAGTCAGCCATTGACCATGATTCAGCTGCAGCAGTGCAAGCCGAAACCGACGTCACGGTTGAACAAAAAGATGAAGATATTGAAACTGCTGCGGAATCCCAGGCCGAAGAATCGACGACTGAAAAGTATGATCGCGGTCTGAAAAAGTCACGGACCGGTTTTGGAGCCAAATTAAACCACTTCTTGGCTAATTTCCGTCACGTTGACGAGGATTTCTTTGAAGACTTGGAAGACCTTTTGATCGAATCAGATGTCGGCTATGATATGGCGATGAAGATTTCTGATGAGCTGCGCGAAGAAGTTAAGCTGCAAAATGCCAAGAGCAAGCAGGATGTCTCCAATGTCATCATTGAAAAGATGGTGGATCTGTATGAAGACGCTGGCAAGGATGAAAATCCCGATTTGAACTTTGCCAAGGAAGGCCCAACCGTGATTATGTTTGTCGGGGTCAATGGTGCTGGCAAGACGACTACGATCGGTAAAATGGCCAAGCGCTTTAAGGATGAAGGCAAGCGCGTGCTGCTGGCGGCTGGTGACACGTTTAGAGCCGGGGCCGTTGAACAGCTGGATGTCTGGGCTAAGCGCGATGGTGTTGATATCGTTATGGGGCCGGCCAATGGTGATCCAGCGGCAGTCGTTTTTGATGGGGTCAAGAAGGCCAAGGAAGAAAACTACGACATTCTGCTGGTTGATACGGCAGGACGGCTACAAAACAAGGTCAATCTGATGAACGAGCTGGCCAAGATGAAGCGGATCATGGCTCGTGAAATTCCAGATGCGCCGCATGAGGTCCTGTTGGTATTGGATGCAACGACTGGTCAAAACGCGCTGAATCAAGCCAAATTGTTTAAGGAAAGCACGGACGTTTCCGGAATCGTGCTGACCAAGCTTGATGGAACGGCGCGTGGTGGGATTGTCCTGGCCATTCGCAATGAGCTGCATCTGCCGGTTAAGTATGTCGGGCTGGGCGAAAAGGTTACCGATCTGCAGAAATTCGATGCCAGCGATTTTGTCTACGGACTGTTCAAGGGCTTGGTTGTCGAAAAATAAGAGGTGGCGGCCGTGGATATCGAAAAAAACGAGCGCATCAACGCGCTGTTTGAGTTTTACCAGCCATTGCTGACCAAAAAACAGAACGAATATATTCAGCTATACTATGCCGATGACTATTCGCTGGGCGAGATTGCCGAAGAATTTGAAGTTTCGCGGCAAGCGGTCTATGACAACATTAAGCGGACCGAAAAGATTCTGGAAAGCTATGAGGACAAGCTGCATCTGTATGCCGATTTTGAGATGCGCAATCGCCAGGCAGATCGAATTCAGCGCTACGTCAAGGAGCATTATCCTAATGACGCTGAGCTGAATAATCTGATCGCCAACATGGAAAACATGGAAGAAGAATAAAATAAGCTGGCCGGTTCATTTTGAGTTGGCCGGCTTTTTGGTATAATAAGGAATGTTTGAACTATAAATTAACCTCATCGTCTGCGATTAAGCAGCTGCGATGAAAAGAGGAGAAAAAAATGGCATTTGAAGGATTGACTGATCGCCTGCAAAAAGCGATGGAGAAACTGCGGCGCAAGCCTAAAGTTACGGAAGCCGATCTGCGCGAAACCATGCGCGAGATCCGCCTGGCACTTTTGGAAGCCGACGTTAACTTTGCTGTAGTTAAAGACTTTGTTAAAACGGTACGCGAAAAGGCAGCTGGGGCTGAGGTTCTAAAAGGCTTAAATCCAGCACAGCAGATCGTTAAAATCGTTAATGAAGAATTAACCAAGCTGATGGGTGAGGAAGCCGTACCGCTGAATAAAGCACCGCACATTCCAACCGTAATCATGATGGTCGGGCTGCAGGGTGCCGGTAAAACGACGACGGCCGGTAAGCTGGCATTGCGTCTGAAAAGCGAAGAAAACGCCCGGCCAATGTTTATCGCGGCCGACGTTTACCGACCAGCCGCAATTACGCAGCTGCAGCAGGTTGCTGATCAGATTGGCGTGCCGGTTTTTGAGGAAGGAACCGAAAAAGATCCCGTTGACATTGTTAGAGACGGGATGGAGCAGGCTAAGCAGAATCATAACGACTATGTAATCATCGATACGGCTGGGCGGCTGCAGATTGACGAGCAATTAATGGATGAGTTGGTCAATATCAAAAATCTGACTCAACCAAATGAAATTCTGCTGGTTGTCGATGCCATGACTGGTCAAAACGCGGTTAAAACAGCGCAAGGCTTTAACGATAAGCTGGATATCACTGGCGTTGTTTTGACCAAGCTTGATGGCGATACTCGTGGTGGGGCGGCGATGTCGATTCGCGCCGTTACTGGCAAGCCGATCAAGTTTGTCGGTGAAGGTGAAAAGATGGAGGACCTCGATGTCTTTCATCCCGACCGGATGGCTTCGCGAATTCTGGGCATGGGGGACATGATGACCCTGATTGAAAAGGCTCAGAAGAATTTCGATGAAGAAAAGGCTCAAGAAACCATGGACAAGATGCGGGCCAATGAGTTTGACTATAATGACTTTTTGGAGCAGATGGACCAGGTTACCAAGATGGGCCCACTGGAAAACATCTTAAAGATGATGCCGGGGATGGCCAATAATCCTGCGCTAAAGAACATCAACATTGATCCAAAGCAGTTTGCCCACATCAAGGCCATTATTTTGTCAATGACGCCTGAGGAACGGGAAAATCCCGATCTGATGAACCCAAGTCGGCGGCGTCGGCTGGCAGCAGGTTCTGGGCGGCCAATCGTCGAGGTCAACCGGATGATCAAGCAGTTCAATCAGATGCGCAAAATGATGAAGCAGGTCACTAATGGCAATTTTGGCGGTCTGCAGAATATGATGGGCGGTCAGATGCCTGGCATGGGCGGCAAGATGGGCCAAATGGCGATGAATCGCATGGCGCGTCAGGCTAAGAAGCGTCAGCAGCAAAAATTGCGGAAACTGCGCAACAAGCACAAGCGCCGCTAAAATCAGCCGATCAAAACTTGGTTGACGATATAAATCAGTCCTGAGCAGTTTTCTGTTCATTCAATACCCTGTCTCGATTGCGAGGCGGGGTTTTTATTTTGGGGGTAATGAGGTATTTGATACTCACGGACCAGCAAAAGGGCTGACCAAATCAGTTCACAAAAGTTATGATTCTAAAAATCCGTTGTATACCAAGGCTGGGGATTGATCAATGGAATTATTTTATTTTTAGAGCTTGCAAAAAATAAAAGCTTTGGTATTATTTAGTTAGTTACTTATGTAATTAACTAAGAGGATGAATAGGGAGGGTTGGTCATGCAATTTGAATTTGACCAAACGGAACCAATCTATCAACAGATTGCCGATCAGCTGGAAGATATGATCTTTACCGGTCTGTTGAAGGAAGGAGAGCAGGCGCCTTCAACTACGCAGCTTTCTCAAGAGCTGCATATCAATCCGGCGACCGTGCTCAAAGGCATGCGACAGCTGGTTGATCGGGGGCTGTTAGAAAAGCATCGCGGCTTGGGAATGTTTGTCGCAGCGGGAGCTCAAGCCAAGATAGTTGAAGAACGTAAAGACACATTTTATGAAAACTATATTAAAAGCCTGCTGGAAGAGGCCAGCAAGCTGGGAATCACTGAAGAGCATCTAATCGAATTGATCAAACGGGGGTATCAAGATGGAACTATTAAAGGTTAGTCAACTTACCAAAAAATATGGGCGGCAGACGATTTTGGACGATATCAGTCTGACGCTTGCGCCAGGTAAGATTTACGGGCTGCTGGGACGCAATGGAGCTGGCAAGTCAACGCTATTGAATCTGATCGTTAATCGAATCCTGCCAAACAGCGGTACGATTAAGCTGGGGAATGATGATATCAATGATAATGACGCGGCATTAACGCAGTTTTATCTGATGAGCGAGGTCAGTCTCTATCCTAAGCACGTGACTTTGAAACAAATGTGGGAAATGGCGGATCTTTCTTATGGCAGCTTTAATTTTAATCGGGCACGGCGGCTGTTAAAGGAATTTGATATTCAAGACGAGAACGTAAAACTGAGTAATCTTTCGACCGGTCTGCAGACGGCGGCTAAGCTGATCGTGGCATTATCGGTCAATGCTAATTATGTTTTCTTGGATGAACCGATTCTGGGACTGGATGCCAACCATCGCGACGTTTTTTACCAAGAACTGCTCAAGGCTTATGAAGAAAACGTCAAGACCTATGTGTTGTCAACGCATCTGATTGAAGAGATTCAGCAGCTGGTTGAGCACGTCTTTATCTTGGATAATGAAAAGATTACCGTTGACGCCGATGTGGATGATCTATTAGGCGAAATGTTTGTAATCAGCGGTCCGGCAATGCTGGTTGAAGAGTACGTTAAGGATCAAAATGTATTGGGAACGCGCAGTCTAGCCGGCATCAAGACCGCGTTCGTACGTGGCGCGCTGAGTGAAGAAAAGGAGATTCCGGATCAGATTCAAATCAAGCATCCGGACCTGCAGCAGGCTTTTATCTATCTGACGAACAAATAGGGGGAGAATTATGATTTCATCAAAACAAAAAATCGTGGTGCAGACTGATCTGTACCGCTGTGGCAAGGGATTTGTGATCGCTGCAGTCTGGCTGGCGGCAATTCAGGCTTTCTTTGCCATCCTGAACCTAATTTTAGGACACATAGGCTGGAGCAGTTTCGGCAGTGATCTGCGCGGCATCTTCAGTTCTTGGAGCTTTGTCCTTAGTTTTGTGCCATTCTTCTATTTTTTGATCACACCATACAGCACTTTTAAATGGACGATTCAAAACGGCATCTCGCGTAAGACCATGTGGCGTTCTCAGATGCTCAGCGCGGTTATCATTACGCTGGTTCAAGAAGTTCTGATCGTGCTCTTTGAAATCTTGGCAGATGGTCATCCAGCAGAGGCTTTTATCATTAATAGCAGCGTTTCGATTTGGCAGGGGATCTTGTTTGAATTGCTGCTGCTGTTTGAAACGACGATGACGGCAATGGCAGTCGGCTACTTCTTTAGTCTGCTGAATCGTAAATGGAAAGTAATCGTTGCCATTGGCGGTCCAATTCTGGCGGCATTTTGCATCTATTACCTGACATTACTGTTGATCAAACTGGGGGTCTTCCAGTTCATAGGATCAAACTGGTCAATCGATCTGACTGGTCAGGCAGCTAAAACGGCAATTATGGTTACGCTTGTTGTCTCAGCAATCGTTTGGACGCTTTTGATGATGCTGGTCTCACGCATCAGTGCCAAACACATGCAGCTGCGGCGCGACTAATCATTAAACGATCCTTGCCTATCAATCGGGCGGGGATTTTTTGCTTGATAGTAAATAAAAATTGGATTGTGCTGCCTAGATACGGATTGAATTGCTTGGCGTGAAATGCCGTGATTTCAGCGGTTTATCTTAGCTAGGAGCTTATCGATTCTAGGGGATTGAAGACGAAGATATTCTTAAAAAGGGTTTTTTTGAAAAAAGTTTAGCCTGTCAAGAAAAAATACTTTACATTCACTTGAATGACTGGTATATTATTAGCTGTTAGAAAAAATCAAGGAGGTGTGAATCAATGTCAGTAAAGATCCGTTTAAAGCGTATGGGTTCTAAGAAGCGCCCATTCTACCGTATCGTGGTTGCCGACTCACGTTCACCACGTGATGGCCGTTTCATCACGACGCTGGGTACTTACAACCCACTGACCACTCCAAAGGAAGTTAAGTTCGACGAAGACGCCGTTATGGACTGGCTGCAAAAGGGTGCCCAACCTTCAGATACTGTTCGCAACATGTTCCAAAAAGCTGGTATCATGAAGAAGCTCCACGAAGCCAAGTACGCTTCCAAGAAGTAGTGGTAAATAGTCATGACTGAGACAAATCTAGAGACACTGATTCGTACCCTGGTCACGCCGTTGGTCAAGCATCCGGATGCGGTTCGCATCACCGAATCAGAGACTGATCGGTATCACCGGTACGTCCTCGACGTTCATCCGGCTGACGTCGGTCGCGTGATTGGTCGGCAGGGACATGTTGCTTCCGCGCTGCGTACCGTAGTCGAAGGCATGCGTTCTAAGCGGCCCAACTCTAAGAAAGTCCGGTTGGTGATTAATGACCATCGACATTAAATAAAAACTCCCACACCAACTCTGTGGGAGTTTTTCTATTATTCGGAGGATTTTTAAATGCAATATTATAATGTTGGTAAAATCGTCAATACGCATGGAATTCGCGGCGAGGTTCGCGTGATTGCCACGACTGATTTTCCTCAAGAGCGTTTCCAAAATGGCGCGGTCCTTTATCTAAAGCAGTCTGCCGGTGAGCCATTACGCCTGGAAGTTGCCGGCGCGCGTCAGCATAAGGGAATGTGGCTGGTTAAGTTTAAAGGCTATGACAATATCAATGACGTGCAGAGCTTCCGTGACCACGAATTAATGGTAACTGAAGACGAACAGCAGCCCTTAGAAGAGGGTCAGTACTACTACCATCAAATCATTGGCTTGACGGTTAAGACGCTGGAAGGACGCGAATTGGGCGTAATCAAAGAGATTCTTTCGCCAGGTGCCAATGACGTCTGGGTCGTCAAACGAACCGGTCAAAGCGATCTTTTATTGCCGGTAATTGATGATGTTGTCAAAAACGTTGATCTGGACAAGGGCGAAGTCGACGTTGAATTAATGGAAGGACTGGAATAATGCGAATTGATGTTTTAAGTCTGTTTCCGGACATGTTTAAGCCAACGCTGGGTCAGTCAATCGTGGGGCGGGCTCAGGATGATGGTTTTTTGGATATTCATGTAACTGATTTTCGTCATTTTACAACCGACAAGCACAATCATGTCGATGACGCGCCGTTTGGTGGTGGTGCCGGCATGCTGCTGCAGGCTCAGCCGATTTTTGATGCGATGGCGGCAATTGATGAGGAAGCTCAAAAAGAAAACTATCCGAAAGGCCGTGTCATCTTAATGGATCCAGCGGGGCGCAAGTTCGATCAAGACTACGCTCAGGAACTGGCCCAAGAAGAACACTTGACGTTTATCTGCGGTCACTATGAAGGCTATGATGAACGAATTCGCCAGCTGGTAACCGATGAAGCCTCGCTAGGTGACTACGTGCTGACCGGTGGTGAATTGGCGGCCATGGTTATGATTGATGCCACGGTGCGATTCGTGCCAGGTGTCTTGGGCAATATGTCTTCTTCAATGGGCGACTCGTTCAGCAATGGGCTGCTGGAATATCCTCAATACACGCGGCCAGCTGAGTTTCGCGGGATGAAGGTGCCAGAAGTGCTGACCAGCGGCAATCATGAAAAAATTCGACAGTGGCGGATGTATCAATCGTTAAAGCGCACCTGGGAACGCCGCCCCGATCTGCTTGAACAGGCCAAACTGTCCCGTGAGCAGCAGATTATGCTGCAAGACATTAAATTGGGTGAAGACCCAACAATGCAGTAGGCGACGCGCATGATCAAGAATAAGTTTTTAAAACGACTGCTGGCAAAAGAAGATCCGACCGTCTATCAGCTCAAGGATGCCTCGCTGGAGCCTTCATTGACGACTTTGGATCTGATCGGTCTGGGGACGGGGATGGTCGTGGGGACGGCGATCTTTACCCTGCCAGGGATCGTAGCTGCTGAACATACCGGACCAGCCGTGCCATTGGCGTTTATCGTGGCGGCGATCGGAGCGGGGCTTTCTGCCTTGGCCTACGCAGAAACGGCCTCAGTGCTGCCGTTTGCCGGTTCGGCGTTTTCTTGGATGAACGTTTTGTTTGGTGAGTTTTTTGGCTGGATCGCGGGCTGGGCGCTGCTGGCGGAATATTTTATCTCCGTAGCGTTCGTTGCCTCGGGCTGGTCGGCGTATATGCAGGGCTTTTTGGGCAGTTTCGGCGTTAAATTGCCAGTTGCCCTGACTGGTGGCTTTAATCCAGCTAAGGGCTCGTATGTCGATATTTTGGCGGCGGTGGCGATACTGATCGTTGGCTGCTTGATCGCGCGTGGCATTCATCAGGTCAGCCGCGTCGAGAATACGATCGTGGCCGTCAAGCTGATCGTGATTATCATGTTTGTCGTAATTGGCGCGACTGCCATTCATCCGCAAAACTATGTACCGTTTATCCCCGCACACCAGCCAGGAACGACTTTCGGGGGCTGGCAGGGGATCTTGGCTGGCTCTTCGCAGATTTTCATCGCCTATGTGGGCTTTGATGCAATTGCGGCCAATACTGCTGAAACCAAGGATCCTCAGCATACGATGCCCAAAGGATTGATTGGCACGCTGCTGTTGGGAACAGGCTTTTTTATTGCCGTTTCGCTGGTTTTAGTGGGGATGTTTAAATACAGCCGCTATGCCAATAATGCCGAACCGGCTGCCTGGGCACTGCGGCATTCAGGTCATTATTTAACGGCCAACCTGCTTTCGGTGGTAGCCTTGATTGGGATTTTTTCAGCTTTGATCGCAATACTGCTGGCCTCATCGCGTCTGATTTATGCGTTCGGACGGGATGGTCTGCTGCCAAGCCGTTTGGGGCACATTGACGATAAGCACGTTCCCGATCACGCATTGTGGCTGATCACGGTTCTGGCGATGATTCTCGGTTCTGTATTCCCATTTACGTTTTTGGCGACGCTGGTTTCGGCCGGGACCTTGATTGCCTTTATCTTTGTCTCGTTGGGAATCTATGCGTTAAGGAAACGGGAAGGCGTCGACCTGCCGGAAGCCAAGTTTAAGATGCCAGGCTATCCGATTTTGCCAGCCATCTCGGTTGTCTATTCAATCGTTATTTTTGTTGGCTTGAATATTGATGCCAAACTGTTGATGATTGGCTGGTTCGTCATTGGCTTGATAATCTACTTTGCCTATGGAATCAAGCATTCGAATCTGAATCAGCAGCTTAAAAAGGTTGTCAAGTAAATTACCCTTGCAGTCGCTGGGGGAATATGTTATATTATGTCTTGGCTTTTTATGGCCATAACAACGGTATTCCGCTGCTGAAATCGGGCAAGAATATCGACGAAAGGAAAAAATATTATGCGTCAAAACCAATTGATTGAAAAGATCACCGCCAGCCAACTGCGCGATGACATTCCAGAATTCCGCGCCGGTGACACGGTTCGCGTCCACGCCAAGATCGTTGAAGGTACGCGTGAACGTATCCAGATCTTCCAAGGTGTCGTTATCAAGCGTCACGGTGCAGGCATTTCTGCTACTTACACTGTTCGTAAGATTAGTAACGGTGTCGGTGTTGAACGTACTTTCCCAGTTCACTCCCCACGTGTTGCTAAGATCGAAGTTGTCCGTTACGGTCGCGTTCGTCGTGCTAAGCTGTACTACCTGCGTGAACGTACTGGTAAGTCCGCTCGTATTCCTGAACGCCGTCGCGACGTTAAGTAGTCGAGTGTCGACCAAAACCCTTGCTATGCAAGGGTTTTTCTTTTTGCCTAATTTTTAAAATGCTGATTGAGTTTGTGAATTTTTGCCAATTATTTGCTTGTGGTAGCAAAATGGTAGCAAACTGGTCACAAATTTTCCAATTGACCACGATTTTTCACAAGCGCTTCGTGAGTAACGTGTGTGTAGATTTCTTGAGTAACCCGACTGTTAGAGTGACCAACCCGCTGCTGGATTACATACATCGGCACGCCTAGCTCAGCCAGCTTAGAGATATGAGTGTGGCGAAAGATGTGTGAGCTGACTGGTTTGTCAATTTTTAGCTTTTTAGCTGCATTACGTAAAAAAGTATTGAACGCTGAAATTTGAATTGGTGTATGATGTTTGGTAGTGAATAAATAGCCGTGCCCGTCAGCATAGGCGTATCGGTCATGATATATTTCGACAGCCCGCTTGGATAGCGCCACATCGCGCATTCCGGCGGGCGTTTTTGTTTGATCGGTTTTATGCCATTCATTCATTTTAAGCTTTGTATATTCCATTGTGCCATTGACGTGAGCTACCCAGCCATCACTCGTGTTCTCAATATCTTTAACATCGAGCGCTAGTGCTTCGCCACAGCGCATTCCAGTCTGATATAGCCATTCGCAAAGCGTGGCATAGTTATGATTGTGGGCATACGCATATTCAAGCAGCTTGTTAAGTTCGTCAGTTTCCAAAAACTTGTTGCGAGTTGAGCTGCCACCTTCACTAGGACGATAGGCGATTTCCAGTTTTTCTGCAGGATTGTCGCTTAGATATGATTCTTTGACCGCAAAAGCAAACAGCTGATGCAAAAAGATTTTAAATTTAGACGCATAAGCATTCGAGATGTGTCGTGGGCCATAGATCATGTCTTCAATGGTCCGCGTTAAGATTAGCGGGGTGATTTTTTCAATCAGCGCGTCCTTATCTAATGATTTGACTAGCGATCTGCACATCATCTCGGCATTTGCGTAGGTGGAACGGCGGACACGGGGCTTGTAATTGGTTAAATAGTCATCAACTAGTTTTTGCAAGGTAATCCCATGAATCGTTTCAATATGATTAACCTGGCTCATTATCTTAGCAATCTTAGCCTGTAAGATCATTTGCGCTTGATGTTGGGCCTGTTTAGTATTTTTAGTCATTGTAACGGAGACAGCTTTGTACTTGTTGGTCAGGGGATCACGATAGCGCTCAAAGAATCTATATTTTTGGTTTCTTTCTTCAACATACATGGTATCCTTCCTTTACTATTAAACGTATGTTCGATTAATGTGCAAAAATTAAGCTCGGCGCTGTGCCGGGCTTTTTTTAGAAGTTAATGTTCATATCATAAGTATGATATTGGTTATCATCGTCAACATTATCGGTATCGTAGTTTGCATCAAATTTAGCGCGAACGGAATTTACGCCTGAAACTTTCTGAACGGGTATCGATACCCAACCACTCTTCTTGACATGAGATGAAATTGATCCGTCCCAGTTTTCAAGACTATCAGCTTGGTGTTGTTCTCCATTGCTAAAAGAGTAAGTACCTTGAGTAGGATAAATATTTACGTCCTTACTTCCGGTCTGAATTACATAGTGCAATCTGATGAAACCGTTAATTTTAAATTTGCCATCATTTGCTGAATTATATTTATATTTTTTTGCTAGCTTAACGACTTGAATTTTGTTGACTTTTACATTTACACCAGACCAACTGCTGTCAGATGCGTTTGTTTTATAAGTCTTAATTGACTTTGCGTTATAGGTATCGTAATCAAGGGTAAATTTTTTTGCAGATGCAGGTGAGACTGTAAAAATAAAAATTGAAACAAATGCAAGAATTGGTAGTAGAAACTTACCTATTTTTTTCATAGTTATTCCTCCCAATGGTAACTTTTAACGTCGATCACGCTTGGACGTAATTCTATAAATAACGCGCATGGTCAGCTGATTTTAAATGCTATAATTAAAGAAACTAATGTTCGAGGTGTAAAAATGTCTGAGAAAAATCCGTTTGAAATTGTTGATGGGCAGGTTATATTACATGACGAATTTCAAGGAATCGATAAGACAATTCTGAATTATGAACAGGTAGCTGCGATTAAGCTGCTCATTCAAAAATGCAGTGGCAAAGAGAAGAGCCAAACGAATTAAGTTTCAAATAACATTTATTTAGTTTGAAGTTTTCATTTTCGCCTAAACTTATATCAACTTTTTGTTTAAGAATATTTTCTAAGGCTTGATAACGAGATTCATATATAGGTGAAAAAAGCCAACTATCTTGCTTGTCGGGACTCTATGATTCCTAATGAATTAAAGATGTCAATAGTTTCATCTTTTCCAAACAGATATGATTCATCGTCAGTGCTGCATAAACAATTTGTTATTTTTCTGGTGGTAGCATTCTTATCGTTTTTAATAACAAGATATCCGAATGGCATTTGTTGTAGTTGCTGTTGATAGATTATTTTGAGAAATTCAGCTTCTTTTTGGCCAAATTGTGCAACAATTAATTGTTGCTTTTTCGATTGACAATAAAATGCCAAATAAAGAACATTACCCCAATAATCAAAATGAGCCATGCCCATATTTGAAGATCTTTGTAGATTCCAACATTAAAAGCGCCAAGCATCCATGCAATGATGGCAATTACTAAACCAGCAATATCACCACCCATTTTTGGACTCTTACGAGTTGCTAAATAAACAATTCCGATAACAATATATAGAATGGCAACAAAGACTCCAGCAGAGCCGCTGTGCGAATTGCTGTTAGCAAGAGCATTGCCGACACCGGCAAGCATGGATTGAAAGAAAATAATAACGCCTAATACAATCATGATGATTCCAGAAACTAATTTTGTGGTTTTCATGATTTCCTCCTAATAGCTTTTAACGTCGATCACGCTTGGACGTATTATTAGTATCTGTTTGAAATATAATAGTTGTGCACTTCTTCCCTGACTACATTGTCAAGGTAGCTTGGCACTTCGTATGATTCCATAAAATCGTATACGTTTATGGTTTCTTTTGGCACGCCTTGGCAATAAAAAGGAACCATAAGCTTAACTGCGCCAGTGTTTGCTTTATATTCAACGGAGTGTTTGCCTGTGAAGGTAGCGTGGTAGAAGCAAATGTCGGTTTCATCACCATTTAAGATGTGTGAAATTTCGTGAGCAAGCTGAAACGAAATTTCAGCAGGGTGATGCCAGTTAAGGTTCATGACAATGCTGCGGTAATGGAGCGAACAGCCAGGCGGAGTTTCAGGGGCTAACTTATCGGTCCAGACAATATTAATATTATGGTTAAGGGCTACCTTTTCCAGATAGCTGCTAATCTCGGTCATTTTTACCACCTCGATTCTGATAGAAGAAATAGAATGCTAAAAGCAAAGATACTTATTTAAAGTAAGTCAAATTTGACTTTACATAGGATAATGTGGATAATAATTGTAAGATAACTTGCGAAGGATTAACACTGAGTTCCCGAATGGGAGTAAGGCATTGGCCGAGAATTCTCATGTGCCTGGGGTTATCTTTATTTTTTTGCCTTCAATAATTCTTGCTTGATATGTTGGATTACTGATGGATCTTTTTCAATTTCTTTAGCTATAAGATCAACTACTTTTTGAGAGTATCCATATCGGTTTCCCAAACTATAGTGATAACACATCGTTGCATCATTTTTGATCTGATAAAATTTAATGAACAATTGAAAATCATTTGAGGTGAACTTGTCTTTGACTGGTTCGCCTTTTTTGATTTTGTCTAAAAGAATCCCTTTTTTCTTAAGCCTTCTGTTCACAAAACTTATAACTTTATTCTGCGTGTAAGCGAAAACTGAATTAGGATCCTTCATTTCACGTACTATAGCTATATTATTGTCAGAGTTTTTAGAAATGTTAACGGAAAAATCGGCTTTATTAGGGTCTTTAGTAATAACCATTTTAGTTTCAACGGGAACTGAATATCTAATGCCCTCTGTCTGACGTTCGCCATCCACTTCGTTACGCTTTCGTATCATAAGCTCAGCAACAGCTACAGAGTAATTAGCTTTTAGAGCTTTATCTGAAATATCAGAAATGTTAACACTTAGGGATAAGAAACTGGGTGCTACGTTTTTTGACACGTCGATATCATGGAACTCCTGCATTTTTTCAGCATAGTTAAAAACACAGGCTTGAAAAAGCGGAGCAAATATCTGCTCATAATCTTCTGTAATAAAGTGAGTACTAGTATTTCTTAGACTAATAATTTGTTCTAGGTTCAAGCGTAAAGGGTCATGCTTATTAGTGAAGACTTTTCTAATGGTTTCTTCCAGAGATATAGTTCTGTCTACCTTATCGTGATAGTAGATGCTTGATTCTCCGTCTCTATTAATTAGATAAGCTTTAAGCATTAATTCCCACGCGTTGCAAATAAAAAAGCTAAATCCTTCAACTCGGTATCTAATAGTTGGCTTGTTGTAGATCTCAAGGCCCAAAACAAATGATTCGACACTTTTATCTACTAAACGTTTTGATAAATTTTCCATTATTAACTAACACCTCCTTATTTTCTCCCACCGCGCAGCAGCCGTTTCATGTATTCCAAGTCCTGCTCAGGGATAGGCTTGCCTTCAAAAGTGAAGATGGTGTCATCATCAGCGAGGTCAGCAGTTTTGAGATCGTCTTCCTTGTGGTCGCGGTGAGAGTTTAATGCAATATTCGGATCAAGTCGTGGATCGATGTATTCTTCACTTACGTTGAAGAAACTAGCAAGCTTAACGACATTTTCTTCTGACGGTAATCTTTTACCTCCAAAATATCCAGTTAAAGTACTGGCAGGAAGACCCGTTTGTCTTGTGATGTCTGATTTCTTCTTTCCGCTTTTAAGCAATAATTCGTTTAAGCGAGCCGATATTATTTTCTTGTATTCCATTTCTTGAGGAGTCAGCGATTTGCCAGGCATAATAGCATCTCCTTTTTTTCATTAATAATATCATTTATTTCGCATCAATATGAAAAAAATTCTAGAAAAAAGGAAAAAAGCATTGACTTACGCATTGATGAGTAATAATATAATACTCGTAAGGTTGATCAAGACCTTAACAAGAAAGGAGCATAGGATTTGTGAGTAAACAAAAAAAGCACCTCCGAATTACGGAAGTGCGAATTAACTTCAAGCTTGGCTTTCCCTATCTGATCAAGATTGAAGTTAAGGTCAGCATGAAGCTGATCTAATATAAACCCAAAGAGTGAGGCTTAGCCTCCTCCTCTTTGGTGTATAGTTTACCACAGATCGAAATTATTATGGACTGGAAAAAGATTTTAATTGGCTCACTCAGCCACACAAAGGAACAGCATGGCGATGAAGTTAGCCACACGTTTGATGGCAATATCGGGCTAATCCCGGTTGCTGTCGTAGTAGGAGTAATCGTATGGCTCTGCGTTCACTAGGAGATGATAAGTTGACTATGACGATCAAAGCAGCTCGAGTTAATGCTGGGTTAACTCAAAGAGAAGCTGCGGAAAAGCTGGGTATCTCGTACCAGACGTTGAGCAGATACGAGAACAATCCAGGACAGATGCCAGTTAAGATGGTCCTAGATATGTGTGATCTATATCACATCAATGTGGACTCTCTTTTTTTACATTAAAATTACGCATTGATGAGTAAGAAGAGGTGTAGATAATGCAAAACGTAAATACAGAATCAGTGATTCGCTATGTTGACGAATCCAAACAACAAGTGATCGATAGTCGGGATGTTGCCAAGATGATTGGCAAGACTCACAAGAACCTAATGCGTGACATTCGCAGTTATATCAATGATTTAGAGCCCGGCTCAAAATTGAGCCCGGTTAAATTCTTCATCGAATCTACGTACGTTGATCAGAATAACCAAGAACGTCCATGCTATCTGCTAACGAAAAAAGGCTGCGAATTCGTGGCCAATAAGCTGACTGGGCGCAAAGGAACGATCTTCACCGCAACGTACGTATCACTGTTCAACGAATACGAAGCAGAGCATAACGGCAAAGTAGCAGCTATTGATAACGGGCTTGAGCATGAAAAGCTCGCATACAAGCGAGAATGGCTGATTGAAATGCGAAAACAGAACGTCAACAAGGCACACGAGCTGCGCAATCAAGACGTCAAGCTGTATCTGGAGCTTGGCAAAGTTGCTGACGATTACCAGCGACCACATATGGCAGTTGATTTCCGTAATGAAGCCATTCGTGCCATGCAAGCATTGCCAGTTGGTGCACGCCGCGAATACTCGGCTACTGAGATTGGCAACATGATTGGCGTGTCGCCGATTGCTATTGGCAAATGGGCCAACAAGCTTGGTGTCAAGCGTGATGCTGACATGAGCTACCGTGATCACGATGGAGCTTGGCGATACTTTCCTGAAGCGTTGAAGGTATTTCAAGACAACGCACTGGAGATTCAAGACGACGACTTAGGGCTGTAGGAGGTGAACAATGAGGCTACAGCATAAACTTTCTGAACTGCAAAAAAAGTACCCGCAACATAAATTACGGGCACTAGTAATTGAAGATAGCAACTTAAATTTTGCTATCACTGGTAGAAAAGAGGTAGGCGTATTAACTATTGAAAGCAATGTCTATAAGGGTATTTGGTGGCAACAAATCACCCAAGACAAAACGGCTCAAAACGATCATTCGGCCTTAAGGGTTGAATTAATCGTTGACGAGCAAGAGTTTATGCTTTCTTCTAGTCGGTCACTATACCTTATTCGGGAATACGGAATTTGATGTAAATTCCGTCATTTTGATATGAAAGGCCCTTGTTATTGGCAAATTGAATAATATGTTGCCGATATTCAGGACTGCTGGGACTAGAAAGGGAGGAAATAACGATGATGAAAATTAAGAAGGGTAATGCGGGATTAAATTTAAGCATAAAAAAAGGGTTATCTCAATCAACGATCAAGATAACCGCTAAAGGCTTAGAAGCTACAGTTAGGCGTCAACCAAGTGTAGATTCCCATCATCACCAGGTTTGAACTCACGATTAGTTCTGATAACAGTTCTACCAGGGTAGACATCTACAAAAACTACAAGGCCTGTACTGTATACGAGCATAGTTACGGTGTGGCTATCAAATTTTGCTGTGTACGTAGTTACATTAACTGATTGATCGTAACCAGTAACTAGGTTTTTAGTAACTTCAGCACCTGGAAAACCATTATTTGAATAATCGTATTCCAAATTAACATGTTCAAACATGATGTTCACCTCCTTTCATTAGGAGATGAATCAAGTATACAACTGGAAAGGAGGGAGCATAGCTATGAGAACTGTTGAAGAATTTGAGAAGGCAACTGCTAAGTGCCAAAAGCCAATGTCCGATTACTCACGGATCATTGTTGAGACAGACGAAAAAAGCCCCAAGACCTTGGCGGTGATCACAGATGACGACTGCGAAACCGTAGAAGGCCTCAGGGTGCGGTTTATGCCGGTTTATAAAGATTAGTCCTTTGTAGCAGAAAGGGGATGCAGGAATGAGCCCGTATCGGTATCAGCTGAACAAAGCAGAGTTCATGTCTGAATGGCATGACAGCAATGGTCAGCCAATGTCTGAGTCAACGTATCAGCGAAGGCGGCGAGAAGCAACTGACTATCCAGACGGATGGCGTGTTTTCCTGCCAGATGGTCGCGTTGATATTCAAGAGTATCAACGCTTTATGACCTGGTTGGCAAAGAAGAAACACGATAAGAAGCAAGACCCTCGCTTAGTCGCATATCAGAAGTATTAGGAGGAACGATGATGGACTTGTTTGGGCCAATTTTTGGGATCCTACTGGTAGCTCTGCTGCTAGTGGACCACAGCATCTTAGCTAATCGCATCGCTAAATTAGAAAAGGAGTTGAAGCGCTATGAGCAACGTTACCCGGATTAACTGGTTTGTACTTGTCTACCTGACCATCTGGTGCTGGGTAGACGGTTTCACTACGACCGCCTTTGGATTAACGGTTCTAGTGCTCACTGAAGCACTGTGGAAGCCGTTCATCAAGTCAAAGCTGGCAATCAAGCTCTTTGGGGCTGACACGATGGCAGAAGTTTTAGGACAACAAAAAAGCGCAACTAGCCGCCACTAGTTACGCATCAATCTAAAAAGCTTACAGGAGAAATTATATATGAATGACAAGCAATTGGAAACATTATTAGCCATTTTACCTATCGGTGTAATGGCTGACAATCCGGACATCGCTAATTGGCTCTTTAATGAGGAGGATTTGCGCAAGATGCGCAATAGTAATCCAGATCTCATTTTTGAGCCGGAGATTGGATTTGACTCATGGCCGAAGTAACGCACTGCAAATGGTGTGGCAAGCCATGCATCAAGCCTATCTATCTGCCACATGGCGGGGCTTGTTGCAGTTTAAACCACGCTATCTTTTACCAACGATTATTAGTAGCTAATGAAATCAGGAGGGCTAGACATGACTGAAGAAGCACAAGAACAACAGACCCAAGACGGGCGTATTCAGAACGAAGATGAACTATACAAGAAGCTCTACTACTTGCGCTGCTTAAAGAAAGAGCAGCAACAAGCTGATGAACGGCGTGATCGTGAGCTGGCTGAAACTGATGCTTGGTACAAGCCAGACAAAGAAACACGCAGCATGCAGATTGCTAACGTAGAAGCGCTGATCAGCGACTTCTACATGCGCCAATACGAGCAGAACCCGCATTACCGGTTCAAGAGCCGGAATGGGAACGTCTCCAAGCGGAAGAGTACGGATTATGACCGTGATGATGCCAAGCTGCTTGAGATGGTCGATGACAAATATGTTAAGACCACCAAGAAGCTAGACTGGTCGGCTTACAAGAAAACACTGACCGTTATGGACGATGGCCGTTGCGTCAATGAGGACGGCGAGATTGTTCCAGTTACGGCACATGAAGTAATCAAAGTCATGATCAAGACACCAAAGGAAGATGATGAATGATGAAATTCTACGAAAGCGGAAAGATTCCGCCTATACCGCATATGTACTTCATCTACGGTGATGGTGGGACGGGAAAGACGAGTCTTTTTAAGGACTTTCCTGGCAAGAAGCTGCTATTCAGTTTCGACCTGTCAACCAACGTTTTGATTGGCGATGAATCGATTGATGTGTTCAAGTTGGAGGAACGTGACATGCCGATCATGCAACAAGAGCTAGGCGACCTGTTAAGCCGAGCGATTGGTTCTGGACGCTATCAAGCGATCTGTTTGGACAACGTTACCGCATTGCAGAACATGGTGCTGGAGAACATTGACGGAGCGTCTAAGGATAATCGCCAAAATTACCAAAAATTGCAACTATGGTTCCGCCAATTAGGGACCTATCTGCGTGACTGTGGGCTGACTGTCTATGCAACGGCTCATCAGGTCGACAACGGGCCAGACAAGATGCAAGGCCGGTTTGCAGCCGATATGAACGAGAAGACGTTCAACGCCTTCACGTCAATGTTTGACCTGGTTGGCCGAATCTATGTAAAAGACGGAGAGCGGCTCATCGATCTGGATCCTGAGCAGGGCAACCACGCGAAAAACCGGATCGATGACAGGAAGCTGATTAAAGCTAACGAACTGATTAAGAAAGAAGAGGACTAAGCATGTTATTTACTACCGATGAAAACAATGTTTTTGGCAAGAGTTTGAAGGAAGCTGGCACGTACAACGTGCGCGTCACCAACGCAGAAGCCAAGAACAGCAAGAGCGGAAACCCAATGGTCGAATTCAACTATGAAGTACTGGACGGACAATATGCAGGTGCGCCAATCCGCTATGACTATGCTGTCTGGAATGACGATGAAGATCACTTTGACTTATCGGTCCGCCGGTTCAACACGATCATGATTGCATCTGGCATTCCTAGCGGTAAGGCGGTCGATAATCTGCCACAGGTAGCCAGTGTCATGAAGAACCGCAAGCTTGCGGTGAGCGTTGACTGGGAGGAGTCACAAAACGGCAACTGGTATCTGCGGGTAAAGAGCTACCACAAGCTACTGCAAGAAGGCAGTCAGCCAAACGGCAAGACGCGGCCAGAATCCGGCCAAAATAAGCGTCAGAGCAACTTTGGCAACAGCCGTAATCAATCAGCTGGATATCGTCAACAAGCCCCACAGGCTCAAAACAACGGCTTTAACAGCCAAGCCAACTTCAATGCGGCTATGCCTACCAATGGTCAACCGCAACAACCACAACAACCACAGCAACCAAACGCAGATGATCTGCCGTTTTAACTAATCATTAGTCGTCAGTGAACGTAGAACACCGAGTGGCTGGAAGGGCCATTAATAAGGAGACGATTTTATGGAAATTTGGAAAGATATTCCTGGTTTTAATAGATATCAAATTTCTTCTTATGGACGCGTCAAATCGCTAAAAAAACGCATATTACAGAAGAACGGTCATCCGATGACTTTTCCTGAAAAAATATTGAAACCGACTGTTTCTGACGGTGGATATCTTTATGTGACGTTGACAAACAACGGAAAACATAAAGCAATAAAAATCCACCGATTAGTAGCGAACCAGTTTCTTTACCGGCGGAAAGGGACGAGCGTGATTCACCATATAGATCATGATAAAACCAACAATCGAGTTTCTAATCTCATCTGGACTACTCAGCAAGAAAATATGAAGTTCGAAAGAATCAATTGGGATTTTGTTAAACGAGATAAAAATGGAAGATTCACGTCTTAGCTTTGAAACTAGAAAGGAGCAGAGAAATGAGCAACCTTCTACTAGATGAACGACCGCTAATTGTCTTGCCAAGCTTAGCTGCAGGATTACAAAGCTTAGATGAAGCAGTGATCTTACAGCAGATTCACTACTGGATCGAAAAAAAGCAAAACTATCGTGAAGGCCGATACTGGGTCTACAACTCAATGGAAAACTGGATGCAGCAGTTTCCTTGGATTAAATCCAGAACCACGCTTACTAGATACTTTAACAACCTAGAGAAAAAAGGACTGCTTATCACTGGGAACTACAACAAAGCTGGCTTCGATAAAACCAAATGGTACACGATTGACTATTCTGCGTTGTCGAATTTTGAACAACGATTGTACAGAACCTGTACAACGAGTGACCAGAATCTGGTCAATGGAACGTACAGATCCTGTACAACCAATACCATAGACTACCAGGAGAATACTACACAGACTACAACACCAGCTAGCTGGCCGGCTGGTCAATCGAATGCAGTATCTCAGCAATCAGATGATGGCAGTAAAGTGCTCCGAAATACTCCTGAAGGCATGGATGAAGTCTTTAATTCCTGGACAAATGCATGGGGATGGCCGAACGGTATCATCACCACTGATCTGACAGAGTGGGTGCATAAGTATGGTGCAGACATTGTGCAGCATGCAATTAAGCAAGCAGCAGAAACAACAGGGCTGAAGAAGCCGTCTAAGTATGTGGCCAGTATCTTAGACCGATACGAAAGAGAACATCTACTTACGATTGATGACATCAAAGCAGATGAGCAACGATATAAGCAGCCTAAACAAGGCAGAAAGAAGCAACCGCCTGTCGATCCAGACTGGCAGTTGATCGATCATTTCAGCTAAGGAGGAAAGCAGCATGAAGAAACTAAAAGCACTGGTTAACTTTTTAGCCATTAAGAAGGCCTACAAGGACAAATGGGGAGAAGACATCCCGTTTGATCTATCCGACCAAGACTGGTGTAAGAACTATCTTGCTGAAGAAAATAAAAAACGCACGACAGCAGATAATGCCGTCATGCGTAAACGAAATAAATACCGCTACTATAATAACTCACTTTGGAGCGGTGATCCAGTGAAGTTTACATTTGCTGACTGGGACGTACACAAACAGCCTGACATTGAATTAGCGAAGCTTACCTGCACAAAGGCACACGCATTAACAGAAGAAATCGCTAAAAAGCCAATCAACGTGTTAATGCTTGGTAATCCAGGCACAGGCAAGACATCACTGGCAGTAGCGATGATGCACAGACTGCAAGAAGAATTTGACATGACGACAATGCTTGTCTCTACGGATTCCATGAGCCGGATGTTTAGCCATATGTATGATGCACCAGATGCTGCCAAAACCAAGTATCGGATGAAACTGTTGATCAAAGCGATGATTGAAGTAGATGTGCTGGTATTGGACGATTTTGGCACGGAAGGTGGGATGCGTGGCGCAATCCGTGAAGTGCGCAAAGACATGCAGGAACGTCTGTATGACGTAGCCGATGCACGTTTCGGCAAGAAGTCAACCATTGTCACCAGCAACAACACCACTGCTGAACTGGCGCAGATGTACAACGCAAAACTGCTCAGCCGTCTGCTAACCAGGAACGATGACCACAAGATCACATTTGATGGCATGGAAGACGTGCGGGCAAGCATGATTTAAAGGAGAATGGCAACAATGACTAATCAAGAATTTATTAACAAGTGCAAATGGCGCGTATCCGACTATCTCAACAAGCTGGTCGGAAAGGAAACGGCCTGCAAGCCGGAAAACGTGTTTGTCGTGTGGCAAGCTAAGGCTCTGCAGAATCACAAGGCCATGCTTGCAGCACCGGGCAGATACAACGACAAGGACTACTACTTCGAGTTTACCTATAATGGCAATCTCAACGAAACATACATGGACGTGTACACGAAAGACAAAAACGTTCTGTTTAAGGAGGCACGCGATGGTCAAGACAAAAATGTTTACCGATCTGGTCAACGATATTGATCCCAGCGTGCAGATCAATCGTTGGCTAGACAAACATCCCGACTATATCGTTATGGACGTCAAACTGTCGACTGATTTTATCGAGGAAGACAATCAGTTATGCTGCACGGCGTTGGTCATCTACAGGGAGTATGAAAATGTGTGAATTTTGCGAAAAACATAAAGCACTGCTGTCTTGCCGGTTTGACGGCATCGGTGTGACGGTTAAGATCATCAACCACACGCAGCTCGATGCGATGGCGAAGGTCAAACGTGGCGAAAGTGTGATCAGCGTCGGGCAGTCTAATCGCATCAAGTACTGCCCGGTGTGTGGAAAGGAACTGAAAGATTGAAAAACTACTATGGCAAGAAGGTTAAGCTGGACGGCTACACGTTTGACTCAAGAAAAGAGGCGTCTTTTTACGCAGCTTATATCAAGAGCTGTGGCAAGAAGTACCAGGTGCATCCCCAGTACGAGTTGTTACCAATCTATGATGCCGGCGAAGTCCGCGTTGGTGGAATTTACTATCGTCCTGACTTTGTTGTGTATGGTGTTGACGGGGCCATAGAGCACGTTTACGACGTTAAAACGGGAATTGCCTATCGAGCAACCGACACGAGTGCGCAGCTAAGATTTAAGCTGTTCTGGCGCAAGTATGGCATCCCGGTTGAGGTGGTGACGCCGTTCAGGAGCTACTTTAAAGTCAAGATCTTAGGCACGACCACCAAAACACAGCCGATGCATCAGCGCATCAAGCGTGACGGGACGATCGTCAAGGACTACTACGACATCAAAACTTCAATTGATTACAAAGTAGAAGAATTACTGGAAGGAGAAAGAGATGGAAAGCAAAGAGGTTGAGCGGGCATTCCGTAACAGCAGAGCAGTGACACTTGGTGACTCAAAACTGTACCTGATCATTGAAGCTAATCACATTAACGAAACGGTCATGTTAGATGAGGTATACCAGGACGGGCAGAGCTACGTATCAAAGAAGCTGCCGAGAATCGGGGCAAGGTTTGATATGCTGCGAAAGCCAACGTTATACAGGTGACCACAATGAAAAGAAAGTGGAATGGATTAGGGATGACGGTAATGGTTTGCCTGCTGTTTTGGGCAGTCGTGATTGTGTTGCTAGCACGCGTGTTGGGAGGATAGATATGCGTAAGGAAACGGTATTGGGAACACTGGTGGTTGGATTTAAGTATACGGCGATCGCATCAATTACTATTGCAGTGATCATGACGGTTAAAAGTGCATGGATTAAGTTCCTATGCTTCTGGCTTAGCCTTTGCTTTCTATGAGGCAGTCTGATGGCAGTAAAAAAGAGCCGCACCACGATGGCACGACCCTCTAATGAATCAACACCATCAATTATAGCAGAGGAGAGTGGCATTGTGGTTCAGCAGCAGACGATAAATGACAGTGAATTCCGTCCCATTGACCGTGCAGCAACGGTACAGGCCGTTAAGTCCTTTTTTAGCGATCGAGAATGTTATGATGGCTATAATTATCAAGAACTGAAACGGATGTCTGGGGCGTGGGGAGAACTGAAATCGCCAGCTCTCAGCGCAACTGGTGGCGGTAGCGGTATTGATAATGGAGTTGAGCAGCGTTTTATCAAACATGCTGAGTGTTTAAGAGCCGTTCAAGCAGTTAACCATGCATTAGAGGGATGTGACCGTATGTGCCGTGATATTCTGGTGCAACACTATATCAAAAATGAGCCAGTTCGAAACGTACGGGATGCACTGCATATTTCAGGCAACGCAACCTGGTCGAATCTTGATAAGCGAGCCTGTTATCAATTTGCTCAATGCATGGAATATGCAATTGATTTGTACAAGGTTAATCGTGGCCTGGTTCCGCCATTACAGATATTTTTATAGCAAAAAAACCGACAGTTTATGCCGGTTTTTTGTTGTTCTGTTTTGTTTGTGCGTATGTTAGGCGTATAATATAGATATTCTAATAGAAAGGAGGCCTGCCTATGGTAGAACATAAAGCGGGCGATGTTGTGAAGATGCTTCGTGAGTTGCATTACGAAGAAATCCGTATCAGCGGAGACCATCACATGTTTCGCGGACCAAAGGGAAATTTAATCCCAGTTGCGTATTCTAGCAGAAAAACGCTAATTCCCGTTGGTACTTACAAACATATTCTACACCAGGTAGAAGAACATCGCTAGCTAATAGCAAAAGGCGCCAAGAATTATCTTGACGTCTTTTATTTACTTTATACGTATAAAGGCGTATTATTTAAGAGAAATAAAGGTATGTTTAGGGAGTGTAATTATGGGAAAGTACAAAAAGAATGCAGTTGTCTATCCTGCTATTCTAGATGACAGTGAAAATGGCAAAGGAATTTATACAGTATCATTCCCAGATGTTCCAGAAGCATTCACGAGTGGTACTGGAATGGCAGAAGCGATTCTTATGGGCTCTGAGGTTTTGGGTGCTGTTCTGGTACTGCACGATAAATTACCTAAACCATCTGACTGGAAGACCGTTCAAAGCAAAAACATAGATAAAACTGTTATTCCAATTGCTGTTAATTTAGACGAAGCCAAAGCTAAGTCTAAGCCTGCTAAAGTAAAGAAAAATACTACTATTCCAGGAGATGTAGCACGTAAGGCTGAAGATGCTGGTATCAACTTTTCTCAAACTTTAACTGAGGCTCTAGAAGCTAAATTAGCAAAAATGTAAATTGCGATACACCGTACATTATTCCAAGTACAGTGTATCGTTTTTTATTTTACTGCAATCAAAACTAGGGGATTTCTAGGGTCAAACTAGGTAACTGCTAGGCTCTAACCGGTGCGATAATAATAGAGTGATATTGTATCACGAAGCCTAATTACTCGGTTTTTTCAAAGGGTGTCTTTCCTACTGGAATTGATTAGAACTTCTTCCAAAACAGGCGCTACGGCGTCTGCTTATGCATCATCACCGGGAACGCAGCTTTTATGCCAATTTTGCCAAGACGATATTACATCAGTGAAACAACCGCGATGAAGGCTAACGATTAGTTCAATTCAATCCATATGTCATATGGAACCTCCTTTCAAGTATTGTAGGAACAAACGAGTGAATGATTAATGTGCGTTTCAAATACGGCTGCGAGTGGGTCCGACTCCCACATGATGCTTTCCCGTTAATGCGGGAACCTTTTCCCAACCATAAGCTAGGCACCGCAAACGGTTCGAATCCTGCTGCTTCCGTTGAGAGTAGCGCAATTCACTCTCTTGTCTTTCGATCGATTTAGGCTTTAGACGAAAGACAGACGGCACGGTCATCCCTGTACTTCCGATAGGGATGCCACGGTTCGACTCCGTGAGCCGTCATCCCGCTAGTGGTCAGCGGTGTGCACGCATCATTTCAAATAAAAATATGCTTGCATTAGCTCAGCTTTGGCTGGGCTTTTTATTTTGCTAGGGAGGTGACTTGATGAGAGTGTACAGAGACTGGGGCATCTGCTCATACGAAGAACATAAGATGCTAGTGTTAGCTGATAAGGTCTATCGCAAACAGCATCCAGAACGAGTCAAAGACAAACCGGCTGAGTACTCTATCAAGCCACCTGTCTTAAAGGCTAGACATCCCCATAGAAAGGTGGTGTGGTGAGATGCCATGAGTAAGAAGCAAGATGAAGCAATAAACGATCCTTTTTCAAGGCTGACAAAAGCTCAGCAAACCCTTGTCAGGCTTGACTTTGAAGGTGGACATAGCAATAAAGAAATTGCTCCTAAGATTGGCTTGAAGAATGAAACCACTGTTTCACATTGGCGCAAGCGCTCATGGTATGAGCCAGCCTTTAATGCTTATGCTTCCAAAGCAATTAAGGGGAAGTACAAGAGCCTGGCACTTAGGACATTAATTGATTTATTGAACGCCAAATCTGAAATGGTTCAGCTACAATCAGCAACCACCATTCTGAAAATGGCTGGTATGCTGTCTGATAATGATACGCCTGAACTTACACAGGCTAAGGTTCGTAAAGCAAACGCTGATGCGCGAGTAGCAGAAGCAAGAGCTAAAGCAATGGAAGATGGCTCCAACGATGCTGTATCCTTACTTGATCGATTCTTGGATAAATTGGAAGAGGGTGACCATCATGGTAGCTAATCTTGCTAATCTAATGACACCAAAACAACGAGAAGTTTGGCATTCATATCTTAACGATGACTGGAAGTACCTTATCAACTCCGGTGCTGTCCGTGCTGGTAAAACCTATATCGATAACATCATCTTTTTAGCTGAGATTCGTCGAGTAAAAGAAATGGCTGCTAAGCGTTATGATAAACAGCCTAAGTATATCTTGGCTGGATTCAGTTCTAATTCCATTTACGACAACGTTATTAGTGAGCTGTATACAACTTTTGGCCTTAACATCCCCATTGATAGACATGGCCATTATCACTTGTTTGGTGTTGAAATTATTCCAGCCTATACGGGTACCAAGCGTGGTATCGGTACGATTCGTGGTATGACTAGCTATGGCGCTTACGTTAACGAAGCTTCACTATCCACACAAGAAGTTTTCCAAGAAATTATTCAGCGTTGTTCAATTGAGGGCGCGCGAATTATTGCAGATACCAATCCTGATAATCCAGAGCATTGGCTGAAAAAGGACTATATCGACAAAGCTGGTAAAGAAACAGGCATTGATGCGTTTCATTTTACTTTAGATGACAATACGTGGCTGTCACATGACTATATTGATCATCTAAAGGCTATTACACCATCGGGGATGTACTATGACCGTTCAATTTTAGGACTTTGGGTTTCAGGCGAAGGGGCTGTCTATCGCGACTTTGATGAGCGAAAGATGGTTAAACAGGCCGATGAGGTACCGATTCATTTTGACAAGATTGTTGCTGGCGTTGACTGGGGCTATGAACATGCTTGTTCCATCACGGTTTGGGGGCTTAGCGATGAAGACTGGTGGCTGTTAGAAGAACACACGGAACAGTATCGTGAGATTGACTACTGGACTGATGTAGCGCACCAAATACAAAAGAAATACGGCCAAAACATTCCGTTCTATGCCGATTCGGCACGTCCGGAGCATTGTGATCATTTCAAGCATGCGGGCATAAATTGCCAGTATGGCTGGAAATCAGTCGTGCCAGGAATTGAAGAAGTGGCTAAGTTAATGAAGACTGGCCATTTTTTTATTTCTAAAGATGCACCAGTAGATTTCATGAATGAGATTTACAACTATCGTTGGGACGATAAAGCAGAAGATAAGCCTATTAAGGAAGCAGACCACGTAATGGACAGCATGCGTTATGCATTGGCTTCATACATTCACGTGCAAGATCAAAAGAAATATTATCCAAAGCCAGATCGTAAGAGCATTCTTGCTGGCATGCGTCGCTTTGGCTTGTAAAGGAGGAGAAAAGATGGCACTTGATACACAAGATTTATACAATCGTTCATTGCTGAATGGCCATCATTGGAGTTCATTAGCCAACAAAATCTACGTAATGCCACGTGAGGACTTTGATAATAGCTTTGGCTCAAATGATTTGCAAAGTATTACTGACATTGTCAGCTATTTTGTCATGCAGCATTACACAATTGATGCACCACGAATCACCAAGCTTCAACGATATTACTTGGGTGATAACGATATTCACTATTGGGCTAATACCAAGCAGGCACGTGGCAAGGCTGATAATCGTATTGCATCTGGTTTTGCTAAGTTCATCACCAACATGCGAGTAGGTTACATGTTGGGCAAGCCAATTCAATTCAAACGTAATGATGAAGATGACAGTCATGATTATGACAAGGCAGAAGAATTGTTGGATGATTTTAATGATACAAATGATGAGGCCTATCATGAAAAAGTTATGAAAACCAATCTTTCTACCACCGGACGTGCTTATGAGTTGCTATACGCGGGGCAGGTAACCGAAGATGGTGATGGCCATGCTCAAACTCCAGATGTGAAGATGCGGGCTATTGACCCGGCAACCGCATTTGTTGTTTATGATACGAGCATTGACCGCCATTCATTGTTTGGCGTGCGCTATTACACAGTTGATACGTTAGGCTATTCTGGCAAGTCTATCAGCTATGTGGATGTATATACGTCAGATGCGGTATACCATTTCAAGACAGAAGATGGTGTCAATGATCGTTCTGCTGACTACCAATTGATTGGGCAGGAAAGTACAAGCTTTGGCGCAGTACCGCTTACTGAGTATATTAACAACGAAAACCGTACAGGCGATTGGGAAAGCAAGCTGGATGAAATTGATGCCTATGATTTAGCAATGTCTGATATGGCTAATAGTGAAGAAGACTTTGCCAACGCTAAATTGATGATCAATGGTGACTTTGATTTTTCAGACAATATGAAGACATTAATTGGACCTGATGGCAATCCATTAACAGATAAGGATGGAGAGCCTATTAAAGTACCTAATATCAGTGCTGATGATCCGTTTATTTGGTTAAAGCCTTCTATCACTCCACAACCATCTGGCGGCAACACAATTATTCCAGCAAGTGCTGGTTATTTAACTAAAGAGCTAAATGAGACGGGTTGGCAAATCTATATTAAACAGCTGGCCAGTGATATTCATAAGGATACCAATACGCCAGACATGACTGATGAGGCGTTTTCTGGTCAATCATCAGGCGTAGCTTTGATGTATAAGCTGTTTGGTGAGGACCAAGAACGATCGATGCAAGAATCACTTTATTCGCGAGGGCTAAATCGCCGGCTACGCTTGTTGGGAAAATTTTGGTCCAAGAATATGGAAATTGGAAGTTCGGACGTTATGAACGCATTTAAACCGGTTTATCAACCTAACTTGCCAAAGAACAATAGTGAAATTACGTCCATGTTAGTTCAATTATCCAATACCAGCCTGTTCAGTGAAGAAACACTGCGCGAGATCGCCGCACAGGTCACTGGTGTTTCGGCAGACGCTGAAGCTAAACGAGTTGAAGAAGAGCAGCAGAGCGATCCAGACAATCCTTATGAATTTGATGGCAGTCCTTTGCAAGAAGCTAATCCGCAAGAAGTGAACGCCGCTAAACAAAAGCTGGGTTTGAGTGACAATCCTCAACCAGTTAGCCCACAGAACCTATTCACTCAATTGCGTGGTGGTAAGTGATGCTGTCTAATAAGCAAATGCGCCAGCTGATTCAAAAGGTATATGGTGTAAGCAATCAGTATGGAAAGGAAATAACTAAACTATATAAACGCGCTAGTCGGCAAATTAAAGCCGAAATTAGCGCGTTTATTCAGTCAAAAGCTAATTGGTCTGGAATACCATCAAAGGACGTTCTTGACGAAGTGAGAGAGCAACTGGAAAGCCTACAACAAGACAATCCAATTGCGCCATTAGCATCTGTTTACTTAGCGCCATTACTCGATAGCCCAGTTAACGGAGATTTGATATCAGCTCAGATAGCTTTACCAATGATTAAATTAGCCAAAGAGCAACAGCAACGTGTTCAGAAATTGAATAATGACATTCCTCGCCATCTACAAAGGGCTAATCACGAGCGCAATCAACAAGTCCCTAGTCGACACCAGATTCCGTTTGATTATGATAACTGGGTTCATGATTATGTAACTCAAAACAGTTCACAGGCTGATCAGGTATCCAATACCATCAATCGAAATATTCAGCAGACAATTGACAGACTAACAAGCGTCATTAAAGAAGCAGCGATGTCCAATGATGCCAGTATCGACTACACCAAGAAGGTTGATCGCATTCTAACCGGAAATCACATTCATAAGGGTGCAGCAGGCCATGCTAATACTATTTTGCGTACTCAGGCTTGTCATGTGTTGAATGGCAGTACAATTGAAGACTTCAAGGCACGGGGTATCAAACGCTACTGCTTCATGTCATTAGAAACTGTTAAGTCTTGCAATCGCTGTACAAGTATTAACGATAAAGTGTTTGAAGTTGCAAATGCTCAAGAAGGCGTTAATTTACCACCAATGCACCCTAACTGTCAGTGTTGGATCGTTGAGCATGAAGAAGACGAACCGATGATTAGCAGGTCAGAAGTCAATGACTTTCCTATGAATTTGCAGATGTTTGCACGGCACTTTAATTTTGAAGATACTCGGTCAATACCAGCAAGCCCAAAGGATGGTGCAAAACCAAATGAAACACTTGAATTTTATCGAAATGGTAAGCTGATACAACGTCGCTATATTGGGTCTGATGGATATGCAATCAAAGACATCGACTTCACGGATCATAATAGGCCAGACAAACATCCTTATGTGCCGCATGTTCACGATTGGGTTTATAATAAAGATAAAAGCAAGAGAAAGAGAAAAGCGGGCAGAAAACCTAGGAAAGGCGAAATAGAAGGAGGCGTTGACGATGGCTGATGCTAAGGACTTAGATAAATTCAAGGAGCGTTTAGAAATATGCGATGAAATTGAGTTTGATTTGAATGGGCAATCGTGGAACCTTGAACCAGTATATAAAGGCGATGATCAGGTTGCTTGGGAGCTGTATCAACGTGATCCAAAATATGACCAAACGATTAATACAATAGATCCTAATGAAATTTTGAGGGTAAAAATTGATGGGAAACCATTGATCGATCAATGGTCAAAAGTTAAATGTTGAGCGTCTATCGAATATGATAGGCGCTTTTATTATGCCTTTTGCGGCTTGCAGGCGTAAAAGAACACGGCTAGATCTTCGTCGCCGGACGTAAAACGAGAAGGGAGCTTGTAATTATGGCAGATGAACCAAAGAATACTGAAATGCCACAAGATGAAGCAAAAAAGGATGAGGCTAAGTTTACGCGCGAAGACTTGGCAAAACTTGTTGGTGAACAGGTAGCTCAAAAGACGGCTAAGCAGGATGCCGAATGGCAAAAGAAACTTGATGAGGCAGTGAAGAAGGCTCGCCAAGATGCAATTGATGAGGCTAAGATGTCGGCCGAGGAATTGGCTGTTAAGAAGGCTAAAGATCGTGAAGATGAAATGAAAGCTCGTGAAGCGGCGCTTGATAAACGCTTTGCTGAACTTGAACGTCGTGAACGGTTAGATAGTACCAAGCACAAATTGGCCGAACTGAAATTGCCAACCAATGCTGCTGAGTGGGTTATGGGGGATGATGATGCATCTACAGACGCAAACATCAAAGCCTACCAAGAAAGTTTCAACCAAGCGGTTCGTGATGCTGTCCATCGTGAGTCAGCACAATCTGAACCAAGCAACGGTGGACAATACAAGGCTCCACAAAAGAAGCTGTCAGAAATGACGCTGGAAGAACAGACGCAACTGTATATGAACAATCAACAGCTGTATCAACAACTGTTGTCACAAGAATAAGGAGGAATGACGCATGGCTGATAACTATGCAACGCTCAAAGACACAATTATTCCCGCTGTCTTTGCTAACTACGTTTCTAATCTTTCAACGAAAACAAATCGTTTGATTAACTCTGGTATCTTAACGCCAGATCCATCGCTGGGCAGCCAATTAATGGCGCCTGGCGATTTTATTACCTTGCCGTTCGTTAATGATATTGCTGATGCAGACGATGCACAGAGTTGGGCAGATACGCAAGATATCGAAGTTGAAGGCTTGACGACTGGCTCGCAACGGGCATTCAAATTCCGTCAGGCTAAATCATTCGGTTACACGGATATTTCTCAACTGGTTTCTGGTGCACCACTGCGTGAAATGATCGCTAACCGTTTTGGAGCATACTGGAACTTCCAAGACCAAAAATTGCTGATTGATATTTTGGCTGGTGTGTTCTCTAATACCGATATTCACACGGCTAAGGCATTTGATGATACGGCTACGTTTGGTCCTAAAGGATTTCTAGCTGCAATTGGTCGTCTGGGTGATCTGCAAGACCAAACCTTCAACAAGATTATGGTCAACTCTGCTACCTACTCTGAAATGAAGTCTCAGCAGATGATTGACACGATTCAACCTAGTGAAGCTGTTAAGCCATTTGGTACTTATAACGGCATGGAAATCGTAGTTGATGATGACTTGCCGATTGATGATAACGGGGTTGCTACCTCATACATCTTTGGCAATGGTTCGGTTGGTTACTCTACCGCTACGCCAAGTAATGCCGTTGAGATTGAACGCTTGCCACGTAAAAATGGTGGTCAAACGGCCGTTATCAATCGTCGGATTGTAACGACGCATGTTTTGGGTACTTCGGTTGCTAAGAGCTTTACCCCAACAGGTCAAACTGTTACGCCACAAGAATTGGCAACTGGCTCTACTTGGGAATCCATTGTTGACCCACGCAATATCAAGATCGTGCAATACAATGCTAAGCTGGATAAGGAATTCATCCCTGAAAAAGTAAAGAAGTCCAATACTTCCGGCACTAACGCTCCAGCAAGTACCGCTACTTCTTCTACGACGCAAGGCAAGTAAATATAAGAAGGTGATTTGATGAATAATGACCAAATTCAGACGTTGCTTACATCTGTCAAGCTTGACAAGGGCATTACTGATGATTCACTGGACGATGTATTAAGTAACTTCATTAAGCAGGCTGGTGATATTGTCTGCCTTTATGTTGGCGAGGATAAATTGCCATCCCAATTGGAAACTATTGTTATTCGAATCACCGAAGCTCATTATGTGCAAGCGATGAATGATGCTGATGGTGCCAAAACTTACTCAGAGGAAGGTGCTAGTTGGTCTTTTAGCGGGACAGAATTAGATCCTTATGTCACCTTATTGGAGAAATATATTGCTAATCGTGACGGTAAGGGAATGCAAGGTGGTGTTTACTCATGGTAGAGCATCGACAGCGACCAATCTTTTTAGTCACTAAAACATTAATGCATGGTTTGCTTGATGATACTGAAAAATATTCCTTCAAGATGGTTATGGCACACGTTACCGAAGTTAATGGTGCAGAGTTGCAGACCAACTTGTTTGGCAAGCGGTATCAGAAGACATGGATTGCACGAATACGAGGCACTCAAAAGGCGGATTATGTGACGTTTCCGGATGGCAGTAAGACTCCTGATGAACTGAAACGCTATAAGATAATTCAGCTGCGTAAACATGCCATGCGTACTGACATCTACTTTGCTGATGATACGGAGACTACTGCAAATGGCTGATAATTCTCATGTTCCAGAAATACAGTTGTCCTATGACGATATGGAAGCACGAATGACAATCGCTAGAATAGCAGCTACTTTAGATTCACAACATTTTGGTGAAAGTGGACACGTATTGCGCTCCATGATGACAGCTGCTGACATTAACCTTGGCCGTGCAACCAATAAGGCTGCTAATGAAACGGTGAAAGAAGTAGCGGACTTGATGCGTATGCGACAATATCACGGAAAGTCCGGTTATGGGCCAAACAGTAAGGCCTTTCGTCATAAAGCAAACAATCAGCATATGGTTGAACGGCTAAAAGACCATGTTAATGGCCAAGAACACCGAATTTATACAGATATTAGCAACAATGGGTACAACTACTCACAAGCATTTGAATATGGATTGTTGTCAAAAAACTACCCTGCTCACCATCCGTTTGAAGACGCAGCCAATCATTTAGGAATATCACACGTTAACGGTGGAAACTTTGAGGACTATGCTGATGAAGCAATCAAAAAGGGGTTTAGCTAATGAATAATGCACCTTTTACGCTGCTTTATGGTGCAATTGCAGCAAAAGTAAATGATCTTGGTGTGCCAACTGTTTCCGCAAGCCAAGATGCTCCAGGTAAATTACCAATGGTTCGAGTTCAACTACTTAATGGGGATGCAACTGGTCGTTTTAAGAATGCTGACGAATATCAGTATGCTTTCCAGCTTGACGTTATTACTGCCCAAGACAGTCTAGAACAGGGCTTGAACTTGGCGTATAAGATACGCCAGAACTTGCCCCAAGTGGTTGTAGAGGGCTATTTAGTTAGTGAAATTGGACGACCAAGTATCACCTCAATGATAGATAGCAGCACTAATCGGATTCTTAATCGGCAGATTCTTAGAGTTAACTACACAATGATTGAACAGACAGCATTTTAGCTGTCTTTTTTATTTGAAAGGAGAATATTATGGCAAATTCACTAAAGAAAACCGTATCGGGCCATGACTCAGACAAGGTTCTGTACTACTACCGTTTGCCTTTACACTGGGCACCAATGGCTAAGTGGCAACCACTAGGCCTGAACGGTGCTACTTCAACTACTAATACTCGGACGCTTGGCACCACTCAAACAAAAGTGGCCAACATTAAAGGCGTAGGATCTATTAATCAGCAACGAGTAGTTAACGTAATTTTGACGGATCCACAGCAGGATACGACCGATGTTGCTCGGGACCTGTACAAGACTTGGGAAGACGGGGACTGGATTGAAATTGCCCGTGTTGACTGGAATACGGTTCGCGGCACAAAGGGTTCTCGCGTGGTTAATTTCGAATACTCACGATGCTACATCGCTAACTTGCCAGAAACCGAATCTCTAGGTGCTAACACGACCGAAAACGTTACGTTTGAAGTAAATGGTGTTGCACGTCGCTATGATGATAATGGTAATCCATTTACTTTGAGTGAATCGGACTTTGAATCGGGTCAATTCGATCTGGTATCCAAATTCTACAATGTTGGCGGTGTTGGCAAGACTGGTACGTCCAATGGCACCTTCGTAGATAATTCCTCTGATGATAGTGCTACTGGAGATGCAACGGGTACGAAACCATTTGACGGCAGTCAATTGACCCCGAGCGGTTCTACGACTCCCTCATCTACCGGTGGAAAGTAAGTAATAACTAGTCGCCATTGAAATACACAATACCAAGCGGGGCGGCATTTTAGTAAGGAGTGAACACTTTGATTGAAATTGATGGTACTTCATACGAAACCAAGTTTAATTATCGCTTTTACCAACGAGTAGTAGATAACTATTCAACTAAGGAACAGGATGGGTTTACTCGGCTTTTTGGTGAATTGGTCGATGCTAACCCAGACGCATTAGTAAACGGATATCGTTATGCTATTGACGCTAAGACGCTGCCTAGCACTGAAGCAGTTGCGGAGGCACTGGCTGACAGTGGTATTTATGATGCTGAAGACCCGTTTGCAGACATGTTCAAGCAAATTAAGGCTAACGGTTTTTTAGCCCTGAAATTAAAGGGCTTGATGAATATCGAAAAGAGCGGATTGAAACGAGCGCAAGAAATGCTGTCGATCATCAAAAAGAACAAAGACGCGACAGAAGAGGATATCAAGGGAGCTCAAAATCAATTACAGATGGTCGAGCTGCAGTACAAGAGCCTCGAAAAGCGCCTAAAGGATCTCAGCAAATAGTAGCTAACTTTCGTAAGCAATTACTTGAACAGCTAAAAGCTATGAATACCATCGTTGGCAAAACAATGCCTAGTGAATTATTAGATCTGACCCCACTGGAGTATGAATACATAACTGCTGGTGGGGCTCAGCGTGCATACAATCAACTCAATGATGGATTAACCGTTGCTGGCGCTGTAATGTCAGATGAGTCTGGATATGATCAGATCCTAGCTTATATGCGTAAACGTCAAAGCCGGATTGATACGATAGCTGATCAGACTAAGCAGGAGCGGCAGAAACAGCAAGCCGATCAAGCTAAACGTTTTGCGGAACTGTTTATCTTTGGAGAAAGGAGGGATGAGGTGAAATGAGTGAAGTAATTGTTCGCAAACAGATTGTTTTGGAAGCTGTGGACAGGGTAACACGGCCACTTTCTGAAATGAATGAACGCATTAGCCAGTTAGAGCAAAAAATGAGTTCTCTAGGAATGAAATTCTCTACTGGTGCTAGTGAGCAAGGCCAATTCCGCAGTGCTTTAAGCAATACTAAGGCAACGGCTGGACAAACTGCTGAATCGTTGCAGAAGTTGAACAGTGATATTGATAAGCTTAAGACTGCTAAGCCTGACATTAAGATTAGAGTCAATGACAGCCAGGCTAATGATGAATTGAATAAGCTCAAGAATAATTTTCACCAAACAGAAAATTTGGCTGAACGGTTAGGCAATTCTAACTTCATGCAAAAATTATCCAGTGGCTTAGGAAATGTTCACTCGGCTACTGAGCATACAAAGGAGTCGTTTAGCAGCTTAAAGACAACGATTGCGGGCACGGCAATTGGCCAAACTATTGCCACAGGTATTTCGGCAGCATGGCAAGGAGTTACGACTGCCATTGGCGAATCAGTTAAAGCTGGCATTAGCTACAATTTGCAAATGCAGACAATGAACGCTACTTGGACGACACTTACAGGGTCAGCAAGCAAGGCCAAGACGATGACTGACAGTATCGTTTCTCTTTCCAATGCTTTAGGCCAAGATGTTTCAGTTACAGATGAGCTGAGCCAACAGTTCTATCACGTTTTGGATAATCAGCCTAAGACTGAGAAGCTAACCAAGTCTTTCCTGACAATGGGAGATGCTATCGGTTTATCTGGTGACCGTTTGGAACAAGTTGGTATGGATTTTACTCACATGATGTCTAACGGGAAAATCCAATTAGGCGAGCTGAACCAAATTACGGATGCGTTCCCAATGTTTGGCGAGGCACTGCTTAAATATGAGCGGAAAGTTAAGAGCAACGCTAACTTAACGATGAGCCAATTGCGTGACGATATTTCAGCCGGTAAGGTCTCCTCTCAAGATGCTATCAACACCTTTAATCAGCTTGGCGATAAGTACAAAGAGGCATCTGATAATTTGATGGGGACTCTTCCTGGTATGGCTCGGCAAATTAAAGCCAAATGGTCACAGCTGATGGGTGAGGCAATGGCACCGACTACTAATGCTGCTAATCCAATTGTTAAACAAATTTCTGAATGGATTAAGGATAAACAGACGACTCATGAATTTGAAGACTTAGGCAAAGCAGTTAATAATGGCGTTGGTTCTATTATGCAGTCATTGGCAAATACTTTTGGCAATGGTTCTGTATCACGTATGCTGGACAATGCTGTCAACGGCTTGACTAAAATGACGAAAGCAGTGAGTGGTTGGACTGCTCGAAATGCTGCTAGTATTATTTCAATGCTTTCCTCATTGGGGAGAATAGCTGGTGGTATTGGTAAAGGAGCTTTCGATGCTATTGTCGAAATGCTAGGTAGTATCACACACACCAAAGGCGATGGTGTATCAACGGCTGCGGATGCACTACAAAAGATTGCTGATCATCAAAAGGCATTGGAAATGGTTGGCAAAACGCTAGCAATGTATTTTGTCGCAACTAAATTGGCAAAAGCAGCTAGCGCACTGAATCTGATTTATCGTTCATTACTAATGATCAGTACTATTGGAATGCGTAAGTCAGCTACTGGCACTTTGATTGGTGACTTGATTAATTTTGGGACTAATGGCAAGACTGCTACTGAATTAACTGGATTTGGCAAGTTAATTAGTTCTTTAGCCGAAAAATTCAGCAAAAGTGGCAAGAACTCTGGTGATGCTTTTGTTAAGGGCACCAATGAAGCTTTAAATAAAAACAAAGTAAGTCTTGGCGGCCTGAGTACTTCTGCCGAATTACAGTTGAGTGTTGCTGGTGAAACGGCTGGTGGTTCATTTATTAAACGTTTTGGTGCTCGGGCAGTCAGCGGTTTTAGCACAGTTGGGCGAACGATAGGTGGCCGTTTAGCCACTGGCATAACGGTAGCTTTAGGCGCAGTTGATATTCTGCGTGGTCTAACGGGTACACATATCCATGACCGTGCTCGTATGATAGGTGGAGGTGTAGGCACTTTAATCGGTGGCGGCATCGGTGCAGCACTTGGCGGACCTGTTGGCTTAACTATTGGATCAATGCTAGGTAATGTTCTTGGTAAAGGCGTAGGTGACTTTTTAAAGAAGTTCAAGCACATGGATTGGTCATGGGATGGTTTAAAGAACAGCTTTGCCAAAGCGTGGGATGGAGTTGTGTCTGGAGCTAAGAAAACTTGGTCAGCATTTAAAAAATGGTGGAATAATGATGACTCCGATGACAGTAAAGCTTCATCGTCTAAATCATCATCTACCGGCAATAAAGCACCATCTCAAAATGAAATTAAATCACTTGGTGGCAATCATTATTCCAAGACAGATATTGCTAACGTTAAGTCAATGAATGCTGCTATTAAGGATTACGTTGGTTCTTTGAAAGACTTGAAAAAAGCAATTAAGACCAATGACCCTACCAAAGAGCTTAATAGCATGAATAACGCCTTAAAGAAGGCTGCGTCGTATTGGGAAAAGATTGCCAAGCCATTAAAGACCTCTGCTAATTCGTTTAAAACGTTAGGCAGCTCAATGAAGTCGGTTAAAGATTCAATTAGTCAGCTAACTGGCAAAAATGGGCTCGAGACTTTTGATAAGGATTTAAAGGCACTATCAAGTGATGTGAAGAATAGTAAGATTGCTGATAATTTTAAATCTATGGCTGATCAGATTAAGAAGTCTGATCTTATTAAGCAATTTACCAAACTGACCACGACACTGAAAAATTCACTGAAATATTGGAAAGATACTTCTAAGAATATCAAAGAAGCAGCCGGCTCTTTTAAGACGTTACGCACCAGTATGGATCACATCAATTCAGCGACTAAAGGGTTAACTGGCAAAAATGGGTTGAAGGCTTTTGACTCGCAGCTTAAAGAATTGAGTAAGGATGTTAAAAGCAGTAAAATTGCTGATCATTTCAAGACGTTGTCCGACCAAATTAAGAAGTCAGACATTGTTAAACAACTGGCTCAGTTAACTAAGACCGTCAAAGAATCAGTTAAATACTGGAATAGCCTTGCAAAACCGATTAAGACTACCTCTAATTCGGTTGTTGACTTAGGAAAGAGTGTCAAAACACTTACAGACGGGCGTAATGGCTTGCCAGCTCTTGATACGAATATTAAGACTCTTGCCAACGATTTGACCAAATATAATTTCGGTAAGGAAATGCAGGAGCAAATGAATATTGCGAATAAGGCTGTTGGCGATCATGGCTTTGTTGGCGAATTTCGCAACATGGTTAATTCACTTAAAAGCTCCTTGCGGTCGTTCAAATCAACATTTAGCCGAGACTGGAAGAAGATCTGGAGTGGCCTTTCTGATAACGTCAGAGATGGTATCAAGAATGCTGAGTCAGCGGCTAAGACAGGTTTTGACGGTTTAGAAGGTAAAGAAGACTCATTTACCAGCTCTTTTCTTAAGAGTTGGCGTTCATGGGTTGATGATGTTGTCAGCTCTATGGAATCCGGCTTTAAAAAGCTTCCAAGTATTGCCAGCGATGCTATGCATGGTATTGTCAAACAGTTAAATAAAGGTATTTCTGGTGTTAATTCCGTTATTTCACAGTTTGGTGGCGATAAAAAATTATCAACAATTAGCTATGCAGAGGGTACTAAGCTACCGCATCCCGGTGGGAAGGCAGTATTAAATGATGGCAACACGCCATTCAAACAAGAATTAGTCTGGCAACCGAGTCGTGGCTGGTCCGCGCCACGTGGTCAATACACGGTCCACGACTTGGAGCCGGGATCTTTGGTTATGAATGCAAAGCAAGTTCAAGGCATGTTAAAGCATCGTTCTACGGTACCACATTATGCTGACGGTAATCTTTCCGATGATGAACTGGAGAAACTGGGCGAACAATTTGAAAAACATCCAGCACAAGCCTCCAAAGACTTGATGCTCAAATTTACTAACTGGAATGGTTCACGAATTAATCAGTCCTTAGGCAAGTCAATGGCTATCGGATTAGCAAATGGAATTGCCAATGTCTTGAAAGACTTGCTGGGTGAAGAGAAAGAGCCGGTTGATGGTAATTGGGAGCCTGTCATTCGGTCAGCATTTGCCAAGCTTGGCGTGAAAGCTACTGATGTTAAGGTCCACAAGTTGTTGCGCCAAATTCAGACTGAGTCTGGTGGAAACGAGAAAGTCCCACAAAAAGTATGGGATATCAACATGGCAAATGGTAATCCGGCTCAGGGGTTGTTACAGTTCGTTCTGTCTACATTTCGTCGATGGGCTATACCAGGTCACGGTAATATCCTCAGTGGGTTTGATCAAATTTTGGCAGCTATTAACGCACTTGAACATGGCGGCGAAGGTGGTTGGAGCAATGTTGGTCAAGGTCACGGTTGGGCTTCTGGTGGCCATATTACGGCACTATCCAGAGGCTGGATTGCCGATAATCCAGAACACGATGAATATGTCATTAATCCTTATAACGACAACGCTTTACCGTTACTGAATGAAGCATATAGCAAAGTTGCTATGCGTCGTCCGGACTTGAGAACGCATCAAAGCGATAATAGTCAAGTCATAGCTTTGCTAAAGGTTGCAGTTGATAGACTTTCAAATATCAATATGAACCCTGTTGTACGGGTACAGGATGTACGTGATGCGATTAATCAATCCAATGCAAAGAACTATGCCATGATGAAAGGAAGCATGTAATGATTCATGTATTTTCAACTCGAAAGGACAAGCCACATGCTTATGGGGTACATAAGCCAAGCGATCCGAGCCCTTATGATAATGAGTTACCATATGAACCAATTGAATTTGCAATTTCCAAAGATGGTAAGAGCTGGGTTAGTGACTTTGATGTACCAGATTTAGACGGTGTGTACTGTTATGATGCGCCAGCCGTTGTACCAGCTACACAGACTGATAATTTAACTAAGATTGGGATTCATGATGGTCAACAGCTGATTAGTTCTACGTATGAACAACGAGAAATGACAATGAGCTGTCATGTTAGCGGGATGGATGAAGCAGATGCACAACTTGCGTTTGATGCGCTACAACGCTTCCTGGTTAGCCGAGAAGGATACTGGATTGCATTTAGCAATTGGCCCCAACGAATGTATTTCGTTAAAGCAAAGCTAGCCAGTCCTGCATGGACAGGGAATGATTGGACGGTTGCCGTAACACTGACTGATTTAATTGGCTTAAGCCGCTCAATTGGTACAACTCTTGACCATGTTCAAGGGTTCGGCAATAATGAGCCATTTACAGCTGGTTATTCCTTTTCGAACAACTCATTTACGATTAATAATCTTTCAGACGTGCTCATTGATCCTGAACGACGTGGTCATCCCTTTAAAATGACGCTGAGCGGTTCTGGCAACAATACGATTGTCGCTAATAAGTCAACGGGAGACAGCATCACACGCAAAGGGGCATGGTCTGGCAAATTTGAGCTAGATGGCGTCAATCCTTATCTTAATGGGAACCATGATGGAGTTAATACAGATCACGGCATTATTACACTGCAGATTGGCGATAATCAATTTGAAGTATCTAACTTCAATGGCTCAATTCAGTTTGATTTTCCAATGTGGTGGTTATCATGAGCAAAACAGTTCTTATTCGTAGCCGTGATGGCAAGCAAGAGGAACGAGTGTCTTGGAATGACTTGAATGCAACATTTAGTCGTAACTTTCAGATTTCTAGCTCGTTTGAATTGTCATTCACGATGACATATTCTAGCGAGTTTACAAACGTCTATAATCTAGCAAAAGAAAAGGCTTTCGTGATATATGCTGGTGAAGCATATGTCATTCAACAGATTTCACCAGTTGCTAACTCGGCAGGATTATTACAAAAGCAAATTACTGCTAACCATGTAGTACTAGATAAGTTAAAAAATTTGCGAATAGATACTAATCCTGAATCAACTACGACAAATAATAGCGGAGATTCATCGAGCGATACAGCAGATGATGATACTTCAGGCACCACTGTAGTAACCAAGCCTACTGACCAAGTACAGACATATTCTTTTGAAAGCCAGCTGAAAAGGTTCTTTGACAATAATGATCAAGGAATTAGTTATGCACTGCATGGCTCTTTTCCTGACCTAGACATTCAAGCAAGTGATGGAACGGCTTTGGATTTTCTTAGCTCTAATGCTTCTAGCTATGGAGCAGTTTACGTACCACACGGAAATACGCTAGATATTTACAATTATTCAACCATTGAACGTAAGACAGACAAAACTTTTCGTTATTTATCAGATATGACTGAGGCTTCTGTATCTGTCGATGTTAATGACTTGATAAATACGCGTCAGGTATATGCTGGAAAGATGGAGACAACCACAACCATTGTTAATGGAGCAGATTCGGGACCAGTTTCTAAGGATGCTATTGGCTTTCAGTCGTACGTGCGCCAATTTGTTGGTAAACCCTATGTTTGGAGCGGAAACACTCCTAGCGGTTGGGATTGCTCAGGCTTTGTGGCTTATGTATATAACCATTTTGGTATTGCAATGCATCAGCCAACGACATACGAGGAGACACAGGGGACGGTGGTTGGGCCACCTTATCAGACTGGTGATATGCTGTTTTGGGGTTCGCGTGGTTCGACTACTCATGTGGCTTTGGCATTGAATTCTATTCAGATGATTATGGCAGCCAATGAATCACAAGGAACCATAATCGAAAATATTAATGCTTGGCCACCATCTTTTGGTGTACGTAATGCACAAATGTATTCAATGGTTGGTAGTGGGAATGGTACTTCATCTGAAGACAGCTCTACAACCACAACCACTGCTGATTATTATCAAATAAAGTTTGAATATCGGGATGAAGAATCGATTGCCACGTATGGTTTGCATCGGGGATCCCCGTTGATACTAGATTCAGTTTATGACGATGATAATGCTCGTAAGGCAGCCCGCTTACAGACACAATCTAATCCTTCGGTTTCATTATCATTACAGCTGACGGGAGAAGATGGCCAACTAGGTGATGCTATTTATGCAATCGTTCCGGAGATGAATATTTCAACTTATGTAATGCTGGTAGGAATTTCAGGAAATGATCTAGCTTTTAATTCTGGTGCCAATATTGAATTGACTTTTAACAATAATAATGATGCGTTAAAAGATGTTAACCATGCTCTGTTTCAAGACATTCATGAGCTTAAAAATAGTTTTAACTCAGTGAATAATCAAATTGCTAATCTTGGCAGTCGAAATGAAAACCATTTTGGGCATATCGTGATTACGCAGAAGGAGGCGAGCGAGATTGAGCAATACGTCGACAAGCAACGACAAGACAGTGGGGGATGATGCTAAAGTCAAACTGATCATTGGCGAAATCGGCCGTGATACTAAGACCGGCATCATCGGTCGTGGCTACTCGTTTGACAACGGGAATACCTTCCACGTGACAGATACTATCTTTGGTCGTCTGTATGATGATAGAGATGCCGATGGGATCTGGAACAACGGTATGCACGAGAAGGTTAAGGAAAAAGTCAATCAAGAAATAACCAATACCGTTGAACCGGCAATTAAGCAGGCTGACAGTGCCGTAGCATATGCCAACGATGCAATCGAAAAGTCACGAGTTAACAGCCAAGCGATTGAGGACATCAATGCAGCCTTGAGTGATGCCGTGTCAGACGCTGCGGTTGCGCGGAGCGATGGCTTGCGAGCATGGAATGCAGCGCAGTCCAATGTTGACTTGATCGATCAAAACTATGCGTCCGCTAGTGCGGCGATCTCAAGTGCTCGGACTGAGGCGATTGCGGCGGCTGATGAGGCTAAGGCGTCGGCAAGTGCAGCACAGGCTGATATCGTTGCCGTACGGTCGGACGTAGCCGCAGTGCAAGCAGACGTAACGGCCAACAAGTCTGACATAGCGGTGGCTAAGAATGATATTGCCGTTGTCAAAACTGATCTCGCCAGTCAAGCAACGAGTCTATCGTCTTATGCAGCACAAGCAAGTGCTGCAGGCAAAGATATCACCGTGCTTAAGAGCCAAGCTGGACAGCTTGAGCAGGATATGGCGGACACCAAAGGCGACGTCAGCCAGCTCAAAGTATCGGCAAGCTCGGCGAGTGCGGCCTTGTCCGATGCGGCTGGCGACATCTCCAATCTGCAGGCTAGCGCCAAGTCATACAGTGCCGCTTTATCGGATACCAACAGCAACGTGGCTACCGTAACCGCTACTGCAAGCGAACTTGAAACTAAATACGCTGATGTGGCGGGTGATATCAACCAGCTCCAGACGGACGCTAAGGGCACGACTCAGACGTTAGCTGATGCACAAGGCGATATCGCTAAGCTTAAGACCAGAGCAGACGGTTTTGATACAGAGTTTGCAAGTACCAACGGTGATATCAGCAAACTTCAGACGGACGCAAGCGGGACAAAGCAGACACTGACCAATGCCAAAAGCGACATTGCAGTCCTGCAGTCACGAGCTGACGGTTTTGACACCAAGTATGCTAATGTGGCTGGCGATATCAACAAACTGCAAGTTGATGCCAGTGGCATGAAACAGACACTGACTGATGCACAGGGTAACATCTCCACGCTCCAGGCTACGGCGACTGGCTTTAAAAATACGTTGACTGATGCGCAAGGCAACATTTCTACGCTCCAGTCGGACGTGGCGGGACTCAAGAAAACGACCAGCGACCATGCGGGCAACATCGCCACACTGCAGGCTGATGCCAAGACACTGACCAGTCAGATGGCCGATGCGCAGGGCGACATCAGCACGCTCCAGCAAACTGCATCTGGTTTCAGCTCAAAAGTCAGTGGCATGGAAACGAGCTTAGCCAACGCTAACAGCAAGCTAAACGACATCACCAGTAACGGTGGTGGACGGAACTTGGCTATTGGTACTGGTGCGGAATATACAATGGGTTATGGGATTCCTAATACAACATGGAAAGATGGCTATGCTTATTTGAAATTACCATCAAATACCACTAGTAGCGAAGTTCTCCCACAGGGTTCACATACCTTTTTCCATGTTCTGACTAAAGGGACAACCTATACTCAAATAATATGGCTTGAGACTGATGCAAAACTCATAAGTAGCAGCATACAAATTACATGGTTTACCAGTGCAGGGCACGACCCCCAACCGGCAACGTTGATTAATCTTGGCGAAAATGAATATAAGCTCTACTCGACTTATATGTGGCCTGGCAAGAGCGACAATAGTGTGCGATTGTTTGATACTTTTGGCTTAGATTATGCTTTTGATCTAAGTACAGGAACGTATTTTAAGTTCGGCAAGCTGATGCTTGAGACAGGTGCAGTGGCTCACGATTGGTCGCCATCTCCCGAAGATACCGATGCGAAAATCACGACCAACTCGACGGCCATCGAGCAGAACAAAAAAGCCATTGCGCTCAAGGCTGACCAGACAACGGTTGACAAAGCCAACGGTGACGTGGCACTGCTTAAAGCACAGCTTAAGGTACAGGCTGACCAGATTGCAACTAAGGTGTCGAGCAGTGACTTGCCTAACCTAGTCGGCAAAGGTGGGAGAAATCTGTTGACGGGCACTAGCGGTGATTGGGTGACTAAGACTGCTAGTGGTTGGATGAACGTTACCACTGCTAAAAGCAATAAGACTAGCGTTGCAGACTATCATACTGGCGACAAGTTTACGTACTCGGCAACGGTAACTAACAAGAGTAACACCAATGTTAGGTTGGAAATGTTCTGCTGTGATAAGAATGGCGCACGAATACCAGCTAACGGCGGTCGTGTCGCATCTCCAGCTGTTGCACCTAACACGACTGCCAAAAGAATCAGCTGTACTATTTCGATTAACGATAACACTTGGTTTATCGAACATACTCTGATTGCCGATGGTGGGACGAGTACGTCTAAGACGGTACAGATTAAAGGCGAAATGTTTGAGACTGGTGCGATCGCTCACGACTGGTCGCCAGCGCCAGAAGATACGCAAACATACACGCAGACGCAAATTAAGCAGACGGCTGACAGCTGGAACGCCAACCTGACGTCAGTCAAGAACGGCTTGACGGACAAGTATACCAACCTGCACGCTACTGTGGACGGTATCCAGGCGCAGGTCTACAACTCTGATGGCTCGAGTAAAATCACTCAGCTGTCCAACTTGATTGCGACTAAGGTATCGAGTGGCGACTACAACTCACAGATCACTCAGCTTAAAAATGATATCAATCTGCGAGTTGCTAAGGGCAACGTTGTCAGCCAAATCAATCAAGAGGCGGGTGGCAACACGTTGATACAGGTATCTGGTGGCAAAGGTAAACTGGCGCTTAATGCCAGCTCGGTTGTTTTTTCCGGATCAGCCTTTATCCCCGATGCCTATATCACCACACTTAATGCTGACAAGCTAAGATTCTACGATAGCTCGGGAAACGTGGCTACCATGTCGGCGGGGCTTGAACAGTACGATGATGATAAAGCTAATAAAACGATTGTTCTCCAGTATTCTGGCGGATATGAAGTCCACGCATCCAATCTGCTCGGCTCAATCCTGACCATGCACGACAACACGATCCGACTGGCGGTCAAAGCTAACGGTATGAGCAGTAGTGGTAGCAACAATCAGTACAGTGGTGTATACGTGATGCAACACTACGCTCAGCTTTCTAACTACCGCTCCAACGGCTCATCGCCTGGCATCTATATCACTGATGATGGCTATACGATCAAAGGTGACGATAGTGGTAGCGGTACTAAGTGGGGTGATCTTAACATCACGTCACCACAGATTTACCTGACTGGTACTACTAAGTGCCAGATAAACGGAGGCAATTCGCAGGTAACAATGGCCAACAACTGGAGCACGGTGCACGCCAACGATGACTTATGGTTGGAAACTAAGAACTCGCAAATCCACTTAGGCGACAATGTCGTTGACATTGCTAACAAAAACAACGGTGACGCCAACAACTATGACGTGCACCTAACTCTGCGGGGTTATGTAAATATGACTGGCTGGCTCACGTGCATGGGGCTGACGCAGACGTCACGCTTAAGCACCAAGACGCGCATCGAACCGCTGGATACTGCTAAGGCGCTTGAACTTATCAACTCAGCTGATGTAGCGACTTACCAGTACAAGCAAGAGGTGGCTCATGGTGGCACTAAGCGTCATGCGTCAGTCATTATCGATGACGTACATGACGTGGTTCAGTATCAGACACCAGACGAATTTATTTCAGAAGACCGTTCTGGTCGTAGCGATGGTGATATCGTGGGCTACTTGATGGGCGCCGTACAGGAACTGACCAAAAAATTTAAGACATTAGAATCTAAAGTCGGTTAGTACCGGCTTTTTTTGTTGGAGGCAATCATGGGAAAAGAGCTTATACAAAAAATTAATGTTTCGCCAGAAAAAATAGAAACATTTATGGGCATGAAAGAAAAGCAGTCCGTTAAACCTTGGACGAGAGTAACACAGACTGCTAAAGGGTTCACTATTGAGCTTCATTCATGATGGTTAAGCCTTGAATTGTAAACGAAAGGAACAATTGTATGAACATCGATCTACAAAAACTGCAAAACAGCTACGCAAGCAAACTCGGCGCGCTGGAAGCCAACAACACACTGCAAGAAGTGCAAATTGACCAGCTAACCAAAGAAAACGCTGATTTGAAGAAGCAACTGGAAGATTTAAAGGCTAAGCAAGCAGATACTGCTAAGGAGGACTAACTATGCAAGTAAATGTATCTAACATCGTTTTTAACTTCTCAACCACGACGCCTGGCCAAGTTGACTCGGCCAACTTCACGTTCTACGGCTCGGACGCTCAAACGGGCGAGTTTTTAAACAACACGGTCCGAGTAGACAAGACCGAATTGCCAGAAGGTACGACGTTCTTCACGGGCTTAGACAAGGCCCAAACGATCGCACGACAGAAACTGCTCAAGTATCTGGCACTGCCTACTGACTAAGGATTTGTTAGGTTTAGTCATTTAAAATGACAAAACTGCTTAAGAATTAAGGAGATGGTTTGAGTGACCAAGATGATTGTGCTTGGTGACTCGATCATGTGGGGTCTAACTGGTTTCGGGAGTAATCATCCCCGTGCCAATCCAACGATCCCACAAGCGATCGGGGACCAGTTAGGGTGGGAAGTCGACAATGAAGCGATCAGCGGTACTAAGTACGCTGACAACCGAGATGGTCAAGACTTTATCCCACAGGTCAACAAGTTTAACTTTAAAAACTATGATGTTGTCTTACTCGGCTATGGCATCAACGACTTTGACGATCAGCCGTATGCGTCAACAACACAAGTCCAGGATGCGATGACTAAAGGTATCGCCAAAATCCGGTCGGACAATCCGACAATCCATATCTACGTGGAACTGCCAACGCCAAGCTATGTCTATGGCGCTGATGATGGTGCAGTCAACGGTGGTGGTATCAGTCAACGGACGATGTACGATGCGATCAAGCAGTGTGCTAAGGACAACCATTGCCCTGTCTATGACTGGCGCGACAATCCGCTGATCACGTATGCCAACCGCAATCAGACGCTGGGTGACGGTCAAATCCATCCAGTACAGGCAGTACAAACACAGATGGCGCAATGCTTGGCTACGTGGATTGCTGAAGAAGAAAAACAACAGCAACAACCTATCACGCCGAGCAAGCCAGTCACGCCAGCCAATCCGAGTACACCGTCAATCCCAGATATCGTTATCCCAGACCAAGTACCAGCTCCCACACCAACGCCTAAACCAGTCGAGACCATCAGTCTTAACACTAACGTTGGTAATGGGAGCTTTATTGATAACGTTAATGGCAATTTTAAAAAGATTTGGTCGGCGTTACAAAAAGTAAGCGGTGATGATGCAACGGATTTTCCGATTGAAACGTTTAGCAGCTACTCGCGCAACTTGCGTATGTATCTGGCTAAATCAGTCAGCATCATCACTGGATACGCTCAACGCAGTCTAGGATCAACGGAAACAGCTGACAGTGACGGTCGGTCGGTATCCGTAGAAGGGTATGTACTGACTAAATCATTACTAATCAAAGATTTAATTGATTCGCTGAACGGCTGGTTTAAAGATTGCCAGGTAGCAATCAATGCAATGCTTAAAAACTTATAGGAGATGATTATAGATGGCATCTACTACTTATGCGGGACATACGTATACGCAAGTCGACACGACCTTTAACGGCGATGTGGCAGTCAAGATTGACGAGCTATCAGGCCGACAAGGCGACAACATGCGTCCAGTCTATCTGCAACTGGTGCAAACGAGCGGTGGCGTAACAACTCCCTGGAACTTGTCTAACCGCAGTGTCGAGCTTGGCGGTAAGGACTATCAAGGGCGCGTCAAGCTGACCAATACGGCAACGGTAACCAATGCTGCTAAGGGCATGATTCTGCTGTCAGTGCCAGGCGCTTTTTATCAAACAGTCGGTGACTACCAGTCAGCCTACCTGCGGATCATGCAGGGCTCAACGGTAGTATCCACGATTAACGTTGCCTTTACCGTCTATCAAGACGGGCTGGCAATGACTACTGGCGACAGTGTGACCTATATCGGCCAAATCAGTCAGTTGGTCGCACAAGCTAATGCGCTGGTTGACCCACTAACCATCAAGATCAACAGTGCGTCAAGCGCAGCCGATGCAGTGTCTACGGCAGTTAAGGCTTATCAAAACGAAGTAGCATCAACCGGAGTTGCCAAGACTGGCACCAACAACACGTTTACTGGCACGCAGACGTTTGACCAGATCAACGCCAGTTCGATTGGCGGTGATGCTTGGGGAAAGATTCAAGCGCTAGTCAACAGCAAGTTTAGTAACACTGGTAACTCGACCAAAGGTATTGAGTACGTCAACGGTGCTAGCGGTGATTTGACCAAGCAGCTTGTACAAATCGGACCTATTCACATGCTTGCTATCTCTGGCGGTATGCGAACGCCACGTAAGCTGGCGCCTTGGGGTGACCGCGTTGAAGTCGTTAAGTTTACCGATCTTGACGGTGTGCAGAATCCAATGATGATGATGCGCGAAACGCCGGCTGATTTGGGTATCACGCTCTGGAACCAAATGAACGGTTCAACCATGTCAATCCAAAACATCACGCAGAATGGTCAAACCGCCAACGCCAACTGGTACTTCCAACTCAATCAAATGTTTATCTGGTAGGTGATATAGATGCGCAAACTAGACTACGTTAATGCGGCTAACGATGAGTATAAGTTTGGCGACACATCGGCGGTGCTGACGTATACCGCATATGATGATGACACCAAAGTTGCCATGACTGGTAAGACGCTGCAGTTTAAGGTCAAGGACGACACATCCTACGTTGCAAGTGCTCCAGGTCAGCTTAACAGTGATGGCACGGTCAGCCTTAAGACGGCAGATATCAAGGATTTAACGCCTGGCACTTATTTCGTTGAGCTTTGGATCAGCGCTGGCGATACAACTGCTATCTACCCGTCTAAGGGTTTTGTATCCTTTACGGTCAATGAAAGCACGCAGACGGTTACCAATAAGTACAGTTTCTTAACGCTAACCGAACTGATCAACAACTTTAACAAGGCGGTTGCGGACGTTAAAACTGGGCCAGCTGGTGCTGATGGTAAAGATGGCGCCACGCCAGAGATCGACAAGGCCACCAAGCACTGGTTGATCAATGGCACGGATACCGGCTATGTTGCAGAAGGCTCTGCAGGCACTCCGGGCAAGGACGGCACAAACGGTGCTGATGGTGCGCCAGGTAAGGACGGGGTCAGCCCTACAATTACGATTAACTCCGTCAAGACGCTGGACGCTGGGCAGAGCGCTACGGTAACCAACTCTGGCGACAGCACCAACGTCAAACTCGACATTGGCATTCCTAAAGGCGAACCAGGTCCACAAGGGATTCAAGGTGCGCCAGGCGAGACGGCACTGTCGCTTAAGCTCGGCACGGTAACTACCGGTGACACTGGCACGATTACCAACGTCGGTACGGATTCAGCTCAGGTCTGGAACGTCGTGCTGCCAAAAGCTAAAGATGGTGTGGATGGCAAGAACGGTATTGATGCAACAGTTGCAATTGGCAAAGTCACGACTGGCACAACAGCCAGCGTAACCAATTCGGGCACGGCAACTAACGCAATCCTTGACTTCGTTCTTCCGCAGCCAGATATGAGCAAGTACATGCTTGCATCTGACGTTAACAAAAATCTGGCGCTCAAAGTCGATAAGTCCTCGCTATCCAGCTACTACACGGCCACGCAGATTGATACCATGATTGCCAACAAGGCTGATGTATCCGTGTTGGCAACATATGCGTCTAAGAGTGCACTCGATGCGCTGACTGAGCGTGTTAAAAAGCTGGAAACAGCATCAACAGCAGTTTCAACTGCTAAATAATAGAAGCATTGGAATTAGGAAAGTGAGGTGGGCTATGGGACACAGACGATTTTTGGTCGTGACCGGATTTGAAACACTGGCAACCGGTATTTTCATGTCTGCTCAGCAACACTTCATGCGTGACGACCCACATGCCCGAGTCGTGCACGTGGTGCATCATTTGGGCGACCCCAATTGGACATTGATTTTGTCGATCGTAGGGGTCTGCGCAATTATGGCTGGTGCGTGCAGGTACAGTGAGCGTGCCCAGAAGTGGGCATTGATTGCATTAGGTGCGCTCTGGTGTGCCTATCTGTTTGCTTTTGCTGTGCAAGACTTCCATTTTCAAGGACGCATCGGCATCAACACGCTGTTTACACTCTTTATCTTTATCAGCGTTTTGGTTGAGGCTGTCTCAGATGGTGGAGGTGGCCGTTGATGCATGTATTGGCGAACATTTTAAGTGCTGTGCTTGGTGGAGGAACGGTCGCGGCAGTTATCAACTACGCCAGTTCGAAAAGCTCAGATAGCGTCAAGCGAGAAGATGTATATGCTGACCACACGCAAGAGCTTTTTGAACGTCTTGACAAGCTAACCGACGAGCGAGATGAGCTCAAGGATCAAGTGCTAGAGCAGTCCAAGACAATCGACACACTCAACACTCAGATCAAGCAGTTACGTCAAGATAACGACCGACTGATCGACCAGGTGCATAAGCTGACTGAGAAGGTCAATGAGTTGGTTAAGGCAGACACTAATCTTAAAGGAGCGAGTAAATGATGAAAACAGTAAATGATATTGTTGAGTGGCTGATTCAGTCAGGCACGCTGGCAGTCTTGGTGGCCTTTTTGTGGGCTTATGCTAAGCCACTGCTGACGGCTAAGGCTAAGACGGCGAAAACGGAACAGTCACGTCAACTCTGGACGCTGGCTGAACAGGTAGCAGAAGCGGCCGTCAACACGATGGCTAGCCGGTCCATGTCTGGTTCGGAGAAGTACGCTAAGGCTGTCGACATGGTGCAAACGTCACTGGCTCAATCTGGCCACCATATCGCACCAGAGGACGCAGAAGCCGTTGTGCAATCTGCTTATGAGAAGTCAGGGTTAGGCGACAAGAAGCAAAAAAGCACTGACAACGTAAATGACACGCAGCCAGTGCTTAGTAAGTAAGGGGTGATATTATGACAATTAAAGTAGTAGATGTATACTCTGGCTCGCCACGTAGCTATGCTACTGATCCTAACGCACAAGGTGTCATTGTAAAGGCTACGCAAGGTACTGGCTATGTCAATCCATTCTGTGACACAGATTACCAAGCAGCTAAAAACGCAGGCAAACTGCTAGGCGTATATCACTATGCCGGCGGTGGTGACCCGGTAGCGGAAGCCAAGTATTTTCTTGCCAACGTTAAAAACTACATTGGTGAAGCAATTCTTGGCTTAGACTGGGAAGCAGGCCAAAATGCCAGCTGGGGTAATGCTAACTGGTGTCGGACGTTTGTTGACTATGTACATAGCCAGACTGGCGTCTATCCAATTATTTATGTACAATTCAGTGCTGTTTGGCAAGTAGCCAACTGCTCCAACTCTTGTGGCTTGTGGGGGGCTGGTTATCCTACCTATGCTAACAGCTGGGCAGTGCCAGCATTCCTGAGTTCGTATAAGTTTGCTCCTTGGTCTAATCTGACTGGCTGGCAGTATACCGGCAACACGATGGACCGCTCTGAGTTTTATCTTGATGCAGACGGCTGGCACAAGCTGGCCAAAGGGGATGGCACGGTTCAGCCAACGACTCAGCCACAACCACAGCAAGATAAGAAAGCTGCTGCAGAGTCTACATCAGCCGGCACTACTTGGCGGGACAGCTTGGGAGTTACCTGGCATGCCGAAAATGGTAAGTTCACGGTAGGCTCTGGCTATGTCCTGCATCTGCGCTGGGGTGCTACGCCTTCTAGCTCCGTGATCGCCGTATTATATGGCGGATCAGTGGTTAAGTATGATGCATGGGCACGGACCAATGGCTTTGTCTATCTACGCCAGCCACGAGCTAACGGCCAGTACGGCTACGTTGCTTGTCGAGATGCACGCACTAATGAAGCATATGGATTGTTTGAATAATATCTACAATTAAATATATAAGGCAAAGCCCTACACATGGCACCAAACTATACTAAAAAGAAAAGAGGTGAGTCCTCTCCTTTTTTGAACACCGCCGTGTGTAGGGCTTTTTCTCTTATTAAGAAAGCATGAGTCGTTACTACAGAAGGCGTGGAAGCCGTAACCGGCGTTAAGGATCCAATAAAAAAATTTGAATTTAAAAAATAGCAATGTTAGAATCTGACTGTAAAGAAAAAACACACCACAAATTTGTGGCGTGTTTAAACTAGTTAAGGCTTGTCCTAGACCTTGCTATACTATCTATACTAGTGTCAGCTTAAAAAGCTCTGTTCCCAGCAGGGCTTTTTTTTAATGAAAGATAACAGCCATTAAAGCACAAAATGCGATAAATGCAGTTACGAGCAAAACGCCAAACTGCACAGGCTGTGATAATCCATGCATAGCTTCAATGACCTTAGCTAATCCGTTGAACATATAGAACAACAGCAGCATGCTCCTTTATAGACTCGAAGCATGCGTTTTAAATAGCACAACTTCGGCATAAGAACCACCTCACTTTCTGACTCATTCAAAGTGAGCATAGCAAGGTGCATGCCTTAACAGACTGATTATACTATAAAAGAACATAAAATTCAGATTGAAAATTCGTCTAGCTTTATTCCTGAAAAGTAATATACTATAAGAGAAAATAGCTAGTCATTCTAAGGGATCTAGTTATAGTGCACACGATAAAAGCCCTTCTTAGCATATCGCTGAGTGGGGCATTTTTATGGTACTAAAGATAGACTTGTGAAGTAGTCACTTGGTAGCCATTAGGTAGCAAAAATGTGAAAGTATAGTGATACAATATTGAATGTATTTACTAACTTAGATAAAGACGAAATAGGCAATGACATGGCATTAACACCACTATGAGATGTTAGTGAATGCCGCCATTAATTCCGTGAACGTACTGGTAAGTCCGCTCGTATTCCTGAACGCCGTCGCGACGTTAAGTAGTCGAGTGTCGACC
>NZ_JBKZAY010000006.1:0-98444 GCF_046939755.1 Limosilactobacillus mucosae
GTCTGATGCCAGCTGCATCGGACTTTTTTAATTGCTGAATATGTATAAAAGATGAATAAAAATTATTAAACCATTAAAGTAAAATGATTTAATTTACTTAAACAAAAGGGAATACTGGCGGTAATAAACGTTAAAATTGCATGAATCCAGTGTTTTTTGCCTTAAAAACGGTCTTTTTCTAATTAATATGTAAGCGCTTGATTTTGAAACAATAATCATTAATTTTAGAAATATGCTTGACAAACGCATAGCTATCCATTAAATTAAATAACAATCTATATGTCCTTTAAATTTAGTCCCGTGAGGCTAGCAAGGCAGCATCGTTTAAATTTGGTCGACGTTTTGGTCGCGCTTTTTAAACAATATGTTGGAGCACTGGTTCACGAGTCGTGAGGCAGTGCTTTTTTATTGGACAAATTTTGTAAGGAGTTTGGCGAAATGAAAGAATTTTATGATGCGATGGCCATGAAACGGGCCTTAACGCGAATCACCTACGAAATTGTCGAAAGCAACAAGGGTACGCAGGAGCTGGTTCTGGTTGGGATCAAGACGCGGGGAGTCTATTTGGCGCGTCGCATTGCCGATCAGTTGCAGAAACTGGAAAACGTGCAGGTACCGGTTGGTGAGCTGGACGTTACCAACTATCGCGATGATCGACGACCGACCGTTAGCAATGAAGATCTAAAGCTGGGTGCCGACATCAACGATCAGCGCGTGGTATTGGTCGATGACGTATTCTTTACCGGCCGCACGACACGAGCAGCATTGGATGCCATTATGGACCAAGGACGGCCTAAACGAGTGCAAGTGGCGGTACTGGTGGATCGGGGACATCGTGAGCTGCCGATTCGACCTGACTTTGTCGGCAAGAACATTCCTACGTCCATGCAGGAGCGCGTAAAGGTTAATGTAAGCGAGATTGATGGTCAAGACAGCGTCGTTTTAATCAAGCAAAACGAAATGGCACAGGCTTGATTGAGATCGTTTAGAAAAGGGAGATTGTAATGAAACGTTATTTGATTATGGAGGATGGCTCAATCTATGAAGGCGAGGGCTTTGGCGCGGATGTGCAGACCACTGGCGAAGTCGTCTTCACCACAGGGATGACTGGTTATCAAGAAGCGATTACCGATCAATCATATGCCAATCAGATCCTGGTATTTACCAATCCACTGATCGGCAACTATGGCGTAACGCTGGACGATTTTGAATCGCTACAGCCACAGATCAAGGGCGTCATCTGTCGGCAGGTAGCCCGTATTCCAAGCAACTGGCGCATGCAGGATACTCTGCCGGGCTTTTTAGAAAAGATGAACATTCCAGGACTGCAGGGCATCGATACACGTGAGCTGGTCCGCAAGCTGCGTCATTTCGGTACGCTGCGCGGAAGAATTACCGACTCAATCGCCGATGCCGACAGTGTGATTAAAGTACTAAAGAGTCAAAATCCAACCCAAGGCATTATCAGCCAAGTCTCAACCAAGACGCTTTATCCTAATCCTGGGACCAAGCGCAATATCGTGGTCGTTGACTTTGGCGCCAAGCACAGCATTTTGCGCGAACTGGCCAAACGAGACTGTAATACGATCGTGGTGCCATATTCAACAACGGCTCAAGAGATCTTAAATCTGCATCCGGATGGCGTGCTGCTTTCAAATGGCCCTGGCAACCCTGAAGAAATGACAGCGGCTGCCAAAATGGTTGCTGAGATTGAAAGGCATCTGCCGGTCTTTGGCATCTGCATGGGACATCAGATTTTTGCCTTGGCCAATGGTGCCAGCACCTACAAGATGAAGTTTGGTCACCGCGGATTCAATCATCCAGTCAGAGACATCGCCTCTGGTCAGATCGTGTTTACTTCACAAAATCATGGTTACGCGGTTGATCCAGCTTCAATCGATAAAGAAAAGCTGATGATTACGCATATCGAGATCAACGACGGTACCGTTGAAGGATTGCGGCATCGTCAATATCCGGCATTCTCGGTTCAGTTTCACCCAGATGCCGCCCCGGGTCCGCATGATGCCGACGGTTTGTTTGACGACTTTATCAGCATGGTAGATCAACGAAAGGAAGCACGCACCAATGCCTAAACGGACAGATATTCATAAAATTTTGGTAATCGGCTCGGGACCAATCATCATTGGTCAGGCAGCCGAGTTTGACTACTCAGGAACCCAGGCCTGCATGGCATTGCGCGAGGAAGGCTATGAGACGGTACTGGTTAACTCTAATCCGGCAACGATCATGACGGATACCGAGATTGCTGATCATGTTTATATTGAACCTTTGACAGTCGAATCAGTGTCACGCATTATTCGCCAGGAATATCCAGATGCAATCCTGCCGACGCTGGGAGGACAGATCGGCTTGAACCTGGCAGTGGCGCTGGGCAAGACGGGGATCTTGGATGAATTGAACATTCAGATGCTGGGTACCAAGCTGGATTCGATTGATGAGGCCGAGGACCGGGAAAAATTCAAAGAGCTGATGCAGCGTTTAAACGAGCCCGTGCCTGCCTCCAAGACGGTGGCCACGGTTGATGAGGCGCTTGAGTTTGCCCATGCGATCGGCTATCCAGTCATTGTACGGCCTGCGTTTACAATGGGTGGCACTGGTGGTGGCATGTGCCATAACGATGACGAGCTGAAGGCCATTGCTGCTAATGGTTTGGATCTTTCACCGGCAACCCAGTGTCTGATTGAAAAATCAATTGCCGGCTATAAAGAAATCGAATTTGAGGTAATGCGTGACGCCGCTGACAATGCCATGGTAGTCTGCTGTATGGAAAACTTTGATCCGGTCGGGATTCATACGGGTGACTCAATTGTTTTTGCTCCATGTCAGACGCTTTCTGATCGTGAATATCAGATGCTGCGTGACTGCGCGCTCAAACTGATTCGGGCGCTCAAGATCGAAGGTGGCTGCAACGTTCAACTAGCACTTGATCCCAATAGTTATCAATACAACGTGATCGAAGTTAATCCGCGGGTATCGCGTTCCTCGGCCCTGGCCTCCAAGGCGACTGGGTATCCGATTGCCAAGATGGCTGCGAAGATTGCCGTTGGTCTGACTTTAGATGAAATCAAAAACCCGGTTACCGGGACGACGTTTGCTGAATTTGAACCGGCACTGGACTATGTAGTCTGCAAGATTCCGCGCTGGCCATTTGACAAGTTTACTCATGCCGATCGCCGTCTGGGTAGTCAGATGAAGGCCACCGGTGAAGTAATGGCAATCGGCCGCAACTGTGAGGAAGCCGTTCAAAAAGCCGTTCGCTCCCTGGAAATCGATCAAAAAGACCTGTTTTCAAAGGAGGCGCAGTCAGCATCTGATACTGAGCTGGAAGATAAGCTGGTGCACGTTCAAGACGATCGAATCTTTTATCTGGCTGAGGCGCTGCGGCGTGGCTACAGCCTAGAAGACCTGCATGAGCTGACTAAGATTACCGTTTACTTTTTGGATATCTTAAAACATATCGTGGAACTGGAAGATCAGATCAAGGCCAGCCCTAAAGACGCCGCTGTGTTAAAACTGGCTAAGCAGTACGGCTTTTCTGATCCAACGATTGCCGATCTCTGGCAGACTGATGTCGACAGCGTCCGTCAGCTGCGGCTGCAAAACGGCATCGTACCAGTCTATAAGATGGTTGATACCTGCGCAGCTGAATTTGAGTCGCAGACACCATATTTCTACAGTACGTATGATCATGAAAATGAAAGCATCAAAAGCACGCGGCCGTCTGTCTTGGTTATCGGCTCGGGCCCGATTCGAATTGGTCAAGGGGTAGAGTTTGACTATGCCACCGTCCACAGTGTTAAGGCAATTCAACGACTGGGCTATGAGGCGATCGTCATGAATTCCAATCCCGAAACGGTTTCAACTGACTTTTCGGTTTCTGACAAGCTTTATTTTGAACCGTTGACGCTGGAAGACGTGCTGAACGTGATCGATCTGGAGCAGCCAATGGGCGTGATCGTTCAATTTGGCGGTCAGACAGCGATCAATCTGGCAGCAGGCTTGGCTGAGCATGGCGTCAAGATTCTGGGAACTACGGTTAAGGATTTGGATGCGGCCGAGGACCGAGAAGTCTTTGATCAAGTCATCAAGGATCTGCAGCTCAAGCAGCCGATTGGGTTAACGGCCACGACTGGAGTAGGCGTCTTAAAAGCGGCTAAGGAGATTGGCTATCCGGTCTTGGTACGGCCAAGCTACGTCTTAGGCGGTAAGGCAATGGAGATCGTCTACAATGAAAAAGAACTGCACGAATATCTCAGCCAAAACGCGCCAGCCGCTGAAGATCATCCAATTTTAGTCGATGCCTATCTGGAAGGGCGTGAATGCGAGGTTGATGCCATCTGTGACGGCAAAGAGGTTCTTTTGCCGGGGATCATGGAGCATATCGAACGCGCCGGCGTGCACTCTGGCGACTCAATGGCCGTCTATCCGCCACAAAGCTTTGATGACGATATTAAGCAGCAGATCGTGGCCGCTACCAAGAAGCTTTGCGTAGCTTTGAAGTGCGTGGGCATCATGAATATTCAATTTATTATTCATAACCATGAGGCCTATGTCTTGGAAGTCAATCCACGGGCCAGCCGGACGGTACCGTTTTTGAGCAAGATTACGGGAATCGAAATGGCTCAGGTAGCAACCCGCGTGATTTTGGGCGAGTCATTGGCCAGTCAAGGATATCAAGATGGTCTCTACCCAGAGTCAAAGACCATTCATGTTAAGGCGCCAGTCTTTAGCTTCAATAAGCTGGATGACGTTGACAGCTACCTGGGACCTGAAATGAAATCTACTGGTGAGGTCATGGGCAGCGACTACACGTTTGAAAAGGCACTCTATAAAGCGTTTGAAGGCGCCAAGATGCATCTGCCGGACTATGGCAATGTTTTACTGACGATTGAGGACCGTGATAAAGAGACGATTTTGCCACTAGCCAAGCGCTTTGCCAAGATCGGCTACCGAATTTTGGCTACGGATGGCACGGCAGATTTCTTAAAGCAAAACGGCCTGCACGTTACGACCGTTGGCAAGCTGCATGAAGAGGATTCCAAGCGGGCCAACATTTTAGACGTCTTAAAGAACAATGACGTGGACCTGGTTATCAATACCATGGAACATGATTATGAAAAGGCTTCTGATGGCTTTGTGATTCGGCAGACGGCAATTGAGCACAATATCCCGCTTTTGACGGCGCTTGATACGGTCAATGCCCTGTTGAAGGCTTTGGAGAGTCGTTCATTTGCTACGCAGGCACTTTAGGCTCAATCATTAAATTTATTAAGCAGAATCGACTGCCCGTGGTGGTGGTCGGTTTTTATTTTTGAAAAATTTCCGAGCTGATATTAAAAGCGATCCAGCGTAGCGGGACGCTATCAATAGCCTAAGATTAAAGTCAGATGATTCGAATCGTGCTGTTTTTAACGACTGAACGGGTTGACTTAAAGTACGCTTTAAGGATTAAGCTGTACCTAAGTCGATGTATCCGGTTGCTGAAATCGTAAGGAGGAATTTTGGATGAAAACGGCAATTTTTGCTGAACCCGGTAAAATGGTGATTAAAGAGGCTGCCAAGCCAACCTTGCAGGCCGATGATGACGTAATTATTCGCGTGATCCGGACCTGTGTCTGCGGTTCAGATCTATGGGCCTACTCAGCAGGTGATCAAAAAGCCAACGACTCAGTTAACAGCGGTCACGAAGCGCTTGGGATCGTTGAAGAGGTCGGCAGTGCGATTACAACGGTCAAGCCAGGTGATTTTGTTATTGCTCCATTCACGCATGGCTGTGGACATTGTGCTGCCTGTCTGGCCGGCTATGATGGCACCTGCGACGAGCGGGTCCTTTATGATAACTGGAGTGAAGGTTTCCAATCCGAATATATTTGCTTTAAGCATGGCAACTGGGCTTTGATTAAGATTCCTGGTCAGCCAGAAGACTATAGCGAAGGCATGATGAAGTCGTTTATGACGTTGGCCGACGTGATGGCAACTGGCTATCATGCCGCACGAACGGCTGAGGTTAAGCATGGCGATCGTGTTGTTGTCGTTGGTGACGGCGCGGTTGGTCAATGTGCCGTAATTGCTGCTAAAATGATGGGAGCCTCGCAGGTCGTTATCATGAGTCGTCATGAGGATCGGCAAAAACTGGCCCAGGAATTTGGCGCGACGGCGTATGTTGCTGAACGTGGTGATGAAGGAGTAAAAAAGGTCAAGGAGCTGCTTGGCGGTGGTGCTGACGCGGCATTAGACTGTGTCGGTACAGAAGCTTCAATCAATCAGTGTCTGGCAGTAGTTCACAATGGCGCTCACGTCAGTCGAATCGGCGTGCCGCACAGCAATGTCGATCCATTCACGCTGTTTGCCCACAATATTGCAATGGCTGGTGGTTCGGCAAGTGTGACGACCTATGATAAAAACGTGCTTTTAAAGGCGGTCTTGGATGGGCAGATCAATCCAGGCAAAGTGTTTACCAAAACCTACACGCTGGATCAGATCAACGAAGCCTATCGTGATATGGCTGACCGTAAGACGATCAAATCCTACATTGTAATTGAGTAACCCAAATAGTCGCAAAAAAATCGTCCTGTCTGAAGCAAGGCAGGGCGATTTTTTGACTAAAAATAATGCATGAATTCTTAATTTACATATAGTAAGATGAGGGCATTTAAGAAATTATTGCGACTGACGGATTGTTGATCAGACCGTAAGAAAGTTTGATATACTGGTTACTGATGGTCAGGCTGATTGACCCATTCATGCAGAGCCTGATTGGCCAGCTGGTGGGCGCCTTGATTTTCTTTTTCAGGTACCCACTGGACTACGACGGTTTTAAAATCGTCCATGCTGGTCAACAGCTCGTTCAGCTCGTTTTCATAATGACGCGCATGCTCTTTGCCCACAGCGTCGCTCAGCAGGCGGCTGTCGGTATAAAACAGCACGGTCTCTTGATTGGAAAAATGTTTTTTTAAATAGGCAAAGCCTTCAATTGCCGCGGCAAATTCGCCTTGATGATTAGAAGCCCGCGGCAAAAAAGCTTTAAGCTGCTGCTGATGGCCGTCTTTGACAATCAGCATTCCCAGTCCGGTGGGGCCAGGATTGCCTTTGGTGGCAGCATCGGTATATAGTTTGATCATTTGATTACCTCATTGACATTAGGAAGTGATATTTTGGAAGAAGAAAAACGCTACTTTTATCAGCCGGATCTAACCTCGGCAACCATTCAATGGTGCTGGATGCTTTTGATTGGCATTGCCGGTGTCGTGGTCTGGCTGGAGATTACTCATTTTAACTGGATTACGGCATTGCTTTTAGCGCTTTTTATTATTTTAGCAGTTTTGGCGATTGGCCGGCGCACGGTTTTGGTAACGCCGACCAAAATGGTATTTGATCGTATGCTGCAGAATCGTTTTTTGGTCATTCCGCTTAAAGACATTCGCCAGCCTCGCTTTACCAAGCATACCATGACGATCACGGTTAATGGCGAGGTCATGACCTTTTCATTTTCCGCGCGCTCAATCGACTCTTTAAAGATTACGCTGGGTAATGCAGTAAAAAATGAACATGAATAAAACAGAAAAGAATCAATTGAAAAAACAATCGCTGCTGCCATGGTCTTTGATTTTAATCGTTGGTCTGATCATTGTCGATCAAATCGTCAAGCACTGGGTAACCAGCAATATCCCGTTAAATGGCAGCCGAACGTTCATTCCGGGACTGCTGGATCTGGATAATCTGCATAATACCGGGGCAGCTTGGAGCATGTTGGAAGGGCGGCAGTGGTTTTTTGCGGTCATAACGGTAATTGCAATTATCGTGGTAGCTTATCTGATGTGGAAAAATCGCCGCTCTGCCTGGATGATGACAGGACTTTCGCTGATTATGGCTGGTGCAGTCGGTAATTTTATCGACCGGCTCAGTCAGGGATACGTGGTTGATATGTTTGCCCTAAGAAACGTCAATTTCCCAGTATTTAACGTTGCCGATGCCTGTTTAACGGTTGGCGTGTTTATCATGCTGATCGTAGTTTTGAAAGAGGATGATCACAAATGAACTCAGAACGCCAAATCAAGATTGATGCCGATCTGACCGGCCGCATTGACAAGGTTTTGGGCCATTTTCTAAGTGATGTTTCCCGCTCGCAGCTGCAGAAATGGATTGAGGATGGCCACGTTACCGTTAATGGGCAGTCCGTTAAAACCAAGTACAAGCTTCAAGTGGGCGATATGGTGCGCATCATACCTGAAGAACCGCAAACCATTGATTTGGAACCAGAAAACATTCCCCTGGATATCGTTTATGAGGATGATGATGTGATCGTCGTCAATAAACCGGCCGGAATGGTAGTGCATCCCGCGCCTGGGCATCCCAGTCATACGCTGGTCAACGCACTGTTGTATCATTCGCCGCTGTCGACGATCAATGGTGAGTTTCGGCCAGGAATCGTCCACCGCATCGATAAGGATACCTCGGGCCTGTTGATGGTGGCCAAAAATGATCTGGCACACCGCAGTCTGGCCGCGCAGCTGAAGTCCAAGACCAACCAGCGTGAGTACGTCGCCTTGGTGCATGGCGTGATCAAAGAGGAGCAGGGAACGATTGATGCGCCGCTGGGTCGTTCCAAAAAAGATCGCAAGAAACAGGCAGTCGTCTTGGATGGCCGTCATGCCGTAACGCATTTTAAGGTACTGAAGCGTTATCAGCACTATACGCTGGTCAAATGTCGGCTGGAGACTGGGCGAACGCATCAGATTCGCGTTCATATGGCCTATATCGGGCATCCCTTGGCTGGCGATCCACTGTATGGGCCACGCAAAACCCTGGCTGGACCGGGACAGTATCTGCATGCTGGTCTGTTGGGCTTTCGACACCCCCGCAGCGGTCAAGAGATGACGTTTACCGCGCCGCTGCCGGACTACTTTACCAAGATGCTTGAACATTTGGACAAAACCGACCGCCGTGATGAATAGTTTTGAGGCGGCTTAAAAAGTGAGATGAGATTGGATGACAGCAAGATATTTGATATTTGAGGATGGCTCCATCTTTGAGGGTGAGGGATTTGGCGCGCCTGCCGTAACTTTTGGCGAGATGGTTTTTAATACCAGTATGACGGGATATCAAGAAATTATTACCAACCAAATCTACCATAATCAAATTGTCGTTTTTACCAACCCCAATATTGGCAATTATGGAATTCAGCGCAATATCTATGAATCGATCGTACCTTCAATCAAAGGTGTCGTCTGCCGTAATCTGGCACCCTTAAAGGAACGGCGTCATGGAACGACTCTGGATCAGTATTTAAAGCAGATGAATATTCCTGGGGTTACCAACGTTGACACGCGGGCTATCGTGCGGCATCTGCGAAAGGTTGGCCAGCCGATGAAGGGCAGTATCGTCCCAGTCCCTGATGATCATGCGTTTGATCAGCTGCATGCTACCGTTTTGACCAATCAGCAGGTTGCTCAGGTTGCCACGCCAAAGCCATTTCCCAATCCAGATATTGGCCGCAGCGTGGTCGTGATTGACTTTGGCCTTAAAAACGGGATCTTAAGGGAGCTTTCGCGGCGTAAGTGCAATGTTACCGTGCTGCCATATACGGCCAGCGTTGATGATATTTTGCGATTGGATCCGGATGGCGTAGTGCTCTCCAGCGGCCCAGGAAACCCTGAATCATTGAAACGATCAGTCTTGGAAATGATTCGGCAAGTTGAGGCTAAGGTCCCCATGTTTGCCATTGGACTGGGGCACGAGCTGTTTGCCTTAGCGAATGGGTGTAAGGTTGAGCGTTTGGCAACCGAGCATCATGGCATGAATCATCCAATCCGAGAGATCATCACCGATCACATTGTTTTTGCTTTTCAAGGTGAGGGTTATGTAATTCGGCGCAACTCAGTCGATCGTTCGCAGCTTTTTATTACCTATGTCGATATGCTTGATGGCACGGTTCAAGGGTTGCGGCATCGTCACTATCCGGCTTTTTCGGTGCAGTTCTTCCCTGATGGCGCGCCTGGTCCGGATGAAACCAACAATCTTTTTGATGAGTTTATGGACATTATGAAGCAGCGCGAGGAGGGATGGCGATGAAAAAGGTTCTTCTGATTGGAGCCGGCGCCGACAGCATTGAACATGGCGATGAGCTTGATGCTGCGGCTTTTCAGGTTGCCAGCGTCTTAAAAGAGCAGGGCTGGGAGACGATCCTCATTGATGACAATCCATTTTCTTTTACCTTGGATTGTCCGGATGCCATCGATCATGCCTGCATCAAGTCACTGACGGTTGAAAATGTCGTTGCCACGATCAAGCAGTATCATCCTGATGCAATCCTGCCAACGCTGGGCGGCCGGCGAGCATTTGAGCTGATTCAGGCAGTCAGCGAGACCGGCATTCTGCAGGCCGATGACATTGAGCTTTTGGGAGTACCTGAAGCTACGATTCGTCAGATCAACAACCCAATGCTGCTCGGCAAGACGCTGCATAATCTCAACGTGCCTACCAAGGCCATCTCTAAAGTCGATAATTACGTTGATGCACTGGAGATGGTCCAACGGGTCGGCTATCCGATTATAGTGCGCTCTGTATTACCCAAAGGAGCGGGCTGGCGTTCGCTGGTACATGATCAAGATGAGCTTAAGCGGGCCGTGGCAACTGGTCTCAGACAGTCACGCTCGGGTCAGATTACAGTTCAGCAGAGTCTGGCTGGGTTTAAGGAAATCGAGATCGTTGTTTTAAGAGACGGCTTTGGGACGATGATGCAGCTGGCCTGCGTCGAAGATATCGATCCGATTGGCATTCATGCTGGCGATTCAATTGCGGTGATTCCGGCCCAGACGTTGCTTGATCGAGAAATTCAAGACATGCGCGATACGGCATTTGCCATAACGCGCAAACTGCGGATCGTCGGCGTCAATCACGTTCAATTTGCGCTTGATCAAGCTAACGGAAAATTCTACGTGATCAAAAATAATCCTTATTTTGACCGCTTAACGGCTTTTGCGGCAACAGCAACCGGCTATGCCCTGCAGGTCGTCTGTGGCGAATTATATGCCGGCAAGACGCTGCGTGACATTCATCTTGACCACGGCTACTATAAGCACGCGGCCGTGACGGAACCGGTTATGGATCACGTTGCCGTCCGGATGCCAGTCTGGCCGTTTGCCGAACTGCCCGATGCAGATCGGCAGCTTGGCACGCGCAAGAAGTCAACGGGGACGATGATTGGCGTTGGTCGCAGTCTGACTGAGGCCATGTTTAAGGCAATCAGTGACTTTCCAAGAATAGAGCAGGATTCACGCCTGGCAAAACAGGATCAGCTTTCCGATGATGAGCTGGTGCAGCTTTTGATCCATCCGCATGCCGGTCGTCTGTTTACGCTGTTGGCAGCTTTGCGGCGCGGCTACACTGATGATGAGCTGACCGAGCTGACTAAGATCGATGCCTATTACTTTGCCTGTCTGCGTCAGATGCAGACGATTGAAGATGCGCTCAAGGGCCATCCTGGCGATACAGAGCTGTTGGTCAAGGCCAAATACTGCGGCATGAGCGATGAAAGCATTGCTAAGATCTGGCAATGGCCAACGACTAAGGTGGTAGCAATGCGAGACGAGCATGTCATTCACCGAACCTTTAAGGAGCTGGAGCCTTCTGCGGGCGAATTTGATCAGCACACCAACGTTTTTTACTCTACGTATGAAATGGAGGATGAGGCCAATCCAAGTCCTTCGCCAACCGCAGTCGTTGTAGGTACGGGACCATTGCGGCTGGGCAACGGAACTTCCTGTGACTATTTTGTTGCCAACACGCTGCGTGAATTGCGCGACCATGGCTACCAGACCGTCATCATCAATGACAATCCCAGCTCGGTAACCTTGGCGCCGATGCTGGCTCGCAAGCGCTATCTGGAGCCGCTGCAGTCAGAAAACATTCGTGCGGTTTTGGACGTCGAGCATCCGGAAGTCGTATTGATTCCGGCTAGTCGTCATGAATTGATCGACCAGCTGGGACCAATTGCCAAAAACATCCAGATTGCCGAGATTCCTGAAGATCAGCGCCCAACTTCATTAACGGTCGGTGAGCCGCTGGACAGTTTTAACGCACTGTTTGACGGTCAGCTCATCTATCCGCTGGGCATTACGGCAGATCTGCAGTCAACCGATGATCTGAGCTATCAGCCGACTGCGCAGCGTTTTCCGGCCCGCTTGACGCCGCATGATTTTGCTTTGCTGGAAAAGCAAGGTGGTCAGGCTATTAGTGAGCAGAAGGCGCCAGGACTTTACCAGGTTGTTTTTGTACACCGCTTTGATGGTACCTTTAAGCAGCTTTTGGTTCAGCATATGCCATTGCCGGAAATTGCCTTTTTGTCGAAGGTCTTAAAGTTGAATCTGCCGGGAATTACGGTACGCATGGCATTGGGCCGGCTGGATGGCGATGCCTTAAATGAAGCGCTGGTTCCTAAAGGCGAAACCAAAATGGCAGTCTATCGAGCAGTCTTTCCGTTCAAGTCGCTGCATCTTGTTCATGAAAAGCCAACCATCAACCGGGTTTTGGGTGGTCAGATGCAGTTTTTGAGTGATGATGATTTTGAATAGCAATTAAAAGAACCAGGCAGGTCAAGATGTCTGGTTCTTTTAATTTTGCAATCGTTTTTAAATTTGTAAAAAATACAAAAATATTTGATATTTATTAATGAAAGCGCTTAAATTTAGGCGGAAAATATGTTATGATTTAATCATGTTAAGTCGTGAAGCGTTTTATAAACAGAAAGAAGCTTGCAAAATGAATGAAAATAAAGTCGTAAAATTTTCCTACGAACAGCTTGATCGTCTTTGCATGGATGCCTTTCAAAAGTTTGGTTTTAACGCGAAACAGGCTGCCATCATTACCGACGTTTTATTAACTGCCGATATGTATGGTATTCAAAGTCATGGCATGCAGCGAATGGTCCGCTACTATAAGGGAATTCAAAAAGGGACGATGAAAGTTGATGCCAAGCCAGAAATCGTTTTTGAAACTCCAGTCTCGGCGGTAGTTGACGGCCATGATGGCATGGGACAGCTTAATGGGCATTTCGCGATGGAACTGGCAATCGCCAAAGCCAAGAAAGCAGGCGTTGGAATCGTTTCGGTTCGTAATTCAAATCATTACGGTATTGCCGGGTACTATGCCAAAATGGCCGCTAAAGAAGGCATGCTTGGTTTTTCCTGTACCAACAGCGAGGCCATCATGGTCCCAACGTTTGGCAGACAGGCAATGATCGGTTCCAATCCACAAGCCTGGTGCGTGCCAGCACGGCCTTATGACTTTTTGTTTGATGCGTCAACGACGGTCGTTACGCGGGGCAAGCTGGAGATGTACAATAAGCTGAATCAGCCATTACCAGATGGTTGGGCCTTGGATGCACAAGGCGAGCCAACCAACGATGCGGCGATGGTCTTGGACAATATCGTTCACAAAAACGGCGGCGGCATCATGCCTTTGGGCGGCAATACGGAAACGCTGGGGTCGCATAAGGGCTATGGTAATGGGATGGTCGCCGAGATCTTCTCATCGATTCTTTCAATGGGTACGACCTCTGAATCAACCATGCAAAATGGCAAGTCAGGAATCTGCCACGGCTTTATGGCCATCAATCTCAACGCATTTGGTGATGGTGAGGCAATCAGTCAGCACCTTTCTGAATATCTGCAAAAGCTGCGCGATTCTGCTAAGGCAGATGGTCACGACAAGATCTATACGCATGGCGAAAAAGAGATCCTGGCCATGGCTGATCGTAAGGCAAACGGGATTCCGGTCATTGATAAGACAATGACTGAGGTCAAGGATTTATGCGACTACCTGGATCTGGATTTTGCCGACTACTTTGGCGAATATCAACCGCCAAAAGCTGAGGGAATGTTTGTCGGCAATTATTAAAATAAAAGGACTTTGGTGGCAATGCATCAAAGTCCTTTTATTTAGTTCGGCAGCTTTTTTGGCATTACCGACAGCGTTTTTTGACCACGGAAGGTTACAAAACCAGGCTTGGCACCGCTTGGCTTATGCAGGTTCTTTACCGGCAGATAGTCAACCGATACGTGGGCAGAGTCGCGCCCCTTAGAGAACCAGGCTGCCAGCTGAGCCGCCTGCAGGATCGTTTCTTTGCTAGGGTTGGAATCGCGAATCACGACATGCGAGCCAGGCATATCCTTGACGTGCAGCCAGATTTCGTTTTTATTGGCTGTTTTAAAACTCAGCCGGTCGTTTTGCAGATTGTTTTTGCCGACCAAAATGACCGTACCATCAGCGGCATGGAAGACTTCAGGCTTGGAAACAGGAATCTTGCGCTGCTTTTTGCCTTTTTTGTGTTTAGCCTTGATGTATCCCTGCTGCTGGAGCTCAAGGCGAATCTCTTGAACGTCGCTGGGATTAGCCAAGTCGATCTGACTGAGAATCGTTTCAAAATAATCGATTTCTTTTTGCGTAATCGCCATCTGCTCGTTGACGTATTTAACTGAGGCCTTGAGCTTGTTATAGCGCGTGAAGTATTTCTGAGCGTTGCGAGAAGGCGACAGATCAGGCTGCAGCGTGATCTTAAGCGGTCGATTCTCATCATAAAAATTAGGCAGCTCAACTGACTGAGAGCCACGGGGAACCTGATGCAGCCAGGTAGTGAGCAGTTCGCCGCGGATTCGATAGCGGTCGGCGTCAGCGGCATCAGCCAGCTCTTTTTGAAACTTCTTCATCTTGCGCCGGTCTTTTTTGAGTTCATTATGCACCACTTTTAATACCTGACCGGCTAATTCCTTGGTGCGATCAGACTGTGCCTTGTTGACATAGTAGGCATCGAGCAGCTCAGAAAGCGTGGCAAACGACTGCACCTTGAGATCAGCGGTATTGATAGGAGTAAAAGCCGCGAAACTAGTTTTGTTTTTTTCGTTAGTAATCAGAACTGGTTGCGGGGCCTCGAAATGACGCAGAAAAGTTTGGTAGGCGCTTGGCAGACTGTCGCTGGCCAAAAGCTCGGCCGCCAGTTCCCTAGCAGTTTCCGGTGCCAGTCCTTGATAGCTGGCCTGCAGTTTTTTGGCAAGCTGAATCGGATCATCTTTTAGCTCGCGAACCAGGTCAGAATAAATCTGGTTGGGCAGGTAAGGATTGAACCGCGGCTGTTTAGGCGGCATGATGAAGGCTGCTCCCGGTAAAAGCAGACGGACGCGGTTGACGTCGCTGCCGACATGCTTGATGGCATCAATGATCTTGCCGGTCTTGGCATTAACCAGCGTAACGTTGCTGTGGCGCGCCATGATTTCGACCATCATCACCAGTTCCAATGGGTCGCCCAGCTCATCTAAAGTCGAGAAGGTCAGCTTAACGATCCGGTCGTTTTCAATCTGGGCGACTTCTTTTACCAGCGCTCCTTCCAGATATTTACGCATGGTCATGGCGAAATTGCTAGGGACAGCGGGATTTTGATAAGGAATCTGCGTGATCTGAATGCGTGGATAGGATGGATTGGCCGAGATCAGCAGGGAGTAGTTATGGCGATTGGCGCGGATTACCATCACCATTTCGGCAGGATAGGGCTGGTTGACCTTGGAAACACGGCCACCCTGCAGCGTTTGATTCAGCTCGTGAACCATAGCATGAGTAAAGAAACCGTCAAATGGCATTTTTGCGTTCCTCCTTTGTTTTGCATAACTAGTCTATTATAACGTTGATTGTCATCCAAAACCAAGTCAGACCGACGATTTATGAAATTAAGGCAACTGGAATTGCTGGATAATTGGTTTTGTGAGTTGAATGTGCTATCCTATTAAAATGCAGACCTTGTTTTGAGGCCGGCAGTTTTTAACATGCTATTATTTTTCTAAAATATTATTTTAAATCTGCAATCATACTGGAGGAAAACTAAATGAAAATCGCGGTTGTAACCGACAGTACCGCTTATTTAACCCCACAAGAAGCTGCGGAGAATCAAATTACGGTAGTGCCGATTCCACTGGTGATCGACGGCCAGAGCTATCAAGAAGGCGTCGACATTACGACTGAAGAATTTTACGACAAACTGGCTCATTCAAAGTCATTTCCAAGCACCTCGCAGCCATCGATCGGTCTTTTGATGGAAACCTATCAAAAGCTGGCTGATGAAGGCTACGATGCCGTCATCAGCATTCACCTGACCAAGGCAATCTCAGGCCTGCTCAACACGATTACGCAGATTGCCCAAGACATGCAGGATACGATCAAGATCATCCCGTTTGACTCGCACTTGACGGTCAAGATGATGGGCTATCTGGCCTTGGAAGCCGCTCAATTAGCTCAGGCAGGCGATGATCTGGATGATATCTTAAAAAAGCTGCGCGAATATCAGGATACGTTCAATAATGTCTTTGTCGTTGACGATCTGCAGAACCTGGTGCGGGGCGGCCGGCTTTCTAATGCATCGGCTTTTATCGGCTCAATTCTAAAGATCAAGCCGCTTTTGACAATGCACACGCAAAACTATGCCATTGAAGCATTTGAAAAGGTGCGCTCAATGAAAAAGGCCAAGGCGCGCTGTGAACAGATCTTTGACGAGGACGTGGCCAAGCTCGACTATCCGGTACGGGCAATGGTGCTGCATGCCAACTGTCCTGAAGAAGGGCAAAAATGGCTGGACAAGCTGCAAGCCGATCACCCCGACATTCGCTTTGAATTGAGCTATTTTGGCCCAGTAATCGGCGTCCACCTGGGGCAGGGCGCGCTGGCACTGGCTTGGATGCAGGATACGGCTAAAAAGCCACTGGATTAAGCCTATGCAGCAGCGAACAAAAGACTGTCTCTGGGCACTGGGACTAACGGCTTTAATGGTGATCGTTGGTCTGCTGCGTCTGTCAACGCCGCTGCCAAGCGGACAGGTTGCCATTGAGCTGGCCGGAGTCATTGGGTTGAGTGCAATGGTTGGCTTGAATCTGCGCTGGGGTGCCGGCATTACGACGATGGGAACGGTGATTCTGCTCTTGCTTGGCAAGGCCGATTGGATGACGGTTCTGGATATGGCCGTTGACATGGTGATGGTCAGTGCCTTGATTGGCTGGCAGCTGCCACGCGACGTTAAGGTAACGCATCGGCAGGCGATTGGAGTCGGCGTGGCAGCCGGCATCTCACAATGGATTACGGCCGAGGTGCTTTGCGGCATTGCGGGGGATGCATTTGCTCATGGAACGGGCATCATGCCTTTTATGCGGCTGGCCCTGCCTGCGACGCTGCTGACGGCCCTGTTGTACATGCTGCTGATTCCGCCGCTTTCACTGGTGATTCGGCATTTCAACTGGCAGCCGCCGCAAGATAGCAATCAGTCGAAAAAAACGCGTTCCATGGTAATTGACTTGAGCGATCATCAGGGAATGCCGAAAGAACAAGATGATCATCATGATAAGGACTAACCTGGTTTGAATTGACAAACGCTGCTGGTTAGGATATTCTTAAATTATTAAAAAACAATGAGGTAAACTGATGGCTATTCAAATGATGATGCAAAAAATGTGCTGTCCATGCTGCATGCATTGCCGCGTGTTTTTTGCTCTGCCATCAGATTGCATGACCAAATGATGCAGCCGGGACAGGTTGCTGATCGAGTCAAGGGATTACTGGCGGTGAGCTGGTAGTCCCTTTTTTATTTTGTAAAGGAGATAAGTTTATGAAAAAGCCGATCGTTGGCATTTCAGGCAGCGAACTGACCAAAAATGTTGGTCCTTTCGTTGGCTATCGCCGCAGCTACGTCAATAAGGACTATAGCGAGGCGGTCATCAAAAATGGCGGTGTTCCGATGATTATTCCGTTCAATGAGGATGCCGACGTAACCGAGTCTCAGCTGGAACTGGTTGATGCCTTGATTCTTTCGGGTGGTCAAGATATTGATTCGGAAAGTTATGGCGAAGAGCCGCAGCCTGAACAAGGCACGGTCTGGCAGGCGCGCGATCAGTTTGACATGCGGCTGTTAAAGCTGGCCGAAAAGCGCGGCATCCCGGTGCTGGGCATCTGCCGGGGCGTTCAGCTGATCAACGTCTTTCACGGCGGCTCGCTCTATCAGGATCTTAAGTACTATCCGGTGCCGACGCTCAAGCATTGGCAGGGCGATACGCCATGGTGGCAGGCGACGCATCAAGTCAAGCTGGTTAATGATACGCATTTGGCGGCGATTTTTGACCAAGTGCCTCGCCTGCGGGTTAATTCCTACCATCATCAGCTGATTAAAAAAGTTGGCAAGGGACTAAAGGTTAATGCATTAGCGCAGGATGGCGTCTATGAGGGAATTGAAAACGAAACGGGAACGGTGCTTGGTGTCCAGTGGCATCCTGAAATGCTGCGCGCTCACCAAGCAGAAATGAACCGGCTGTTTGACTATCTGATCAAATGCGCCAACGGGAAAGGCAGGGATGAACATGCAGAATAAGACTGACAAACTGGGCTTTTGGTCAATTGTCTTATTGGCAATCAATTCAATTATCGGTTCCGGAATCTTTTTGACGCCAGGTTCGGTCGTGGCCATGGTGGGAACCAAGGCGCCACTGGTCTATCTGATCGCGGCGGTCTTTGCGGCAATGCTGGCCTTGACGTTTGCCGCGGCAGCCAAGTACGTTACCAAAAGCGGTGCGGCTTATTCCTATGCTAAGGCAGCCTATGGCGAGAACATGGGCTTTTACATGGGCGTCGTGCGGTTCTTTTCGGCCAGCGTTGCCTGGGGCGTGATGGGGGTTGGCGTGATCAAGAGTACGCTTTCCATTTTTGGTGCTGACTCAACCAGCTTTAAAAACATTACCTGGGGCTTTGTTGTCTTAATGGCGATTATTTTACTGATCAATTTCTTTGGGCAGCGCTTCTTAACCTGGGTCAGCAACCTGGCAACCATCGGCAAACTGTTGGCGCTGGGCTTGATCATCGTTGCGGGGATCATTGTCTTTTTAAAAACCGGCGTCAGTCATTTTCACGATCTGGACGCGCTTAAAGCCGCCAATGGACAGCCTTTGATTCCCAAGCTCACGACTTCTGGCTTGGTGATGGCAGTTATTGCCGCCTTTTATGCCTTTACTGGTTTTGAGAGCGTGGCAAGCGGTTCAGAAGACATGAAGGATCCGCAAAAGAACCTGCCCCGGGCCATTCCATTGGCAATTATGGTCATTGCGCTGGTTTATATCGGCACGATCTTAGTAGCGATGGCAATCAATCCGGCTGCAATTGTCAAAACCAAGCAGGTCGTAGCCATTACCGCGATTTTTCAAGCTCGCTGGCTGCGCGTCTTGATTGAGCTGGGCGCGCTGATTTCAATGTTCGGGATCAATGTCGCCGCTTCGTTTCACACGCCGCGGGTTTTAGAGGCCATGGCCAAAGAGCATCAGGCACCGCAATGGCTGGCCAAGCGAACCAGGCATGACTTTCCGGTTTATCCGTTTATAATTACGCTGGCTTTGGCAATCTTTATCCCAATGGCTTTTCAGTACAACATGACGGCAATTATCGTACTGAGTGCCATGGTGCGGTTCTTTGAGTTTATCGTGATTCCATTGGGCGTGATTCGTTTTTATCGGGGAGCCAATGTTGAACCGGTGCTTACGGCAGAACGGAACAGGCTGACGGATGTATTGCTGCCGGTACTGTCGGTTGCCTTTACGATCTTTTTGCTGTTCAAGTTTGACTGGGTCGGTGAGTTTGGTATCAGTACTGCTCAAGGCATCGTGCCCAATTGGTTTGCAATCATCGGTATGGCAGTTGGGTTCGTAATTTTGCCAGCAGGACTCTTTATGATGCTTCGCCATGAAAAAAGTTAATTATCTGATGCGACCCAGCGGACTGGCTGGGTCTTTTTAATGTTTTGGTTGGCAGACGCAGATGCTCAGTAGCAGCCAGATGGCAAAAATCGCTAAAAAACTGCCTCAAGTAGGTAAATTTTTAAAAATCCAGTATGCACTTACCTACTATTGAGAAAAAAGCGACGCATAGTAGGTAATTTTAGTTTCCGCTACCATTGAATTTTAATTTTCTGCCCAAAGTCAGTTTTGCGACCGCTCCACAGCGCTGATAATTAGCTTTCTGTAGGGATGGTGCAATGGTGATCTAGTTAATTAGCTTAGAACATCAGCATCTTTATAACAAGTCACTTAACAGTTTTAAAAATTAGACGGTAATATTAAAAACGTCCATTATATCCTCGATGATGCAATTCTGCTATTTAACTGTATTGAAGCAATTACGGTTAATAAGACTTTTCAAAAAGGGCTGGCATTATGAATAATGAAAAAAAATCATCTGTTTATAAAATGATATTTATTTTTTTATAAACAGTTATTTGTAAGCGCTTAATAAAAGACGTAATGGCTGAGAAAAAGCAAAAATTTAAAGTTTAATCCTCTGTTTATCTGCGCTATCTTTAGAGTAAGAAGGAGATTGTTTATATACTTTTTCTTAAAAATAGTCGGATTGCAATTGAATAGGCTTAAGGATAGCAGAGAGTGTTTTTGCAATCCAAAAGTGAATGGGGGAAGTCAATATGCATGATGAAAAAATACATTACAAAATGTACAAAGATGGCAAACAGTGGGCCTTTGCCGCGATCGTGACGTTTACTTTTACGATTGTGCCCATGACGATGATGACGAATCGTGCGGCCGCGGCCAGTACTGCTGAGCCGGCTGTTAATCTGCAAAATAGTGCGGCAACGTCAAGCAGCAGTGCCGTTACTTTGTCAGCCGGCGCAACACAGGACACGGCAACTGGCAGTTCTGCTGCTGCAACCGTAGATTCACTGACGAATTCGACGGCTGCCCAGGCACAATCGGTATCGACATCCAGTATGGCGGCAACCGTTGCTAGCCAGTCAGCCGCGATATCAGCAGAACGTGCTGCTGCAGCGACGGCAAGTCAGACGGCGGCTTCAGCGACTGCGGCAAAGTCCGGCCAAACGTCATCGACAGCTAGTCAGACCGTGACATCTAGTCAAGCAGCTTCATCCAGTACCAAATCGGCAAGTCAGGTGTCGGTGGCCCGTCAATCAGCAGCCAACAGTCAAGCGGGCACTGGCAAAACGATTACGCTTGATCTAAAACAGGTCGCGTCAACGGCAGCCGTCAGCACGGATGCAATTGCCAATCGTCTGGTCGCTAATGGTCTTAACGATACGGCAGCAACTTTTTCGGTTAAGGATCCTGAATATCCAAGCTCAATGTACGTTGATCCTGATACCAACCGCTACACCTTCTTTTGGGCCACCAGCCGCAATAATCGGACTGGCAAGACCGGGGAATACAACATTGTCTTGTCAACGGATCGTTCCGGCAGCGGGATCTTGTACGTAACGATTCTTGATTCTACCAATAAAAAAGTTCTTAATGAATATACGATTAATGAAGATGACTATGAATATTACGTTGAAACAAGTAAGGATTCATGGTCAGGAGTATATCTGGGTCGCATCTATAATGACCATTATTCAGGCGTCATTCGTAATCCCTATGATTCTAGTACATACTACAACTGGAGCCCGCGTTTTAACGTCAACCAAGGGGGCGCAGTTTCTGACAGTACCTACTACACGATTCTTAGTTTTATGATTCCTAAGCTGGTTACGCAGACCACGTCCTATGTTGACGACAGCGGCAATCAGATCGCTCAAAGCCACGTTCAGCAAGGATTAAGCGGTCAAGTCTACACCACGACTGGCGGCAAGGTCGTCAATGGCTACTATGAAACCGTACCAAGCAACAGCAGCGGCTACATGTCTGAATTTGGCAAGATTGGCGATACATATACCAAAGACTGGCACAGTGGCGATAAGGTCGACTTCACTCAGACCGGCGCTGATGGAACGATGCGCGCAGACTACTACTATAACAATCGTCTGCGTGGTTCCTACACGTTGACGCCAAGCGGAGCAGGATCGTCAGTTACCGTCGAATCTGGCAGTGGCGGTAATATAACGATCTACAACATCTATATCCCGCAGACGCGCAACGTGCAGTATGTCTACAAAAAACTGGGTAATCTGGTGATTGATTCAACTGACGCGGCGTTTGATGCTGCCAAAAAGACCAAGACGCAGTATGCCAACGATCCTGATGACGCAACCAGCGCGGCTGATGTCACGTTACCGACAATTGCCGGCTTCGTACCGTTCATCAATGGCGTAGCGGTTACGGATTATACCTTTAACCCAACCAAATACATAACTTCTTTGGATCAAGACATTACGGTTGTCTATCGGGCCAAGCAGAATGCGCGGGTTGACTTCATTGATCAAGACAGCGGCAATCAAGTCATCTCAACCAGTGGCACGCTGACGGACTATGATGGTCAGCCGATCAACTTCTCAACGGCTGATCAGCTTAAGCAGCTGGTCTATGATGCCAAGACGAATCCAAATGGCAAGTACGATCTGGTCAACGACGGCTTTCCAGCTGGCGCCACTTATGACAGCAATGCCAATATCGATCAGGTCTATCAGGTCGTCTTAAAGCATCATCATGAAACCGTTGATGGCAAGACGGATCCAGCCAACGGTCAAAAAACGGTCAAGCGCACGATCGAATACTACTACCAAGGCGATGGCCAAGCCGCGCCATCGGTTGAGCAAAAGGTTACGTTTACGCGAACCGGTGATCGTGACCGTGTAACTGGTGCTACGACTTGGGAAGATTGGAGCAAGGTCGCTGCCCAAAACGTTGAGCAAAAAGACTCGCCAAAGATCAATGGCTATACAGCTGATAAACTGACGGTGGCTGGCGCGACGATCAAGGCAACGGACAAAGACTCGACCGTGACGGTAACCTACGTGCCAAATAAACAGGCGGTCAAGGTTATCTATCATGACGATACGACCAATCAAGATCTGGCCGTTAAGGAATTCTCCGGTAATTCCGGGGCTGACAGTGGCCGAAACACGAAGGCCGCGATTGCTGAATACGTCAAGCAGCACCTCAAATTGGTCAGTGACAGCACGAATGGTCAAAACATCATCTTTGACAAGGACGATAAAAATGATCAGACCTATGTCGTTCATTTCGTTCATGAAACCGAAGCCGTCAAGCGAACCAAGACCGTTACTGAAACGATCGAACACCACAAGGCCATCAAGCAGCTGGATGGCACGACTAAATATGTCGACGTCAAAGACCAGCTGCCAGTCTATAAGGATACGCTGACCTTCAATGAATCTGGGGTGCATGACCTGTACACCGATCAGACGACCTGGAACGGTGACTGGACCCCAACGCAGACTTTTAAGACCGTTGTTTCGCCAACGCTTGCCGGCTACACGCCTGACGTGGCTCAAGTCGATGCCGTTGCAATTACGGTTACTGATGCCAACCATGGCCAGTCGCTAAACGTTCACCATGACATTATCTATGTCGGCAAGAGTCAGATCCTGGTTGTCAACTATATTGACGACACAACGCATCAAGTCCTTGAACACTGGACGGGAACCGGTCAATCAGGTCAGACGCTGGACTACACGACCGCAGCGACGATCAATAAGTATCTAGGGCAGCATTACGTCTTGGTATCGGATGCCACCCACGGAAACCAGCCAGTCCTGGATGAAGACGACATCAGCAACAACCAGGTTCTGGAGGTTCATCTGAAGCATCAGACGACAAGTACCAGTCGGACGATGAAAGTCACCGAAGAAATCAAGTATGTCTACAAGGGTGATGCCAATTATCAGGACGGCACGCTGGTTGATCAGAGTCTGCTGAAGCAAGCCAACCCGCTGACCAGAGAGCTTGTCTTTGAACAGGATGGCGTAACTGATAACGTCACTAATACAACGACCTGGAATCAAGACTGGAAACAGACCAAATCATTTAAGGCAGTTACCACGCCAAATCTGATGGGCTATTCCGTTTCTGTCGATGAGGTTCCGGCTCAAAGCGTGACGATCGATGCCTCAACGTTTGATCAAAAGGGCAAGACCTACTCGTTTACGGTCAACTATACGCCGCTCAAACAAACCGCGCTGATCAAATATATCGATGGCTCAGATAACGATAAAGTGCTGGAGACTGACACGCAAACCGGGCTTTCCAATCAAAAACTGGACTACACGAGCATTCGCAACCAGATCCTGGCCAAGTATGCCAACTACGAGGTTGCTTCTGATGAAACGGAAAACGGGATCGTCTTTAATGATGATGCCGGCCAAGATCAGATCTTTAAAATCGTCTTAAAGCACAAGACAGCAGCAGTAACGCGTTCAGTTGAAGTTAAGCAGATCATTCACTTTAAGTTCAGCGATAACCATCAGCAGCCTTGGGATCAGACCAGCACGCTGACGTTTACGCAAAATGGGGTCAAGGATCTGGTAACCGACCAGATTGATTGGAACAGCGACTACTCTGAGACCCAGTATTTTGACGAAGTAACGGCTGGTCATGTTGATGGCTACACGCCAGACATCCAGACGATTGCCAAGCGTAAGATTACCGTTACCAACCAAAACTTTGTCGCTGGCCAGTTTGAAGGAACGATCACCTATTCGCCAAATCGGCAGTACATTTCAGTCTCGTATATTGACGATACCACGGGCAAGCAGCTGGCAAACGAGGTCTTAAACGGCTATTCAAATACCAGCGCCAACTACAGTACGACTGAAACGATCAATAGCTATCTTGGCCAAGGTTATGAGCTGGTTTCTGATGATACTGGCGGAAAAGATCTGGAATTCAATTCTTCAGATAACCCCAACGATCAGATCTATGTCGTTCATCTCAAGCATGGCTATGAAGATACGCAACGGACTAAGACGGTCGTTGAAGAAATCAAGTATCAATACGAAAACTACAGTCAGGCACATGATCTATATCACAAAGAGCTGACGTTTACGCAGAATGGTCAGTTAGACAAGGTCACCAAGACAACGAACTGGAATGGCAAATGGACAGCTGCTCAGACGCTGGCTAAGGTTGACTCGCCAACGATTACTGGCTATCACTATGACTATGCTGGCGAACCGGAGCGTACAATTACCATTACTAATGACAACTATGACACGGACTTGAATATCTATCGGACGGTTACCTACTATGCCGACTCACAAAACGTCGCGATCGTCTACGTTGACACCAAGACGAACAATGCGATCGCCAGCGAGTCTTTGGAAGGCAAGACCGGCGATCATCAAACCTATAGTGCCCAGGATTTCATTGCAAAGAAGCTGACGAACTACCAAAACTACACGCTTGATAAAGATGAGACGCAAAATGGCATCGTCTTCCCAGCTGATGGCCAGTTGAAGGTCTACTATGTCTACCTTGGTCACAAGACTGAAGATGTTTCTCGAACCGCAAACGTCAAGCAGATTATTCACTACCAGTCGACTGATGGACGCAAACTGGCAGAGGATACGACTGTCACCAAGCAGGTCAGCCAAACTGGGAAGCACGATCTGGTTGACGACACAACAGCTTGGGATGCATGGACGCAGGCTGATTTTGAAGCGGTTCAGGCACTGCCGATCAATGGCTATACCAATCCTAAACCTGACCAGATCGCTAGCGAGTCATTGACGGTCACCAACGACAACTGGCAGCAGGATAATACGCTGGAGCATACGATTCTCTACACGCCTAAATCGCAGACGGCGACGATCACCTTTATTGATGACGATGCTAAAGACGCAAGCAATCAGCAAATGTCAACCGTGACTCTGAACGGCTACTCCAACGAAGACAGCGGCTACAATACCAGTTCGGCAATCGCCAGCTACGAACAGATTGGCTACGTTAAGTTCAGTGATGGCACTAATGGTCAAAACGTGATCTTTGATGCTAATGATGCTGCCGACCAAAGCTTTGAGGTTCACTTCAAGCACGGCAAGAAATCGACTTCGCGCAATGTCACCTACCAGCGGGTTATTACCTATATCTATGGCAATGGCGGCAAGGCGGGCCAAAACGTCTTTGATCCCGAGACGCAGACCCTTGAGTTTACACAGAATGGGACTCAGGATCTCGTCAACAAGCAGGTTACCTGGGACAAGCTTGACGCGCAAAGCTTTAAAGAAGTGCCTTCGCAAAAGATCGCGGGCTATGTCTATGACAAGGCAGTCGTGCCAGTTTCTGCGATCAGCCCGGCTGATAGTGATTTTGCCCAAAAAACGGTGGTCATTAATGAGACCGTAACCTACACGGCCCAGCCGCAAAAAGCCAAGATCTACTTTATCGATGGCACGACGCCAACTGGCCACCAGCTGCTTTTTAAGGAACTGAGCGGCTTGTCGGACATGAACAGCGGCTATACAACGACCGACATGATCAAAGGCCTTGAACAGTTGCATTACCAATTGCTTACCGATGAAACGAACGGCCAAGAGATCGTCTTTGATCATAATGATGAAGATCAGGTCTACTATGTCTACTTTGGTCATGAAACCGAAAAGGACTCGCGCACTAAGACCGTTACCGAAACCATTGATTATGTAAAAGATGGCGTTGTGCTTAAAGATCAGCGGGTAACTAAAGAACTGAACTTCAAACAGGATGGGGTCAAGGATCTGGTTAACGATATCGTTGACTGGAACGGCACGTGGACGCCAACTCAGAAATTTGCTGCCGTACCTTCACCAACGATTAAAGGTTATAAGGCGGTTCCTGGTCAGGTTGATGAGATTGCCATTACGGTAAATAATGACAACTACAACCAGGATCTAGACGTCTACAAGCAGGTTGTCTACACTGCCAACCCGCAGTCAGCCTACATTGAATACTTCGATCAGGATACTGGGACCATCATTGGCGAAAAGAATCTGACTGGCTTTAGCAATCAATTAAGCGACTATTCGACGGTCAATGTGATTAAAGCTTGGGCAGCCAAGGGTTATGATTTAGTCAAAGATGAGACGGGCGGCCAGCCAATCCGGTTTGATGATGACGATAACGTTTCGCAAAGCTTTGTCGTCTACCTCAAGCATCGTCATGCAGCAGTTAACCGGTCAGTTAAGGTTCAGCGGGTCGTGCACTACGTCTTTCGGGATGGACCAAAGCAGGGGCAAATGGCGGCATCTGACTATCATGACCCAGCTGCCGATTTGACCTTTGAACAAACCGGTGATGAGGATCTGGTCACGCATACGATCGTTTATGATGCCACATACAAGAAGCAGGCCCAATTTGGCGAACTGATCCTGACGCACGGAGCAGACTATGACGCCATTGCCGAATTGATTCCAGGCTATCATCTGAACGTCAACACGCTTAGTCCTAAGACGGTCGTTATTGATGCTGATACGTTTGACAAGGCCAGTGACGGGGTCTTCACGGTTGCCGATACGGTCTACTACATTATCGACAACCAACTGGCTAACATCAATTACGTCGATGATGATCTTGATGAAAAAGTCGTCACGATTGATCAGACAACCGGTCAGTCTGGGGCCAAGAGCAGCTATGACTCGGCTAAGACTTTGGGACAGCTTCTCTATGATAAACAGACCAACCCGACCGGCCAATACGATCTAGTCAGTGACGGCACAAAAGATGGCATTGTTTTTGACTTGGATGACCAGGTTGATCAGACGTTTGTCGTTCATTTGAAGCATCATATTCTAAAACAGGCGGCCAACCGTGAAAAGACCATCAAGCAGACGGTGCTCTATAAATACGCGGATGGCACGCAGGCGGCTGATCCATACTCTGGAAAGGACATGACGTTTAAGCAGACTGGCGACCTGGACATGGTTACCGGCGCGATTGACTGGAATGGTGCCTGGATGACTGACGAACGGCAAGGTAAGTTTGACGATGTTACCTCACCGACGATCAAAGGCTACACGCCAGACGTGACGGTTCTGTCGCACAGTTCGCTGACTATGGACAACGACAAGTATGACGCGCCAATCGATCTGTTAGACATCGTAACCTATAGTCCAAATGATCAGACGGCAATCATCAAATATGTCGACATCGATAATGGCGGCTCATTGGTTGCCTACGATGAAGCAAAGGGCAAGACCAATGAGCAGATTAATTACGACACTAAAGATCAGCTCAGCAAACTGGTCTACGATGAGCAGACCAACCCAACCGGCAAGTACGTTTTGGTCAGTGATGGCTTTGCCCAGGCATTAGCCGCCGCGCAAGCCCAAGGACAACAGCTGCGGTTTGACAATGATGATCAAAATTACCAGCTGTTTACGATCTATCTGCGTCACCATTACAGCAGTGTTGATCCGGACACTGATCCGGCCAGCGGCATTCGCAAGGTTTCTCAGATCATCCACTATGTCTACCAAGACAGCCAGCAGCCGGCCGCCAACGATAACGTGCAGGTACTGACTTTTAAACGGGTTGGCTACCAAGATGACGTGACGGGCAAGGTGTACTGGCCGCTTTGGGAAACCGTGGCATCACAAAAGACGGTTGCCGTTGCTTCACCGACAATTAAGGGCTATACGCCAGTCAATGGTCAGACTGAGATTGGCGCAAATGAGATCGCGGCCGTTCAAAAAGACGATGTCGTGATCTATGTCAACTACGCCGCTGATCCGCAACAAGCAAGAATCAATTACGTTGATCAAGATACTGGTCAGACGATTCAAAGCGATAAGGTTGATGGCGTAACCGATGCCAAGATTGACTACAGCACGGCTGATCAGATCAAGCAGCTGATCAATAAAGGCTACGTTTTGGTCAGTGACGAGTTTACTCAGGCTCAAGACGCAGGAAAGGCAGTCTTTGATCGGGATGGCAATGCTTTGCAGACGTTCACCGTTACGCTCAAGCATGGCACGCAGGTAATCGATCCTAACAATCCGGATCCTGACAACCCGATTTTGCCAGCAACACCAATCAATCCTGCCGATCCAACCGGTCCAGCTTGGCCAGCCAAGGACGAGTATGATCAAACAGTTCAAGCTATCGTGCATTATCAAGATGATGACGGCAATACGATGGCTCCTGACAATGTTCAAACCGCGCGCTGGACGCGGGTGATCACGGTTGACAAGGTGACGGGGCGGATTATTGCCGCCACGGACTGGACGAGTGATCCGACTGAATACTCCACAGTCAGCTCGCCAGTAATTGACGGCTACACGCCTGATCAGACGACAGTTGCATTTGAGATGACACCGACTGATCAAGTCAAGACGGTGATCTATGCTAAGAATGCCGTGCCGGTTGAACCAGAACAGCCAACGGAACCAAGTCAGCCGGTTGAACCAAGTCAACCGACTGCTCCGAGTGAAAGCGTTCAGCCAGGCATCGTTCGTGATTCGCAGTCAATGCAGACTTCAGCTGAATCACCAACTACCAAGACGACGATGAAACAGTTGCCGCAGACTGGTAATGACAATGTTAAAGACGCGTCATGGAGCATCATGGGGTTATTGACGTCATTGCTAAGCATGCTTGGTCTAGCAGGACACTTTAAGAAAAAGCATGATCGCGGCTAAATATTATTGAGTAAGAAATGAAAAGGCTCGCTTAAGGCGGGTCTTTTTTGCTCTGATTTAAGACGAAGTGCAAGCTAAAATCCGGACAAACTTTTAAAATTAAGCGGCCAACTGTTGATTGCGATATTCAACAGGACTCAGACCGTCTGCTTTTAACAGAGATACGAATATTGTTGAAGAAAATAATATAGCCATTTACCAGGCGTTTGAATTTCTCGATGTCACGAACAAGGGGACGGCCGATACCATAAAATCGTGGCCAGCAAAAATTGCTTGCAAATTGTTCTTGGACAAGAGAGCGGAAAATCGGAATTTGGAGGTAAAAGAGATTATGTTAAGGCCTAAAGAAGTAGTGTGAAATGAAGCCTAACGATTGTGGGGTATTTTTATGACCAAATATTCATCTGAACTAAAAGTACAAGTTGCTTCTGATTATCTTAATGGCAGAGGCTCATACAATGGATTAAGCAAAAGTATAATATAACTCCATCTATAATTCGTATGTGGGTGAATACTGCCGAACTCAATGGTTTGGAAAGCTTAAAAGTTAAGCGAACCAAAAGAGAATATTCTGTTAGCTTTAAGCTGGATGTGGTAAGCTACTATTCTAAAATCCGATGAAGGACGTAATCTGGTAGCTGCTAAATTCAATATTAGTCCGTCACAAGTATATTCATGGACTAAGAAGTTCCAGCAAGGCGGTCAAAAGGCGCTCCTTCCTGTCAAGAAAGGTAGACCAGCTAAAATGCCTAAGAAGACCAAGAAAGCCAAGCGTAATAAGCAAATAGGAACTCTAACTGATAAGCAAAAATATGAGGCCAAACTTCAGGAAAAAGATGCCAGAATCAAAGAATTAGAATTGGAGCTCATCATCGCAAAAAAAGTGGCCGTCCGGTATCCACGCTATCCAATCGACAAAAAGACACAGATAGCTTGTGATATTCGGGCAGACCACCCAGAATTTCAGTTAGAACAGCTGTTTAAAGCTCTTAATCTCAATCGTAAGACTTATTACGACAACCTTAAAAGAATCGCTAAGAAGGATAAGTATGTCGAAGTAAAAGAGCTTATCAAAGACATTTACTACAACGAAGGCCAAGGCATGTATGGCTATCGTCCAATGTGGGCTGCACTGCGCGACAAGGGTGTTAAATTGGCGATGGAAACAGTACGTAAGCTGATGCCAAGCATCGGGTTGAAGACCGAGCTGTACCACAAGAGAACTGCGAAATACAGATCCTACAGGGGTACTGTAGGCAAAGTAGCTGATAAACTTCTTCAGCAGCACTTCGATGAAGAAAGGCCATATCACGTTCTCCATACCGACATTACGGAATATGTACTAACTAACGGTAAGAAAGTTTATATCTCTCCTGTAGTGGACGAGGCTTCTTTGGAGATCCTTGCATGTACTGCCAGCTACTCCCCCGACATGGATTTAGTATTGAGTATGCTGGATGAATTGGAAACCAAACTACCGGCTTACTCCCACCCAGTTATCCATTCTGATCAAGGTTCTCAGTATCAAAGTCCAACCTACCAAGCCCGCTTGGAAGAGATGGAACTAGTTCAAAGCATGTCCAGAAAGGGAGACTGTCACGATAACGCACCGGGTGAAACTATATTCAACTTAATGAAACGCGAGAGACTAAATCGAGTTAGACTGCATTCTTTGGAGGAAGTCCAACAAGAACTTAAAGATTACATATATTGGTTTAACAACATCAGACGGTCCAATAAACTAAATTACACGACCCCCTTGCTTGATGCGCTTTCTGCTGGTACGGCAGCTGAATGTGCAGGATGAGGGAGCGGAGCTGCGCCGTTACCGGCTGTGCGGAGTTATGCTTCTTTTTATGAATCAGGCTCTTGCCGGTATTGTGATCTTCATGGTGCATCAGAATCAAGGCTTTGATTATCCGGGACTGCTTATATACGCCATGGCTCTTTACGCCTTTTACGCCGTCATTCTGGCAATCATAAATGTGGTGAAAACCCGCCGGCACAACAGCCCGATCCTTTCGGCGGCGAAGGCGATCAACCTTGTGGCAGCGATGGTGTATCCTGTCACTGGAAACCGCTATGCTGGCACAGTTCGGGGGAAATGATGATCCCATGTTCCGCAAGGCTATGACCGCCGCGACGGGAGGCGGCGTCTGTACCATTGTCATTGGGATGGCAGGTCATATGATCTGGCGGGCAAATAAAAATCTGAAAAAACTTAATTTTAATAATTCTCAAACATAACTTGAATGCTTTGCAAACAGTTGCTTGATACAATATTCGAGCGATCGTGAAAGGAGTAATGGATCATGGAAGATAAGAAAGAAACCTTCACCTATACCTACTCCGCAAAGGAGCAGGAGGAAATTAAAAATATCCGGGATAAGTATGCCCCTCCAATGGAAAAGGAAATCTCAATGGAGCGGCTTCGTAGGCTCGATGCCAGTGCGACAAAGGGAGCTACCATCGTATCGCTGATTGTCGGAATCCTCAGCTCTCTGATCCTGGGTATCGGAATGTGCTGCACGATGATTACCGGTTGGGAAGCCTATTTTATTCCTGGAATTGTTGTCGGCATTATCGGTCTTATTGGCGTGATTTCTGCCTATCCGCTTTATACCCACATGGTCAAGTGCAAGCGGGCGAAGCTGGCACCCAAGATCATGCGGCTGTCGGATGAACTGATGAAGTGAAAATCGTTATTCCTCGGTGGCTTCAATAATCTGATTTGCAAGCTGTACAATGTCAAAGACGTACTTCTGCTTATCGCTTTCAAGCATTTTTTACAAAGCGGATAATTTACACTGATGCCCACAAGTCCTATGAGCTTTATCACGATTCCTGCAATCAACATGGGGAGATGATTCCCCCTATTGCTTGCATAGATAGGCATATTCTGGCATCAAGCATAAGTACCATGGTCACTCCGAATGTACAGGCAAAGACAGTAGCCCGCTTTTTGGCTTTTCTGTCCAGCTTTTTCAGAGCAACTGTTTTATAAAACAGCTTCGGCACATATTCCTTTGCGATTGTTTCCGCATATATTTTGTCAGCGTTCATGGTGATCCCCTTTGAATAGATTTCAGCTAAAGTCTGCATCTGCTGGGGGGAAACCGTCCTTGTCGCTGAGTATTCAGAGGTACAGGAGAAAGCAACTTGATCGCTGACTGACCAAGATAAGCGACCAAGTTAACGGCATACTGGGCCTAGACCTTGATCATAAACCGATTGAGCAGAGGAGGGCAGGTCGAGACGATGGCCTCCCTCCTGCCCGCCATGTTATAAGTAGAAAAAACACGTCGACATGTTCCCGCAGACCCCGCATGTGGAGACGGTAGTATTGATGTCAAGGGACGATGGAAAATAGCCGCGAAAGCTTAAGTATACTGCGGCTTTCGGGCAGTTGGGCATATTTGGCATCGGGCAGACCAAAAGCTTCTCGGTAACTTATCCAAGAGTAAATCGGGTCAAAAAGTGTGAGAGTTGAGTTGCCACGATAGATGTCACATAGTTGAGTTGCCGAGTTAGATGTCGGGGAGTTGTGGCTGTGAGATAGATGTCAGAATAAAATATAAATTCCGGATGCACAAAAAGCGTCCGGAAATTTTTTTGAAAAAAACATGTAACGAAACAATTGACAAGTGCGCTGCTGTTCCATATAATCTGATTGTAATCAAAAAGATTACAAGATAATAACCAGAATTCACAGGGAGGATTTCATCATGAAGATTGCAGTAGTAGCAGCAAACGGACGCGTGGCTCAGAAGGTTGTCAAGGAAGCATTGGACAGAGGTTTCGAGGTTAAGGCATTCGGTCGCGGAGCAGAGAACAAGACGGCGGCTTCCGATTATGTGCAGAAGGACATCATGGATCTTACGAAGGAAGATCTGGCTGGCTTTGATGCAGTGGTGGACGGCTTTGGCGCATGGGAAGAGGATAAGTTGGACGGTCATGTGAAGACTTCCCAGCATCTATGCGACATCCTTGCAGGAACGGACACCCGTCTTCTGATCGTTGGTGGTGCAGGCAGCCTCTTCGTAAATCCGGAGCATACGGCTGTTGTCAGTGATGGTGCAGACTTCCCGGCCATGTTCCTCCCGCTTGCAAAGGCACAGGGCGAGGAGCTTGCCAAGCTGCGTGAGAGAAATGACGTGAAATGGACATTCATCAGCCCTGCTGGAGACTTCCAGGCAGACGGTGAGCGCAGCGGAAAGTATATCCTTGCTGGCGAGGAGCTTACACTGAACAGCAAGGGCGAGAGCATTATCAGCTATGCGGATTATGCCATCGCTATGGTAGATGAGATCGAAAAGGGTGACCACATCCAGCAGCGTATCAGTGTAGTGAGAGAATAATTTACGACAGCTTGTAATATCTGCATTGACAGGCTTCTTGTAAAGCGTTATATTACAAGCAGGAGGGCACTATGCGTCCAGTGGACGCATGTTCAGTGCGAACCGGAACGGAGTGGAGAAGAGGCAATGCAGATTACAAGCAGATTTACGATAGCTGTACATATCATTACCGCTATCGATTATTTCAAAGACAACGAAAAGGTGACGAGCAAATTTCTGGCGGGCAGCGTAGGCGCTAATCCTGTCATTGTCCGGAATGTTATGGGCAATCTCAAGGAAGCGGGGATTATCGACATCAGTCAGGGTAAAAGCGGTATAACGCTTGTTAAAAGACTGGATGAAATCACTTTTTACGATGTTTATAAGGCGGTTGACTGTGTAAATGATGAAGGACTGTTTCATTTCCATGAGAATCCGAATCCACAGTGTCCTGTAGGTAAAAATATCCACGCCCTTTTGGATGACAAATTGAAAGACATCCAAACCGCTATGGAGGATGAAATGAGAAAATACACGATAGCGGATTTAAAGACGGGATTGCAGGATATTCTCGCAAAAGAAGCCTGACAAAATGGGACTCCGGGGCAGATAGCTTCGGAGTCCTTTTCTAAGGAGACGTTAGAATGACAGCAAAAGACTATCTATATAGTAAATGAAATACATCGAACGATTGTAGCCACCGTTGATGACGAAGGCCTTCCGGTGACGGCAGCAATCGATATGATGGACAGTGATGGAGATAGTTTGTATTTCCTCACAGCAAAGGGCAAAGGCTTCTATGACAGGTTGAAGAAAAAAGAGTTTCTTGCCCTGACCGCAATGAAGGGTGAGGATACCATGAGCAGTGTGGCTGTGTCTATCCGCGGAAAGGTTCGGGAGCTTGGATATGATAAGATTCCGGAACTGTTCGAGAAAAATCTGTATATGCGCAAGATATATCCCACAGTGGAGTCTATGCAGGCTCTGACGGTGTTCCAGATTTATGAAGGCAGCGGTGAGTGGTTTGATCTTTCGAAGAAACCGATAGAGCGTGCATCGTTTACCTTCGGCGGAGTGGAGAAAAAGGCAGAGGGATATTTCATTACTGACACATGCATCGGTTGCGGAAGCTGCACATCGGTTTGTCCGCAGAATTGTATCATTCAGGACGAAATGCCGTTTGTTATTGAAAAGGAGCACTGCCTGCATTGTGGCAACTGTATGACGGTCTGTCCTGTAGATGCGGTGGAAAGAAGGTAACAGCATGAAGAAGAAAATGACACAGGAGCAGCGGCTTGACACGCTGGTCGAAGCGTTCAAGGCTGATTCTGTTCAATATAAAGATTTACAGACGCCTGCGGATACGGAGGGCAAACGGCGAATCCTCCGTTCCCTGATGAACATTCGTATGCCGAAAAAGCTGGACGATTCGGTACTGACCGTACAGGATGAATACCTTCGGGAGCGCGTCCTCGAAAACGGGATTGTCACGCTTTCGGAGATCCCCGTGATTCGGAATGGCATGTCGATCTGGCAGGGCGACATCACCCGTCTGGCCGTTGACGCCATCGTGAACGCCGCAAACTCGCAGATGTTGGGCTGCTTCGTCCCGATGCACACCTGCATTGACAACTGCATCCACACCTTTGCCGGAGTCCAGCTTCGAGCAGAGTGCAGCAGGCAGATGAATCAGCTGCGGATCAAATACGGCAAAGATTATGAGCAGCCGACTGCTGTTCCAATGCTGACGGATGCCTATAATCTTCCTGCGAAAAAGGTAATTCATATCGTAGGCCCGATTGTGCAATATGAGCTGACGCCGGAACTTGAGATGGATCTGGCGGACTGCTACCTGAACACCTTGGATATGTGTCTTGATAATAATTTGAAAAGCGTGGCATTTTGCTGTATTTCTACGGGAGTATTTCATTTCCCGAACAAGCGGGCGGCGGAGATCGCCGTCAGCACCGTGGACAGCTGGCTTTCACAGCATCCGGGTGCTATTGAAAGGGTGATCTTTAATGTTTTTAAGGATGAAGACAAAAAAAACTATGAAGAACTTATACGATGAAATGCCGAACGGCTATCAGGAGAGCATTCAGAAGGGACTCAGTGCGGTGCGGTATTTCAGCAGAAATATGTCATTCCCAACAGGCTCTAAGGAGGAAGAAATCGCCAGATTAAAGAAAGAGATCGAAGCAGCAGATGCAGTCGTTATCGGAGCAGGTGCCGGACTTTCTACTTCCGCCGGACTGACCTATAGCGGAGAACGATTTGAAAGGTACTTCTTTGACTTTGCAAGGAAGTATGGCATCCGGGATATGTATTCCGGCGGGTTCTATCCCTTCCCCGATGAAGAAACACGCTGGGCATGGTGGGCAAGGCATATCTACTACAACCGATATATTGATGCGCCGAAGCCTGTCTATCAGGAACTGCTCTCACTTGTGAAAGATAAGGATTATTTTGTTGTTACAACGAATGTAGATCACCAGTTCCAGAGGGCAGGATTTGATAAAAAGCGTCTGTTCTACACCCAAGGAGACTATGGACTTTTCCAGAGCGTCAATCCACTCATGCAGAAAACCTATGATAATGAAGAATGGGTAATGAAAGCAATGGAAGCACAGGGCTTTGTAAAGGATGAGCATGGAATATTTCAGGTGCCTGAAGATGGGATTCTAAGTATGAAGATTCCAACGGCACTCATTCCGAAGTGCCCGGATGAAGGATCTGATGTGACCATGAATCTTCGCGCGGATGATTCCTTTGTCGAGGATGAAGGCTGGCACAAGGCATCGGCGGCATATGCGGACTTCCTGCTTAAGACTGAGAGCCTTCAAGTGCTTTATCTGGAGCTTGGCGTGGGAGCCAATACACCTGTCATTGTGAAGTATCCGTTCTGGCAAATGACACTGGCAAATGAAAAGTCAGTGTATGCTTGTATCAATTATGGCGAGGCGTTTTGTCCGGGCGAAATTGCGAATAGGAGCATCTGCATCGATGGGGATATTGGTGATGTATTTGCGAAGATGAAATAACAACAGGTCTTTAAAAGAAGAATAAGACAGACCAAGGCTCCTCACTACTGATTAAGTTCAGCGGCGAGGAGTCTTTTTATGCCTCGATATCGATTGTGATGCCGGACTTGAATTCCACGGTGAAGTGGTCGGCGAAGACGGTGATCTTCTCGATGAGTTTTTTTACCAGAGACTCATCAAACTCTGTGATGTCAGTTTCCTGTCCGGCGATAAAGTCCTGCAGCTCGGCGACGCGCTTCTGAGTCTCCTCGCGGCTTCCGGTGTCTGCCTCGGCCTGTGATTTCTGCTCGCGCAACGTAAAGATTTCATCGGCGATGGCATCGTAGTTCTGCTGGCTGTTGGCCTTTCGGATGAGCTCCTTTTGCAGCTCGTCGAGCCTGGCCTGGATACTGTCTGGGCTCATCGTGTCGGCGGTTGTTATCGCTTTTGCGATGTTCTCCTGCATCTGCCGGAGGAAACCGTCCTTGTCGCTGAGTATTCAGAGGTACAGGAGAAAGCAACTTGATCGGTGAGAGACCAAGATAAGTGATCAAGATACCGACCAAGTTAACAGCATACTGGGCCTAGACCTTGTTCATAAACCGACTGAGCAGAGAAGAGCAGGTCGAGACGATGTGCCCGCCGTGTTAAAGGTGGCTGTATTTATCATGCCCTAAATCAGATATTTGACTTGATCCTTCGGGAGTCATTTCCCGATCAAGCCCTTATTTCAAAATAAAATTGCCTAAAATCGTTGATAACACTTGACTTAGAGTAGAAAAAAGGCCATCTTCAAATAGCTGAAGATGGCCTTTTTGTTCGTGGTTTGATGGAAAACAGGGAAGGGTGGGTTATTTTTTGATCAATTCAGGATCGTTTTTGCCGGGATTCAATTCAACGATCTTGCCAGTTTGAGCATAAACAATCCATTCAGCAATATTGACGATATGGTCGCCAACACGTTCCAGTTGCCGGCTGATGATCAAGTAGACGTCAGAAGCTTTTAGCTGCTGTTTGTCTTTGACCTGTTGGCTTAAAATCAGCTGCCGCAATTGCAGATAGAGGCGGTCAACCTTAATGTCTTCGTTGGCAACGGCATAGGCAGCATCACTGTCATCGTTGACGTAGGCTTCGTCAACCTTATCCAACATCTGACGCACTTGGTAGGTTAATTGCTGAATCAGTTTTTCGGCGGCAGTGAAGGTTGGCTTGTCAGACATGCGCAATGTTTGGCGGGCAATGCGGATTGCGGCATCGCCAATTCGTTCCATATCAGAACTGGCTTTGAGAATTGACATGGTTTCACGAAAATCAGAGGCCATGGGATTTTTCCGAATTAAGACGTCAAAAACGTTCTTTTCCAGTTCAACCTCGGTTTGATTAACCTGCTGATCCTTAGAAATTACCTGTTTGGCCAGGATCATATCGTGTTCCAAAAAAGATTTGGTTGCTTGATGAATCTGCGAGCTGACCAGTGTCCCCATGGCAACGAACTGTTTTTTTACCTTTAAGATTTCTGCTAGATTTTGATCTCCCATTATAAACTCCTTTTAGCCGAAGCGCCCATTCAAGTAGTCATCAGTCAGCTGGTTATCTGGCTTTTCAAACATCTGCTTGGTTGAGTTGAACTCAATCAAAGAGCCATTGAGCATAAATGCCGTGTAGTCAGAGATACGGGCAGCCTGTTGCATGTTGTGCGTCACAATGACGATCGTGTATTCATCCTTTAGCTTCATCAGCGTTTCCTCAATCAAGCCGCTGGAAATCGGGTCCAGGGCACTGGTTGGCTCGTCCAGCAAGATGATTTTAGGCTTGACGGCCAGCGTGCGGGCGATGCAGAGTCGCTGCTGCTGACCACCGGAAAGGCCCAGACCGCTTTTTTTCAGATCGTCTTTGACTTCATCCCATAAGGCAGCCTGTTTGAGACTTTCTTCAACGATCTGATCCAGCTGTGTTTTGTCTTTGATGCCGCCGATCCGTGGTCCATAGGCAACGTTGTCGTAGATTGAAAGCGGGAAGGGAACGGGTTGTTGGAAAACCATGCCAATCTGCCGCCGCAGCTCAACCATGTCTTCTTTTGGATCATAAATGTCTTGATCGTTAAACAGGATCTGACCTTCAACCGTGGCATTGTCGTCAAGGTGCATGCGATTGAAGCATTTTAACAGGGTTGACTTGCCACAGCCGGATGGGCCGATCAAAGCCGTGATCTTGTCTTGTTCAATCTCCATGTTGATACCGTGCAGTGCTTCTTTAGTGCCATATTTGAGCACCACGTTTTTACATTTAAGAATTTTTTCCATGATGCCCTCCTAGCCGAAGTTACCGGATACATAATCATTAGTTGCCTTGATCTTAGGGTTGCTGAAGATGTCTTTGGTAGAGTTGAATTCCAAGACATGTCCTAAGTAGAAGAAGGCACAGTAGTCTGAACAGCGCGCGGCCTGTTGCATGTTGTGCGTCACAATGATAATCGTGTGGTCTTTTTTCAAGGCCTGCATAGTTTCTTCCAGCTTAGAAGTTGAGATGGGGTCCAGGGCACTAGCTGGCTCGTCCATCAAGATGATTTTAGGATCCATGGCCAATGAGCGCGCGATGCAGAGACGTTGCTGCTGACCACCAGAAAGGGAAAGCGCGCTGCGGTCAAGCGAGTCTTTGACCTCATCCCAGAGGGCCACGCTCTTTAAGGATTCTTCGACCATTTGATCTAGTTTTTGCTGGTCTTTGATGCCATAGAGCTTGGGGGCGAAGGTGATATTTTCGCGAATCGACTTGGCAAACGGGTTTGGATGTTGGAAAACCATGCCGATTTCACGTCGAGTTTCGTAGACGTTAACCTGTGGGGAGTTCAGATTGATTCCTCGATACAGGATCTCGCCATCGATGCGGCCCAGTTCATCATTCATTCGGTTCAGACAGCGCAGATAAGTAGACTTCCCAGAACCGGATGGACCAATCAAAGCCGTAATCTTGTTTTCGGCAAAGTCCATACTGACCTGATGAAGTGAAGGCGTTGTCTGCTTGCCGTAGTATACGCTGACGTTTTTGGTCTGCATTGCCAGCGGTTCCTTGACGGGCAGCGTGTAGGTATCATCAAAAGAATATTCAGCCATCTGTTTTCACCTCTAATTTATTTACGAGCCGACATCTTTTTGTAAATATGGTTGCCTAAGTAGCGAGCGCCCAGGTTGAACAATAAGATGACGATGATCAGTACGGCCGAAGCCCCACTGGAAATTGCATGGGCATTAGAAACCAGCCCTTCAGTATTCAGCTTCCAAATGTGGACGGCCAGCGTTTCAGCAGGACGAGTCGGGTTTAAGAAGCTGGTTGCGGAAAATGGATTCCAGTTGCTGTAGTCAACGCTTGGCGCGCTTTGTCCGGAAGTGTAGATCAAAGCAGCGGCTTCACCAAAGACTCGGCCAGCCCCCAGAATCACCCCGGTTAAAATGCCAGGCAAGGCTTCTGGCAGCATGATCTTAGTCATGGTCTTCCAGCGGGAAAGCCCCAATGAAAGGCCGGCCTGACGCTGCAGCGGTGAGACGTCGTTTAAGGCGTTTTCGCAGTTCCGCGTTAACAGCGGCAGGTTGAAAAACGTTAAGGCAATGGCACCTGAGATAACCGAAAAGCCCAGATGCAGCTTGATTACGAAAAACAGGTAACCGAACAGACCAACTACCACGCTGGGCAGTGAGCTCAAAATTTCAATCGCGGTTTTAAAGACTTCCGTAACGCCATTTTTAGGGGCGTATTCGGCTAAGAAAATACCGGCCCCAATTGAAAGCGGCGTGGAGATCAAAAGCGTCAGAACCAATAGATACAGCGAGTTGAACAGCTGGTCGCGAATCCCGCCGCCTTCACCAACGCTTTGGGCAGCTGAGCTCAAAAACTGCCAGTTGATGTGCGGCAGACCGCTTAAGATGATATAGCCCAGCAGAACAAACAGAATCAAGACCACCAGACCGACTAAGACATAAATGATGCCCATTGCCAGCTGATTGGCTTTTTTGGCATTAAGCATTGCGTGAGACTCCTTTCTTGTTGACCAGTTTTACCAGCAGGTTGAAGGCCAAGGACATCAGCATCAAGACCAGCGCCAAAGACCAGAGTGCGTCGTTTGGCAAGGTCCCCATAACGGTGTTGCCGATGCCGACCGTTAAAGTACTGGTCAGGGTTGAGGCTGGTGAAATCAGGTTTTCTGGCATCAAAGGCGCGTTACCGATAACCATTTGAACGGCCAGGGCCTCACCAAATGCTCGTGCCATCCCGAAGATAACGGCGGTCAAGATCCCGGGAATGGCCGAGCGCAGAATTACCTTGTAGATCGTCTGCCAAAGAGTGGCCCCTAATGCGATTGAAGCTTCACGATAGTTTTTAGGCACGTTTTTAAGACTGTCGATTGACATGGAAGTGATCGTTGGCAGCACCATGACGAACAGCACCGTAACGGCTGCCAAGATCCCACTCCCGGTACCGCCGAAAAGATGGCGGATAAAGGGAACGACGACGACTAAGCCGACGAACCCGTAAACGACGGATGGAATCCCCACCAAAAGCTCAATGACCGACTGCATGAATGAGGCTGCCTTTTTAGGGGCCAGCTCAGTCATGAAGATGGCAACGGCCAAAGCGAGCGGCGTTGCGACCAGCGTGGCCAGAATCGTAACGGCAAATGAGGTAAAGATCATTGGCCAGGCGCCGACTTCTGGCTTGCCGTGAGCGTCAGTAACGGTTGGATCCCAGGTCATACCGGTTAGGAAGTCCTTGAGGCTGACGCCATCTTTAATAAACATGTTCAAGCCTCGTGCGGCGATGAAGTAAATAATTGAAATGACCAGCAGTCCAATTACCGTAATGCAGAAATAGCTGACTAATTTGCCCCAATGGTCCTGCCTGGTTTGAAAACTGCTTTGCATCAGTTGATCTTGTTCATTCATCTTGCTTCCTCCGGTTTCTCTCCTTTATTGATTGACGCGGTGGTTATTTCTTGGTAACTTGACCGTCAGCGTTCTTGGTAACCTTCATGTCGTGAATGCTGATGTAGCCAAGGTTCTTAACGTCCTTGCTTTGAACTTCCTTGGAGTTCATGTAGTTCAAGAATTTCTTGGTCTGACCCTTGGCAGCGCCCTTAGTGTACATGTGTTCATAGGACCAGATCTTCCAGTTGTTGGTTTCGACGTTCTTGTCGGTTGGTGCAACGTTGTCAACCTTCAGTGCCTTGATCTTGTCAGACTTCGTGTAAGAGAAGGCCAGGTAGCTGATGGCACCAGGCGTGTTGGCAACCAGCTTTTGTACCGTACCGTTGGAATCTTGTTCTTGTGACTTCATGGCCGTCTTGCCTTTCAGCACTGCGGCTTCAAACGTTGCCCGCGTACCAGAACCCTTGGCACGATTGATAACGGTGATCTTTTCGTTTGGTCCGCCGACTTGCTTCCAGTTAGTGATCTTGCCAGTGAAGATCTTTTGCAGCTGGCTCATTGACAGATTGTTAACCTTCAAGCTCTTGTTAACGACTGGGGCCATCCCAACAACGGCGACCTTGTGATCCTGCAGCTTCTTGGCATCAATGCCGCTTTGCTGTTCAGCGAAGATATCGGAGTTGCCAATTGAAACGGCACCAGATTGAACCTGGCTCAAACCAGTACCGGAGCCACCACCCTGAACGTCGATGTTAACGCCAGAGTTTTTGCTCATGTAGCTGTGAGCCGCCGTTTCGGCAAGTGGCTGCAGAGCCGTTGAGCCGACAATAGTGATCTTGTTACTGTCAGTTGCAGCGTGGATAGTGCCAGCCGTGCCGCCAAACAAGCTAAAACCTAAAGTAGCGACGGCAGCTAAAGAGATAAGTGACTTCTTGTTCATGTTATTTGCTTCCTTTCTCAATATCCCATGAATAAAGCATGTACCTGAGTACGATTTATAATTTAAAGTAAGAACGTAAAGAAAAAAGACGGTTTTCCGTAAAAAACACGTAACGGCTAAATTTACAAAAATGATACAAAAAATGCGATTGGCTAATTAAAAGCGACTTGTCAGGGTTCCTTCAAGATATTTAGCAAATAATATCGTGTCATGAGCTTTGATAGTTCGTATTTTCTGAAAATATCAGTAGGTAAATGGCTTTAAATAATGCCGAAAAATTTAAAATAACGTAAAAATTACAAAGCCAACTGCTTAATAAAATTAACCATGGCAGTCAGGCGCGTCAGATTGGGATTGAACGGGGCTTGATTGGATATTGGTGGCGACAGTTTACAGAATTCAAAACAAAACATCGCCGATCCGAAACAATCCGAGTCGACGATGCTGATAAATTATTTGATGATTACTGAACGTTTAAGATCAAAAGGTCATTGGTAATTGAACGAGCATGATGGAACAGATGCCGCCAGCAGCGCTGCCACCACTTTGGCCGCCAGGGCATAACGACCAGCTCAAAGCCGTTTTCTTGAATCAATTGACTGATAGCCAAATATTGATCGCCAACTGCCAATTGATGCTCAATCTGACAGGCCCCAGTAGCTTGAATCAGCTGTTCAATGCGGGTCAGCTGGTGCGCGGCCAGATCTAACATTAAGTCTGGATCAAGATTAGGCAACCCAGCGGCCAGCCAGCGGCAGTCGCGCGGCTCAAAAATATACAAAAGCATAAAGCTGGTATTCGGATGAGCCTGGATCAGGTGTTTGAGCCGATTGATAAATGATGGATCGATTTCACGGCTAAAAGAACGAGCGGTAATAGGTATTAGAATTCGATCGTACATAAAATGACCCCCTAGAACGGGGAAGCGATTATGAGTGAACTTATAATCTGACAAAATCATTGGAGCATCCTAATTTTAGCATTAAAAAAAGACTTTGACCCGCTTTCACAGGTAAAGTCTTTGTAAATTTCAGACAGCTGGATTATTTGGATTAGTCTTGCGCACCATCATCGTGATCATCCTTACGATCGCGCTTTGAACGGTATTTATGATCTGAGTCGCTGTCACTATCAACGACAGGTTTTTTCTTTGGCTTAATGTGAACGACCTTGAACTGACTGACGTAAGCATTCTTCAGATCCAGTGGCGTGAAGCTGAAATCTTCGACTCTAACGGGTTGTCCCACCTTCAAGTCGTATTGACGTTCCAAGAAAAAGCCAGTCAAAGTTGATACGTCGGTTTGGTCAAACTGGGGAATGCGAACGTTGAAGTAGCGTTCAAAGTCGTCAAGCGGCATCTTACCGGATACTAAGTAGGTTGAATTACCCTTGGAATCCGGTTCTTTCTTTTCGATCATGTCAGAAGAAACGTGATCGATTTCTTCGCCAACCGTACCGAACAATTCCTCATAAATATCCTTGTCGGTAATGATTCCGGCCGTACCACCATATTCGTCTTGTACGACAACGATCGGTACTTGCTTTTTCATCATGATCTGTAAGACATCCGTTAGTTCTTCGCTTTGGTAGACGATTGGAATCTTACGCATGATTGAGCGAATGGCCTGCTTAGGGTTGATTTGGTTCTGCCGCATAATATCGTAGCTGAAGATATAGCCTAAGATATGATCCTTATCGTTATTGGCAACGACTGGGAAACGCGTGTACTTCTTTTGAAAGTAAAGTTGGGCGGCGTCCGCGACCGTAGCAGTAATGTCGATTACACTCAACTGTGTGCGGTCGACCATGACGTCATCAGCAACTTTATCGTTCATGCGAAAGGCGCGTTCCATAAACACGACGTCCTCTTTATCCATCTCACCGGCCCGCTCGGATTCCTGTGATAAGGTGACGATTTCGTTTTGCGTGTAGATGTCTTCGTCTGGATTAACTGAGAAGCCAAGCAGCTTGGTAATCAGTTTAGCCGTCCAGTCGAACAGCCAGATCAGCGGGTAGAAAATTACGTGGAAAAACGTCATTGGGTGGGCAATCGCCAACAGTATTTTAACTGGCTGATCGATGGCCATGTTTTTAGGAACCAAGTCGGTAAAGACCGCGTGCAGGAATGTAAACAGCAAAATCCCAATGATCGAGCTGAAATCGTTGGCTACGGCTTTGGGAAAGATGTTGGCCTTTTCAAGCAGTTCAGTGATGTAGGCTTCACCAATCCAACCTAAAATCAAAGACGTCATCGTAACCCCGACCTGAGCCGTAGACAGATACTCCGTCAAATGTTCGATCATATTTTCGGCCCGCCGGACGCTGGATGTCTGTTTAAGCTCCTTTAACTCGGTTGGACGAACCTTGATCAAAGAATACTCCAACAGGGTAAACAGAGCTGCTAAAAGCAGAATGAATATAATTGTAAAAAGTGTTATGGGACTGGTACTAACTTCCATATTTTGCAATTTTCCTTTCAAAATTAGCTTTGCCATCATTATAGCAAATAAAAAGGTCAGCATTCAGCAAAATCGCTTTTTGTTATGCAAGAAATGGTCCATAATAGAATAAAAGCATTCATTCAAAAGGAAGATGGTGAAAAAATGACGGCTAGATTGATTGATGATGCGCACTGGCAGATCTTGGTCACGGCAGCGCGTCTGCTGAAGCAAAGCGCGCGCTATCAAAATGCCAGCCAAAAAGCGCCATTCGATGCCGCCTATGCACAGCTGCAGAACCTGGAGCAGAATCGCGACGTGACGCTCAAGCAGTTTTTAAAAGTACAAGAAAGCCTGGCACATGCCGTTACGAAGCTCGATGGTCAGGAGACGACGACTTTTGTTTTGCGTCAGGCAATCAGTGACGCTGAGCTGTTGATGGAGACAGCCCGCTATGTCAATGCCAGTCCGTTGGCAAAAGAAGAGCTGAACGAAGCGTTGGCGGCAGCGCGAAAAATCATTCAGACTGATGAATTCGTGCTGCAGTCGCAAGTGGATCAAACCGTTGAAAAGCTGCAACAGGCTGGTGGCGCATTAAGCGGTATGGAGAACGACTTCAGCCAATTGGCACTGGTCTTTAAGAGTGCACAGTCCGATCTGACCACGCTGCGTTATCTGAATGCAGATGCCAAACACCGGCAGGCCTTTAAAGCCAGTTTTGATCAGGCTAAGCAGTTGTTGAGTCAAGCCGCGGCCAACCAGGAGCTGAACGCCACGGTTGCCGATCTGTCGAAGCTTGCGCCTGACTTTCAGTCGCCAGCTCAAGAAACGATTGACTTGACGACCAGCGAGCTGATAAAAGCGCGGAAGGCTCTTAATGGCAAGAACAGTGATTTAACGCAGCTGAAAAAAGCAGTCGCCCAAATGACTGGCGTTGATCAGACCAAACGCTATCAAGCGGCCTACGACTCCAGACAGACCGCGTTTGATCTGGCATTTAAGGAGGCCCAGACTGCCTTGTCTGATCCACAGACGACGCAGATGCTGGCTGATCGTTTAGTCAGTCAGCTTGATGTGACTTATGAAACGTTAAATGGCGAAGACGTCGAGTCGTTCGTTGCGGTAGCTGATCCCTCAGCCGCTTCGTCAATCGCAGCTGGATCAGGTGATGGCAATGCCGTGCTGCCGCAAAATGATAATAATCAAAATGGTACCGATATTAAAACTAAGACAGCTCAAAACAGTTATGATGATGCGTTGCATACTCAAGGCAAATCAGGAGTGGTCCAGAAGGCAAAATTAACCAAACCGAGTGCATCCAAAAAAGATAAGCCGGCTACCGCAGCGCTGAGCAGCATGCTGGGCTTTAAACGCAATTCAAAGTAGAGAAAGGAAGATCTTTTTGGAAAATTCGATTACGCCGGCAGAATGGCAGGTAATGCGGGTTGCTTGGACGCTTAAGCACGTTACGAGTACGCAGATGATCGAGATTCTGCAAGGCAAGGTAGCTTGGAAACCGGCCACGGTCAAAACGCTGCTGCGGCGGCTGGTTCAAAAAGGCGCCTTAAAAACGACGCGGGTTGGACGAGCGTTTGTCTATGAGCCATGCGTTGAAGAACAGCCAACGATGAACGAAGCTGCCGATGAACTGTTTGACAGTCTTTGCGATATGCACGTTGGCAGGACGCTGGCACACGTGATTGAAAGAGCCACGCTCAGTCAAGCAGACGTCAAGCAACTGCAGAAACTGCTGATTAAAAAAGCGGCGACGGCACCGGCTGAGGTTCCCTGTGATTGTGTTCCGGGAATGCGCTGTGATGATATGAACTGATGCCAGATCTTGCTAAAACAGCATTCTGCAGATAAGACACGTTGAAAGGAAGTGTCGCTGGTGATCGTGCCACCAGAACTGGATCATTCATTGCTCGTTGACCAACATCATGATCAAGACCAGCTGCTGGTAGTTCTTGGCAATGGCTTTGATCTTTTTCATGGTTTTAAGAGCCGGTATCAGGATTTTTGGCAGCACGCGGGAACGACGCCGTTGGATGAGATCGTTCATTTTAATCGCCGCGCCCGCAGCCAGCAGGTCCGCTGGTCAGATGTCGAGGCCCAGATTCGCGTGGCGGCTGAAAATGCCTATCAGCTAAGTGCCACGCGCAAGATGCCTGGTGCAGGCGTGATGGTTCAGCAGCGCAGCACACGGGCGATTCGGCGCTTTGAGCATGAATTTTCCCGTTATCTGCGGACAGAGCGGGAACGCGTCTTAGTCAGTGATCCCACGCGTTCACAAACGGCGCGGGAATTTTTAAGCCAGGCTGGCGCGGTTTTAAACTTTAACTATACCGATACGGCACAGCAGCTGTATGACGTCTGGCCAGAGAATATCTACTATCTGCATGGGTCGCTTTTGGAAGGTCAGACCATTCTTGGGGTTGACAATGATGACGTATTAGCACGCGAACCTTATGAATATGCCAGTACAACCAAGGGATATCGGCGCGACATTCTTGATTTTAAGCGCTGGTCCTGGCAGCGAAATGGTTGGCAGCCGCTTGCTGAAAAAACACTGGCTGCCTTTAGAAACTATGATGCCTATTATTATGGCTGGCGGCGCTTGTATCCGGTCTTTGGCGATCAAGAGATTATCTCGCTACTTTATACGCTTGACAGCGACATGCCCGTTACCAGCCGCTATTTTGCAACCCGTTTTTTTGAGCAGTGGCAGACGCGGCGCCAGTGGCTGATTGATGCGATTGCCAGCCGTTGTGCTAAAAAACGCATTGATCCTCAGGTGCTGGCCTATACCGCGGCAAATGCATTTCGACCGTTTAAGATTAAACTGCCAAATGACGTCTATCCAGAAGACATTGCCACGATTGCCATTATGGGGCATTCTTTGCGGGCTGATCATGGAATCTTAAGCGATTTGTTCAAGACGGCTCGTCAGCTCAAAAAGGTAATTCTGTTCGTCTTTCAAGGCGAGCCGCCCGAAGAACTGGCCATGCAGAAGCGAATGCTGACCTGGCTTTTAGGTGAAGGCAGTCGAGTAAAGATTTTAACGGTTGAATACTGAAAAGGGGAATTTTTATGACCAAAATTGCGATGGCTGGCCAATATGCGGTCGAAACGCGCAAGATCGTGTATATGCCAGGAGATTCGCTGGCTCCCAGAGAAGGAATCGCCAATTTAAGCGAGCTGCCAGCAGAAACTAGATTTAGCTGGCAAAAAGAGCCGGTTCTAGAAACACCAGGACTGACGCAGGTGACGATTATGATTGAATATCCAGATGCCTCACAGGCTGCTGTCAAAGTGCCGATCGAGGTGCTGCCGCGACCGGTAAAGAAAAAAGGATCCAGTCAAAACGTATCGATTCAATTTGATCATCAAAACAAGCGCACGCCGGGAACCATTCTGTCAGGCAATCAGCGTGGCACGATGGGCGATGCATTTGCAGGAATCGGACTCTTGATCAAGGCGTTTAAGAAAGGTCTGTCCAAGCATCGGCAATAAAACGACTGGAGGAAACAGCGTGGAAAACAGCAAAACCAGCCTAAGCGAACTGATTCGCCTGGAACGGCCCAATTGGCAACACCAGCCTAAAAGTGCTTCATCAGCTGCCAATGCGGTCACGACGCTCAAACAGGTTCACGAAATCGTTAATGGTCCAGCCAGGCTGCTCAGTCTGGATCTGGAGTTTTATTGCGATGGCCAGCCTCAGATGCCGGGAACCACGCGGCTGGGCCAGATTGCCGGCCGTGTCTATGGTCAGAATGATGCATTCAATTATTACGTGTTCAGCAGCAAAATGACGCCCAAAGATCAGCTGAGTCTGTTGAGACGGCTTGATCTGCGCTATTCAGAAGCAGAACGGCTTACGGTAGCCAGCGTTTTGAAAAAAGTGTTAAAGTTTATCGATCGTGTGCAGCCCGACTACCTGGTCAGCTGGGACAATCGCTTGGATCTTAGCGTGCTCAATCAAGAGGCCAATCGTCTGCAGCTGGCAGAAACCAGTCGTTCTTGGACCAGAATTCAGCCGCTGGATCTAGAGAAGATCATCAGCAGCGACGTGTTTGAGAAAAGCTCGGGAATCAGTCTGGCCAGAATGTGCGATCTCTTGCAGCTGCAGCATCCTAAACCCCATTTAGCCGATCATGACGTCTTGATGATTGATAAGATTCTCCAGTTTTATGCGCTGGATTTAAATAAAATGCTACATTAAAAAATTCCCGTTCGATTTGAGCGGGAATTTTTCGTTAGAAGCGTTTTTTATGATGTTTCTTAAGATAGCGGTACAGCTCGCCTAAAAAAAGGCCAATGATGATAATGATGGCAATCGTGTAGCCGGCCGTCCCCAGCTTGAAGATGGCGGGATGACCAGCGCTGCCTTCAACCAGAATTGAAGAGCCCAAGATGATTGCCGCTAAGACGATCACAATCAAAAGCCGATTCAGCATGCGCTCCAGATTGCGTAAGACACGAGCCTGATCTTTGTACTGGAAGTTGATCTTAGCCTGACCAGTACTTAAAACTTCCAACAGATCATTGATGCGCGAAGGAATAGCTATCGAATCGAGGGCGGTTTGCCGGGCCTGCCAAATGCTGCTTTCTAGTGAGTCCTTCCAGTTGAAGTGCTTGAGCAGATATTTTTTGGCAAATGGCTTGGCAACCTCCATCAATGACATTTCAGGATCCAGCGCGGCTACGATGCCTTCAATTGAGCTGAATGCCTTGATCAAAAGCGTGACTTCAGGCTTGACCTGCAGATTGTTCTGTCGGCACAGCGAGATGATCTGAAACAGCATCGCAGGCAGATCGATACCGCCTAAGCCCGTATTGAGATAAGGTGCCAAAAAACCGGTCAGCTGACTATAGAATTCCTGCTCATCAACCTCGCCAGTCCGATTACAGATGCCGAGAATTGCCTGACCAACCTGGCGGGCGCTTTTGGTGTTAAGGGCGATTACAACCTGAGCAATGCCGTCCGTTAAACTAGGCGAAAGGCGCCCCATCATGCCAAAATCAAGGTAGACCAAGCGATAGGGCGGCAAGGGATGATCCTTTTGAATTTCGATTTCGTGACTGCCCAGCTGTTTTTGGTAATTGAGATCCTTTGCCATTGCATTGCGCTTGGGATCATTTTTAGGGAGATTATAAAACAGGATGTTGCCTGGGTGCGGATCGGCATGAAAAAAATGATCCTCGAAAACCTGCTTGATAAAATTTTCGACCAGAACATGCGCCAGATAATGATTGCGTTCTTTAAGCCTGGCCGTGCTGGTTTCATCAAGCGGCATTTTTTCGTTCATCAAATGCTTGATGCTTTTGCCTGGCATGGCTTCATTGACCAGAATCTTTTGCGTACAGTATTTGGGATAGACTTTAGGGACTTCGATAATGTCAAAATGATTGTTGAGCCGATAGAATTCCTGACCGTTTTGAACCTCAGTCGTCGTATCGATCTCGTGAAGCAAAGACGTACTCAGCTCGTCTAAAACTCGTTTAGGATCAATTACCGAAAAATCAATTGGAACGTGCTCGACCATGCCTAACGCACGTTTGAACAATGCCAGATCGGTCTGCACTAATTGAGTAACGGCAGGGTGCTGGACCTTGACGACGACTTTCGTACCATCAAAAAGTGTGGCATGATGTGTTTGTCCAATTGAAGCTGAGGCAAAAGGCGTCTGATCGAATGTCTGAAAAACATCTTCAATCCGCTTGCCGGTCTGTTCTTCAAAAGTTTGTTCAACGGTCGCATATGAGTCAACGTCGACCTGATCCTGCAGCTGACGCAGTTCCTTGATGTAGTCTGGTGAGACCAGATCGGGGCGAGTAGACAGCAGCTGACCGATCTTAATGAAGGTTGGCCCCAGCTCCTCTAAAGCCTGCCGGATCTCTTCTGGGTGTTTTTGCCGATAAAAGTTGGTTAGAAACGAATGCTGATTTAAGACTTTAATGATCTGCTTGAGACGAGTCTTTTGGCTGATCGTTGTATTTTCTTCATTCAGAAAAATCACGTCCTTATTTGATAAATCATTAGCTTCATTATAACAAAACAAGTACTCCCCGCGTTGGCGAAGAGTACTTGTTTTTAGTCGAGATTCAGTTCATAGACGTTGCGCAGATCGCGATCAGTTGGACCGGTGTAGACTTGTCCCCGCTTGACGAAGCCGAAGTTTTGCACCAGGTTGTGAACGCGGTCATTTTTATCGTGAGTAGCAATGCGGAAGTTGCGGACCCCAGCGTCATAAGCCAGCGTGATCATATGGCTCATAATGTAGTTGGCAAAATGCTTGCCGCGGTATTTGCCAGAGATTGCAACGCGGTGAATCGTGGCAAACGGATGACCAGGACGATTCCATTTGCCATTGACGATATGCATGTAATGAGCATCTCCTTGCGTCATCAAGGTTGCCGTTCCAACGATTTCGTTACCATACATTAAAAGCCAGCAGTAGCCGCCTTCAATATCCATTTGAAAGGTCAGGCGTGTCGGGTAGCCGTCTTCTCCCTGCCATTGTTCGCTCCCATCAGCCTTCAAAAGCGCACGGGCATTTTCAACGATTTCCATTACCGTATCCAGATCGTTTAAAGTTGCCTTGCGCATGTAAATAGCTTCACTCACTTTTTTCACCTCTTGAAATTTAAGATAAGCTTTAAAAGTTTAAGCCTATTTTAGAAATTTGCCAAGTAGAAATTATTTATTTTCGTAAACCGCGATCTCAATCAGGTTCTGATCAGGATCGTGCAGGTAGATCGACTGCATGAGACCTTCTGCGCCAAGCCGATCAACCGGTCCGGCAACGACATCGACATAATAGCTTTTTAAGTGGTGCAAAATGGCATCAATCGGGTCGTTGGCAACCAAGCAGAGATCCGCGCTGCCAACGGTTGGCTTGTGAGCTACCAGAGCATCGCGATCGGCTTTCTGCAGGCGAATCAGCTGATGCCCACAGCGCAGAGTGACGACGCCGGGCTTGGTCTGCTGATCGATTACCGGCATGTCAAAGACTTCATGATAGAAGCGGCGAGCCTGTTCAAGATCGCTGACGGTAATGACAACGTGATCGATACGGCGCATTTTCATAAGTTAAGACCTCATTTCAATTTATTGATCGTATTAATTATAGAACTCATGATCGGGCTTGAACAGTCTATGGTAACCTTAAAAAGACTGTTCAAATTCAAAAGGAAGTGATAAATCTTGACTAAAAATCTGCTCAGCGTGATGCTGTTTGCCTTTGTTGGCGGCTGTCTGCGCGCGTTTTGCGGTCAGCTCTGGGGCGGCTTTTGGGGCACGATCATGGTGAATCTGATCGGCAGTTTCCTATTGGCATTTCTAACCTACCATGCCGTCTTGCAAGAGCAGCTGCGTGGTTGGCTGAATCTGGGAATCTGTACCGGCTTAGTCGGTTCGTTTACGACGTTTGGCACGTTTTCGCTGCAGTCCGTTCAGCTGCTGCAATATTCTTTTTTGGCTGGGGCCGGTTTTTTGGCGATCAATCTGCTGGGCGGCGTTTTTATGGCTGCTGGCGGCTTTAAACTGGCACTAAGATTAAAACGGGAGCGAAATAATGACTGAAATACTCTTGATTGGTTGGGGAGCCAGCTTGGGAGCAGCCTTGCGCTGGCTTTTAACGCTGACTTGGCAAAAATGGGGCCGATCTGGCTGGCCAGTCGCAACTTTATTCATTAATCTGACCGGCTCTTTTTTGATGGGTTGGCTGGCAAACCTTACAATGACTGGCAGTTTGCGCCTTTTTTTGACGACGGGGCTCTTGGGTGGCTATACGACTTTTTCAACTTTTAGTACGGAGCTGCTGGCGATGCTTGATGAAGGTAAAGCCGCGCGCTGTTGGGGGTATATGCTGACCAGCGTGCTCGGCGGGCTGGGGGCAGCCTGGTTGGGAATACACGTATAAAATACATTTTATATTCGTTTTATTTAAGAGTGATTTGTTAATTTGAACAAAAACTGGGATCGATTTTATTCTTTTACCCCTAAATCCAAATAAAAGTAGTATAATTATGCATATAAGCTTAACTGGTTTAGGCAGCAATTATTCATTAAGTTAGGGGTTATTTTGCAATGGAGCAAGATAAAAAGAAAATCGGGCTGGCTAATCTGACCATGATGATTTTCACGTGCGTATTTGGTTTCGCCAATACGACCGTTGCTTATGATCAAATGGGCTATGCCTCGATTATTTGGTATATTCTGGCAGCTTTGTTCTTTTTCCTGCCGTCGTCTTTAATGTTTGCTGAATATGGCTCGGCTTTGAAGAGTGCCAAAGGGGGCATCTATTCATGGCTGAAGGTTTCAATTGGCGAAAAGCTGGCTTTTATCGGAACCTTTATCTGGCTGTGTTCATGGGTTGTCTGGATGGTCTCAACGGCTGCCAAGGTTTGGATTCCAATGTCGGCCTTTTTCTTTGGTTCAGACAAAACGCAGAGCTGGAATTTCTTTGGCTTGACCTCCACGCAGTTTGTCGGTATTTTGGCTATTTTGTGGATGATTTTCGTTACCTACATGGGCAGCCGCGGGGTCGACAAGATTGCCAAGGTTGGGGCCGTGGGCGGAACGTTCGTCATGATCTTAAGCGGTGTATTTATCGTTGCCAGTCTAATTATCTGGATCTGCAATCACGGCGCGATGATGCAGCCGATTCATGGCCTGCACTCATTTGTCGCTTCGCCTAATCCGCAGTTCCAATCTGGGGTCGCGGTCGTTTCATTCATGGTCTATGCCGTCTTTGCCTATGGCGGGATGGAGTCAATGGGGGGCGTGATGGATTCGGTTGAAAAACCAGAAAAAACGTTCCCGAGAGCTTTGATGATCGGCATGATCGTAATTACGGTTCTGTATGCTTTAATGATCTTTATGTGGGGGATGTCAACCAACTGGGAGCGCGTTTTAGGCAAAGAAAACGTCAACCTTGGCAACATCTCTTATGCCTTGATGAACAACGTCGGACTGGTCTTGGGCAGTTCTTTGGGACTGTCGCATGCCACGGCGGTGCTGCTCGGCAATATCCTGACGCGGTTTACCGGTCTGGCAATGTGGCTGGCTTACATTGGCTCATTCTTCGTGATGGTCTATTCACCGATCAAGTCCTTTATCATGGGCTCTGATCCAAGACTTTGGCCAGCTAAGATGACTAAGCTCAACAAGCATGATATGCCGGCTTTTGCCATGTGGATGCAGGCAATCGTCATCTGTGTGATCATCTTTGCCGTCAGCTTTGGTGGTTCAGCCGCACAACAGTTCTATCTGATTCTGACCGATATGTCCAACGTCGCAACCTCGGCACCATACCTGTTCTTAGTCGGGGCCTTCCCATTCTTCAAGAAGATCAAGGACTTGGATCGGCCATTCGTATTCTTTAAGACGCAGCGGGCGGCCAACTGGGTCTCAGCAATCGTCTGGCTGGTCGTAGCGATCGGCATTATCTTTACCTGTCTGCAGCCAATCTTGGATCATGACTATCAGACGGCATTTTGGACGGTATTTGGACCGATCTTCTTTGGAATGGTTGCCTGGGCCTTTTATGCAAATGCGCAAAGACATGGTTTTAAAGCAGAAAAGCAACAAAAGTAAGCAGATTAAAAGGACTCCTCGCATCAGACGAGCGGGTCCTTTTACTTTGCGGGGGCCTGAGTTAAGATGGTAAGGAAGCATAATTGAGAGGATAAATTTGTTGATGGACAAAATCAAAGCCAACCTGATTGAATATACTCGTCACTGGCTGAGCTATGGCGGCTTTTTACTCATGCTCGTACTGATTGATCTGGCAATCACGGGGCCGTTTTTTAAACTGATCATGACTAAACTGCTGCAACAGGGGCAGGTACCGGTTGTCTCCAAGCTGACCGCCATGGAGCTTTTAACGGTGCATCCTCTGGTCCTGCTGGGTAGTCTCGGCTGTCTGGGTCTATGGCTGATCTGGCTAGGCATCGTTTGGGGGCTTGCTATTCGCGGAATTGTACTGCTTAGCCAATATCGCTTTTCCTGGCCAGCACTGTTGAGAAACATGTCCTTTTGGCTGCGTCCAGACTGGATAATCTTGGTTCTGATCGATTTTTTATGGCTGATGCCGCTGGGACAGGGATTATTCTGTGCTTTGCGCTGGGGACACTTGAATTATCCAGCCTTGATGCTTGATTTTTTGACGCGCAAAACATGGCTGCTGATCATAGCGGTACTGTTTTATCTGGCAGTGCTGACGATTGGCTTTTTAACCTTACCTGACTTGGTTGAAATGGCGGCTGACCAGATCACGCTTAAACAGGCGCGGGAAAAACTGAACGCCGGTTGGCAAGCGTTAGAGAATTCACTGAGCGCATTGGGCGGGGTTCTGATTTTAAGCCTGTTTGGCTGGGGACTTAATCATTTTTTACTGCTGAGCTTACGCGGACTGGAAAAATTTCCCGGGAAATGGGTATGGCAAATCGCGATTGTTTTTCGCTCGCTGATGCTTGGCGGCAGTTTTTGGCTGTTGGCTGGCGCGCTGGTGGTTATGGTGCTTGGCCAGCAATCGTCAAATAAACGGGTTAAAAACCGGGCAGCTAAGTACTTTCCCATCTGGTTGGGCAAGGGGATCTGGCTGACGACTGCGACGATGATCGTAGCGACCAGTGTCATCAGTCTGCCGGCTGTTTGGCATCAGCCCTTAGCCATTTCGCATCGAGGCGTTACGCAAAACGATGGCGTGCAGAATACGTTGCCGGCTGCGGAAAAAACGCGGCGGCTGCATCCTAATTATATCGAGATTGACGTCCATGAAACGGCCGATCAAAAATTCGTCGTAATGCATGATGAAAACCTGCGTCAGCTAACCGGTGTCAACCGCGAGCCGCGTCAATTAACCCTTAGGCAGCTGCAAAGACTGATAGCTGATGAAAACGGGCACCGCGCGCATCTGGTCAGTTTTGATCAGTACTTGCGGTTTGCCCAAAAACATCGGCAAAAGCTTTTGGTTGAGATCAAAACGACCCCCGCTGATTCGCCACGGATGCTGCAGCATTTCAATCAGCGATATGGCAAGCGGCTGCAGCAGAACCATGCCTGGCTGCACTCAATGGATCTACGCGCGGTCCAAGAGCTGCATCGATTGAATCCTAAGCTTGAAGTCATGGCGATTCAGCCCTACGTATTAGGGTGGCCATCACGGAATGCCGGCTGGAATGTTGAGTATTCGATGCTTAATCCATTGTTGATTGCCCAGCTGCATTTCAATCATCAGCCAATCTGCGTCTGGACGGTTGATGATCCTGATACCATGCGTCAGGCGGCCTTAATGGGAGTCAATGGCATCGTTACGGATAATCTGAAGGCTCTGGACATAGCGCTAAAAGATACTGAGCACCATCACGACTACGCGACACGGCTGGCAGCTCAGCTTAATATTGCGTATAACTGGCATGACCTGATCGATGGTCGTCGCTAGAAAAGTTGCCGATTGGGATTTTTAAAGTAAAAAAAATGGCCTTGGTTTTACTGCCAGGACCATTTTTTGATGTTGTTTTAGCCAAACTGATGGCGAGCAATCATTCTGCTTAAAGCAAAACTGATCAGAAAGGCAACCGCCAAAAACATTACCACGACCAGATAAGGGTATTGGTAGTTAATATCCAGTAACGCACCGGAGATCAAAGGGCCGATGATGTTGCCGACGCTGGTCAGCGACATGTTGATGCCGTTTAAAAGACCTTGATTCTGCTGGCTCATCTTGGTTAAAAGCGTGGTGATTGCCGGTCGCAGTAAGTCGAACGCCTCAAAGACGACCAGGGTGGCGACGATGATCTGCCAATGGGAGTGATCGTAAATGACGACGACCGTTCCGATAGCGCTGAGCAAAAATGCCCAGCGGACCAGCTTGACCTCGCCTAGCCAAACTACCATGCGTTCAAAGAAAAAGACTTGCAGAATCAAAGAGATGATCCCGTTTAGCGTGAGAACGGTGGCAATCGCGCCCAAACCGAATTGGTGAACCTCATTGACGTAAAGGCTGTAGATGCTTTCAAAACCGGCCAACCCAAACGCCGCGACAAAAATCATCAGAAACGCGGTCGTCATTGCCGGACTGAGCAGTGACTTAACCTGTGTCCAAGTGCTGTCCTGCAGCTCTTTTTGAACGTCTTCGGTATGGGACTTGAATTCTTCATTTTGATCGCTTGGCAGCAAAAGCCAGGCCACCAGAGTACTGATCAGTCCGAGGATACCGGCAATCCAAAATGGCACCTTATAGCCAAAGTTGGCTAAGATACCGCCAAGGCCGGGCCCAAGAATCAGTCCGCCGCTAAAAGAAGCCGACAGCCAGCCGATTACCTTAGCCCGATCTTTCAGTGAGGTCAGATCGGCAGCCAGCGCCATTGAAGTCGGCACGACCATGGCTGCCGACAGTCCGTCAAAGGCCCGTGAAAGATTGAACCAGAAAAGGTGACCAGCCATGGCAAAAACAAACTCGGCCAGGCCGAAAATCAATAGTCCCCAGACAATCAGCGGCTTACGACCGATTTTATCAGAGATGCGCCCGACGATGGGGGAGCCGATGAATTGGACCAAGGCAAATAACGAAGACATCAATCCCATTTCAAAGGCCGAAAAGTTATACTCTTTTTTGATAAATGGCATGACGGGGAAGATCAGACTCATGCCAAGACAGATTAGAAACTGACAGACCAACAAAATCCAGATGGTCCGTTTTGATTGCGAACTCATAAAAAACTCCTTAATTCAAGATAATTTGGCAAAAATAAAGCGGGAATGGACGCTGGGTCGCATTTCCGTTTTATTCGCTCAGCTGTTTTTCTTTAATTCGGCGGTTGGCGTGTTTATGATGCTGATGGGCAATGATTGAAACAAGCGCCAAAATAATAACCAAGACAGCGAAAATCACCAGCTGAGCAAGGTTTTCGCTAAAGATCGCGTTGCCGCCAAACGCGTAGATAAATGAGCACGGCAGCATTCCCAGGGCGATCAAGGGCAGCATCTGCGTCAGTGAGACATTGAGCCGAATCCCTGAGTAGTTGACTAGTGCATTGGGAATAGCTGGAATCATGTAGCCAATAATCAAGCCAAGGCGGGGATGAGGCTGATCAAGCAGTTTTTGCAGCAGCTGATGCTTCTTGATTTGTGACAGGTTCACGCGGCTAAACAGCAAGACAACTGCCAGATTCCCCAGAATGTTGCCGCTCCAGCTGATCAAAAGGCCGATCCATGGTCCATAGCAGACGCCGGCCAGTATGCAGACCGCGGCAATCGACATGCCTGGGATCGCGTTGAACAGCGCGATTACCATCATTAAAAGTAGAAAGTCCTTGGCCCCGTGATCACGAATCATCTCAGTAAGCATGACGCGGTGTTCGTGGGTCGGATGCATCAGCAGCTTGATTTCTGGCCAGTAGTCAAACCCAACCTTGAGCAAGACGATTATGGCAAAGATTCCGGCCAGAATCGTCAGCCAGCGACTGTTAAGATGTAGTTTTTGCGGCATCGGGGCATCTTCTTTCTATAGGTTAGGCGTTCAGTACTTGACCCAGCTCAAAAAGCGTTTGGCGCAGCAGCGGATCATGGGCATACAGATAGGTACCTTTAACGCCGCGCTTTAAGATTACGTTTAAAGCATTTAGGATCATTCGTTTCTCATAATGAATGATCTGGTCGGGATCAGTCAAGTCGGCACGCTTTTTAAAGGCTTCGGTATCGGTAAAGCGATCCAGATTGACCTGCAGCTGATTGGTACCAGGCTTTTGGCTGATTACTGGCCCAATGATGATGCCGGCATAATTAAGATCAAAGCCTTGGCAGGTATAGATTGAACCGACCTCGTCAATGGTTTGCGGCAGCTCAGCCCAGGGCGTGGCGGTAAAGTTGTACTGGTCCCAGGGCATTTTAAAGCTGCCTTCACGGATATAATGCTTACCGCCATCCAAAGTTGAGGGATAGCCAGACGTCGAAAGAATTCGGGACAGACCGACTTCCTGGTTGCGCTTGACGATCAGCTGCCGCATCTTTTCTGCATCTTTAAAAATACGAAAATCATAGTGATCGCAAGCATTTTTAGGCAGGGGCTCAATCAAGCCGTTGGTCAGCTGGTTGAACCAATCAATCAGATCATCAGAAGCCGTCATGCGAAACTGGTGCCTGAGCTGATAGCTTTGGTGTGGATAAGGCGCGATCAGATCGTTTAAGCGGTCTAAAGTCCAAAAGCTCTTCATACGCAGAACCTGATACTGATCAAATACCAAAATAACGACCTTGGCGCGCTTGATAATCTCAAGCAGCTGATTTTCGTGGTAGAAATTATTATAGTGATCAGGTTTGCTTAACAATAGATGCGCCTCGTCAATGACTACGATATCGGCATTGGCGTTGTTTTTGTCCAGCTGATTGATAAACGAGGTTGGCCGCTGATAGTCTTTTTTTAACAAGGTTTTGATCGGTCCGGCAATCTGCTTGTAGACTTTGAGAACTTCTGGGTGGTTGACCAAAAAATAGTTGTGCGTACCGTAAAAAGGACTGTTTGACTGAACCCGGGCCGCCTGCTGCAGACGAGCAAACAGGTGCGACAAGACAACGCTCTTACCGGTGCCGGCATCACCCAGGATCGTGTAGACCGCGGGAAAGTTCTGCGTTAAGTGCTGCTTGGCAAACAAAATCACCTCATCGACCAGCTGAGCCTGTTCATTGGTCAGGGCTTTAAATGGTGACAGCTTTTCGATGGCTTGGTTTGACAATCCTGCTTCTCCTTTCTAAAATAATGGCTTACTTAATGTTACGAATCTTTTTGGCAGCCGTCAAATTAAAGGATTTATGATGCAATTAGAAAAGCATAAAAGTATACTCGAAAGAAAAACGAGCAGAATCAGATCTACTTAGTGGAGCCAACTTTAACTAGTATTAAAGCAGATAGTAAAGAAAATTCTGCTTATTATTCAGAATCGATCGATAAATATTATCAAATCGTATTAAGATCGGGGATATTTTATTTCAAAACTAGATAAAAATTCCAGATTTGCGATTAGTATTCAATCAATACGATTTTTACCTGATTTTCGATCTAAACTTCAGTATTATCAACCGTTTTCTTTATTTCATGAAGTGTTGTAAAATAGATAACTGAGAAGATCGTTTGTAAATTTGAGAGGTGGAAGAAATGAATCAACATCCGGATTTCCTGATAAACGAAGTCAACGAGCCCCAAGACATCAAATCGATGAACCTGGATCAGCTCAAGGAATTGGCTCAAGAAATGCGGCAGCTGGTGCTTGAACGTGACAGTGCAGTCGGCGGGCATGTCGGTCCCAACCTGGGCGTGATGGAGCTGACGATTGCGTTTCATTATGTGTTTGACTCACCGCACGATAAAGTGATCTGGGATGTCTCACATCAAAGCTATGCACATAAAATGCTGACGGGTCGCAAACTGGGATTTTTGGATCCTGATCATTATGAAGATGTCAGCGGCTACACTGATCCAAGTGAGAGTCCTCATGATTTCTTTAAGGTGGGGCATACTTCCACGTCAATCGCCTTGGCAGTTGGCATGGCGCAGGCTCGAGACCTGGTAAATCCTGACAGTCATGAAAACGTGATGGCCGTTATTGGTGATGGCTCGCTTTCCGGTGGCTTGGCATTTGAAGGCTTGAACAACGCGGCCAAGCTCAAGAGCAATTTGATCATTTTGGTCAATGACAATCAGATGTCGATTGATGAGGATCAAGGCGGCTTGTACCGCGGCTTAAAGGAATTACGCGACACGCAGGGACAATCGGCCAACAACATCTTTAAGTTCATGGGGCTGGATTATCGCTATGTGGCAGACGGCAACGATCTAAAGACGATGATTGATGTCTTTAAAGATATTAAAAACATCGACCATCCAATCGTTTTGCACGTTAATACGCAAAAGGGCAAGGGCTATCAGCCAGCTATCGACAATCAAAGAGAATACCATTGGCGGGCACCGTTTGATCTGCAGACTGGCGAAAGCAAGCAGACGGCGCCAAAAGAAAGCTACAGCGCGGCCGTGATTGATGAGCTTAACGCCCAGGTTGAAGCTGGTAAGCCTGTTGTTGCCATTAATGCCGCGATTCCTGGGATGTTTGATCTCGGACGCTTTAAAGCCGCCCATGCTGATCGTTATTTTGATGTTGGCATTGCTGAACAAGATTCGGTAACGACAGCGGTGGCGATGGCAGCTGGCGGCGCGCGGCCGGTTCTTTTTGAGAGCAGTACCTTCCTGCAACGGGCCTATGATCAATTGGTGCATGACGTGGCCTTAAATGAATATCCAATTGTCATGATCGTTCGTGGGGGCACGATTTCTTCGGGATCGGCCACTCATCAAGGCACATTTGATATTTCCTACATCAGCAGTCTGCCAAACATTGAGTATCTGGCGCCAACCAATCTGGAAGAAATGATTTCGATGCTGCGCTGGGCCTTAAAGCAAAACGATACGCCAGTGGTGATTCGGCAGCCAGAACATGAACTGCTGCACGGCACGCCTTCTCAAGACAGCTATGCTTCCATCGACTACGATATCGCTCATCATGGCAGCGAGGTTGCTATCATGGCCGTGGGCGGTTTCTGGCAGCTGGGTGAAGAAGTATGTCGTCAGCTGAAGGAAAAGCTCAATATCGATGCCACTTTGATTAATCCTAAGTCCGTTACCAGCATTGACCAGCGTGACCTGCACTATCTGCAAGAGGATCATGATATCGTCGTTACGATTGAAGACGGTAATTTAAGCGGCGGCTTTGGCGAAACGATCGACCGCTACTATGGGCCAACCAACATGAAAGTCTTAAACTTTGGCGCGCCGCGTGAATTTGCCGATAATGTGCCGTTGGAAGTGCTCTACGAATGGTACCACTTAACGCCGGAACAAATTGTTGACGATATTGAACGCGTTGTCCACTCAGCAATTTACTAAGCCGTTTGCTTGACAATTGTTAAAAAGCATTTTATAGTTCAGATAATATCATCGCGAATCAATTAAGGATCGTTCAGAGAATCGCCGGTAGCTGCAAAGGCGGTCAAGTATCCGAAATCCTGTCGCGAGTTGGCTACATTGAAAATATTTTTTTAAAAGAGTAAAGCACGTCTTTAAACGAGAATGGTACCGCCGTCACTGGTGTCTCGATTAAAGGCGTGCTTTTTGTTTATTAAGAGGTGAAAATATGGGAGCAAAAATGATTCGACGCTTGGTCGTCAAAGTAGGGACCAGCAGTCTGGTAATGAAAAATGGGCGGATCAATCTGCCTTCAATTGATCGCCTGGCCTATTCGCTGTCTGCACTGAACAATGCCGGCTATCAGGTCGTCTTGGTATCTTCTGGAGCTATGGGAGCAGGGCTGGCCAGCCTGAATAAAACGCAGCGGCCGGCAGCCATTGCTGAGCAGCAGGCGTTGGCATCTTTAGGACAAGTCGAGCTGATGCGCATCTATTCTCAGCGTTTCTTGGACTATCAGACGCGAATCGCGCAGCTTTTGTTGACGCGCGACAATCTGGAGTACCCGCTTAATCGCACCAACGTCTTAAACACGATTGAGGCCTTGCTGCAGCAAAAGATCGTTCCCATCATTAATGAAAACGACCCCGTCAGCGTTGATGAGCTGGATCATCACACGACCTTCAGCGACAATGATGAGCTTTCGGCTTTAGTAGCCACGCGAATTGGGGCGGACCTGCTCATCGTCTTGTCGGACATTGACGGTCTGTTTGACAAGGATCCACATAAAAATACCGATGCCCAGCTGATTGAAAACGTTACGGAACTGACCCCGGCAATCAGACTAAGCGCGACCGGTTCGTCAACGCGCTTTGGCACAGGCGGAATGGTCACCAAGCTTAGAGCTGCTGAAACGATTTTAAACGCGGATCGGCAAATGGTTCTGTGCAACGGTCAGGATCCGCGGGTAATCTTAAAAGTAGTCAATGGTCAGCCAATTGGCACTCATTTTGGCCGTCATTCAATCAAGCCATTAACAATTGAAAAGGAGGAAATTTAAATGAACGAGACATTGATTAAAATGGGCCAGCGTGCTCAGGCGGCCGAACAGGAACTGATGCTGCTGGATACGGCGGCCAAAAACCAGGCGCTTTTGCAGATGGCCCAGGATCTGTTAGCCGCTAAAGAAGCAATCATCACGGCTAATCAGCTTGATATGGAGCAAGCGGTTGATATGCCCAAGAAGTTTACCGATCGGCTGCTGATCAATGAAAAGCGCATTGAAGACATGGCGGCCGGCTTAAGGACCGTCGCGCAGCTGCCTGATCCGGTTGCCAAGATCGACAAGGGCTGGTATACGGCTGATGGACTGCAGATTCTACAAAAACGCGTTCCATTGGGAGTCATTGGGATCATTTTTGAAGCACGGCCAAACGTTACCGTTGATGCCGCGGCTCTGACGTTTAAGAGCGGCAATGCCGTAATTTTGCGGGGTGGCAAGGAAGCACTGCATACCAATGCCGCTTTGGCTAATGTCCTGCGTCAATCGCTGTCAGACCAGGATCTGCCAAAAGACAGCGTACAGCTGATAACTGATACCAGTCATGAAACGGCTGGCGACTTGATGCATCTTAACGACTATCTGGACGTCTTGATTCCACGGGGCGGCCGCGGTTTGATTCAGCGCGTGGTTAAGACGGCAACGGTTCCGGTAATCGAAACCGGTGCTGGCAACTGCCATATCTATGTCGATAAGGACGCACAGCTGAAAATGGCGCAGGCAATCGTGGTCAATGCCAAGGTGCAGCGGCCATCCGTCTGCAACGCGGCCGAAAAGCTGTTGATTCACAAAGACGTTGCCGCTGCCTATCTGCCGGTTCTGGCCAAGAGTCTGCAGGCTCATGGTGTCGAGCTGCGCGGTGATGAGCGGGCACGGGCCATCGTTGAAATGCAGCCAGCCACAGAAGCCGATTGGGATACTGAATATAATGACTTGATCATGGCGGTGAAGGTCGTTGACTCGTTTGATGATGCCGTCAAGCACATCAATGCCCACAGTACCCACCATTCAGAAGCCATTATTACCGATAATCTGGCAAGCGGACAGGCCTTTTTGAACCGAATCAATTCAGCCTGCGTCTACATCAATGCCTCAACGCGGTTTACGGATGGCAGTCAATTTGGCTTTGGGGCTGAGATTGGGATCAGCACGCAAAAGCTGCATGCCAGAGGGCCAATGGGGCTGGAGCAGTTGACGACGATCAAGTATCAGATCATCGGTAACGGCCAGATTCGTCGCTAATTTCTTAAACATGGATAAATGAGTTGCATAAATTGTTTTCTAATGCTATTCTAATAGCGTACTAAGTTTTAAGGAGGAAGTTGAAATGCTAAATATGCAATGGGAAATGTGTCTAATTCAGCTAACCTCCACCTCAACCACAACAAACTAAAGTGGTTGAGTTCTTCAATCTGGATATCAATAATGCAGCCAACAGCTGATCGAATCCGCTCAACCACTTGCCATGTCTTAAGTGGGATTGAGATAGGTGGATTCGATCGGCTTTTTGTTTGGTTAAAAATAAAGGAGTTTTTTTATGGAAGAGCAGAACAACAATCATCTGCGCCGGTCAATGACGACTGGGCAGATGGAAATGATTGCTATCGGTGGGACGATCGGCAGTGGTTTGTTTATGGGGGCCACCTCAACCATTAAATGGGCCGGTCCATCTGTTCTGTTGGCCTATGCTGTAGTGGGTCTGGTTTTATATGCCATGATGCGTGCCTTGGGGGAAATGATCTATTTAAATCCAGGCACGGGATCATTTGCCGATTATGGTACCAAATACATCAATCCATTGTCGGGATATTTGGTTAAGTGGAGCAACGTCTTTCAGTTCATTATTGTCGGGATCTCAGACGTCATTGCGATGTCGCAGTATTTGAACTATTGGTGGCCTAATCTGCCAGACTGGCTTTCCGGTGTTATTCTGATCGCTATCCTGACGCTGGCCAATCTGGTTTCGGCAAAGGCCTATGGATCATTGGAATTTTGGTTTGCCATGGTTAAGGTTGTTACGATTATCTTAATGATCGTGGTTGGTTTGATGGTCATTGTCTTTGGCCTGGGCAACAACTGGCATCCAGTCGGTCTGTCCAATCTTTGGTCGCACGGCGGCTTTTTCCCGAACGGTTGGAAAGGCTTCTTCTTCTCTTTGGCAGTGATTGCTGGTTCTTATCAAGGAATCGAGCTGCTGGGGATCGCGGCAGGGGAAACGGCCTCACCGCAAAAAGCCATCGTTAAGTCGGTTAAATCCGTGATCTGGCGGATCTTGATTTTCTATATTGGCGCCATTTTCGTTATTGTCTCAATCTATCCTTGGAATCAGCTGAGCGCGGTTGGCTCGCCATTCGTTGAAACGTTTGAAAAAGTCGGGATTACGGGAGCTGCTGGTCTGATCAATTTTGTCGTGTTGACGGCAGCAATGTCAGGTGCCAACTCAGGAATCTATAGTGCCAGCCGGATGCTGTTTAAGCTGTCGGTTGATCATGAAGTTTCGCCATTCTTCTCTAAACTGTCCAAGCGGGTGGTGCCAAACGTCGCGATTTTAACGATTGCCGGCTGGATTTTGGTTGGTTTTATCCTTAACACCATTTTGACGCAGATGAGCAAAACGGCTTCCAATCTGTTCGTCATCGTCTACAGTGCCTCGGTTCTGCCTGGGATGGTACCTTGGTTCGTCATCCTGCTTTCTGAATTGCAGTTTAGAAAACAAAATGCCGATCTGATGAAGAACCACCCGTTTAAGATGCCACTGTATCCGTTCTACAACTATTTTGCCACGACAGCCCTGCTGATTATTCTGGCATTCATGTTTATCAATCCGGATACCCGGGTTTCAGTTTCGGTCGGGGTAGTCTTCTTGGTAATCATGTCGCTGATCTACTTTATTCGGGTCCGCAAGCATGAAGAACCCGAGGCCGGTCAAGAAGCTGATTTTGAAAATGAGCATCATTTAAATAAACGTTAATTAATATTAAATCAGCGTCTGGTCAATTGGCCAGACGCTTTTTAGCTGGGACAGTATGCTATAATTTTTAGTAATCATGAATTAAGGAAGGGATCGCAGTGAAACATACCTGTACGACTTTTTTGGCTGGGAAGGCAGCCACGATTGATGGATCAACTTTGATCTGTCGTCAAGAAGACTATGGCAATGCGTTTGATCCACAGCGCTTTGTTGTCGTCAAGCCCGAAGAGCAGCCGCGCCACTATGCCTCTAAGACGACCAGCTTTACGCTTGAGCTGCCGGAAAATCCGCTCAAGTATACGGCCGTACCCGATGCCGACGATAGTGCCGGTATTTTTGCGGCTGGTGGCATTAATGCTGCCAACGTTGCCATGACCGCGACCGAAACGGCTACGACCAATGCCCGCGTACTAGGGGCCGATCCGTACAATTCTGACAGCGGAATTGGCGAAGCGGATTTTGTTACCTTAGTATTGCCATATATCAAATCGGCTCGCGAAGGCGTCAAAAGGCTGGGCCATCTTTTGGAAAAATATGGTACTTATGAATCCAATGGCATTGCGTTTAGTGATCATGATGAGGTCTGGTATTTTGAAACGATTGGCGGTCATCACTGGGCCGCTTTAAAGATTCCGGATGATGCCTATGTAATCGCGCCAAATCAGTTCAATATTACCGATTATGATTTTGAGAGCGACGCAACCATGTACGCCGCTGATCTGCCGGCTTTTATCAATCGTTATCACCTGAATCCCGAACACGGCCTGAACCTGCGCGAGATCTTTGGCAGTCGTACGGCCAGCGATGCCCGCTATAACTATCCGCGCGCTTGGTACGTTCAAAAGCTGCTGAGCGATGAGGAACAAAAACTCCCGACTGACCAGGAACTGCCGTTTGTCTGCCATCCAAAACGCAAATTAGCAATTGAAGACATCAAGCAGGCAATGAGCATGCATTTTCAGCATACCGACTTTGATCCATATGGCCAGGGACCCGCAAATGATCAGCACAAATATCGGCCGATCGCGTTAAACCGCAATCTTGAAATTCACATGCTGCAGATCAGAAATCATGTACCAGCCTCCATTGCTGGAGTGCACTGGTTGGCGTTTGGTCCCAATACGTTTAATGCTGTGGTGCCGTTTTACGCCAACGTAACCGACACGCCAGCACCATATAAGAACACGACCAGCGACTTTGATCTGCAGAATATGTATTGGTTGACGCATACGCTGGCGGCGCTGGGCGATCAGAACTATCAGCGCTACGAAATGATGGAAGAAAACTTCGAGCAGACGGTCATGGCGGCCTGTCGTCAGCTGCAGTCACAAACCGACGCGCGCATGCAGACGGCTGATGAGATTAATACTGTAGAGCTGACGCAGGCCAACGAACAGATGGCGCAGATCTCGCTGACTGAGAGTACCAAACTGTTGGGCAGGATGGTCAAAGAAGCATTTAAGCACGAGAAACTGCAATACTAATAATCATTTGATAGGCAAGGAGAAATAAATGAAGAAGAAAACGCGTCAAGTCCTGCATTGGCTGACGGCTTTCGTAATTTTGTTCGCCCTCAGCAGTCTGATCAAGCCAGGGACGCCGACCGGCAATTCAGCCACGGCTGCCAATAATTCCAGCAGTTCAGCCGTTTTGACCAGTCAGTTAAAAGAAAAGCTGAGCGGCCTGGTTAACAAGGCCAGCAGCTCAACTGGTAGTCAGCATGGTTCCAGTACACTGATTACGCCCAGTCAGACCAAGGCAGCTTCGGTTCTGTCAGAAGGCGTTAAACAGCAGCTGGGCGGCAGTCTGACTTGGAATGGGCATGGTGCATACATTGTTAACAATAACCAGACCCAGCTGAATGCCGGTGTCAGCAGTGCACCATATGCCGTCAACTACACTGACAGCCGCGGTCGTGCTTGGCGAGGCGAGGCTTGGCTGAACAAGACGACGCGTCAGTACCGCAGTCGTGACCAGACCGGCAATGGCGCCACTAGTTGGAAACCAGCAGGATTTTTGCAGGCGACGAATCTTACCAATGGCCCATCGCATGCCTATGATCGTGGCCACCTGCTGGGTTATGCGCTGGTTGGCGGGATTTCAGGGTTTGATGCCTCAGAGTCGAATCCTAAAAACATCGCCACGCAGACGGCCTGGGCCAATGAGGCAGCCAACGAGAATTCAACTGGGCAGAATTATTATGAAGGGCTGGTCAGAAAGGCATTGGATCAAAACAAAAAGGTTCGCTATCGGGTAACCGATATTTATGATGGTGCCAATCTGGTTCCATCAGGCGCGCATATTGAAGCCAAGTCCAGTGATGGCAGTCTTGAGTTTAATGTCTTCGTGCCTAACGTTCAAAACAATATCGTAGTCAATTATGCAACTGGAGCCGTAACGGCAAGCAATTAAAAAAACAGTCGACGAGAAATTCCGCCGACTGTTTTTTTATTGTGTGTCTTTAATCGCATCAATCAACTGCAAAATCGCATAGGCCGCTTTATCAGCCTGCTGTGGATCCATCGATTTTAGCTGGTAGATTAACTGATTAACTGAAAGAGAGGTTTCGCGGTCGCGCTGACTGTCCTCGACCAATTGTGCAGTTGAGATTTGCATGGCGTGGGCAATCTTGTTAAGCGTTTTGATGCTGACGTTTTGATCACTTGTTCTCTCTAGTCGTGAGATAAAATTGACAGACAAACCGCTTTCTTCAGCAAGTTTTTCTTGAGTTATCCCGAGGCTTCTACGGAAGGCTCTGATATTCTCGCCTATATTTAAAATTTCCGGCACCCCCTCTTTTTAAATCTAACTAAAAAATTTGAAATTTTTAACGTTATAGATAAACGGTTTCATGAAACAATTTTTACAATTAGTGCACATATTATAGAATTGACATATTTTTTGAGTAATTTTGTTTTTGCATAAAATAAAATCCTGGTGAGTGCACATAAATTTACTTATCATTCTTTAGGGGCAAAACTTGCAAACGTTATAAAAATACAGCAAAATGGAACATAGTATAAAACGATGACGAAGAAGGAACCAGTTTATGAGTACGACGACGCAAAATTCGGCCAGTCAGAGACGACGGGTCCACTACGTTTTTAATAATCAAGAGGTGCCACGCTTGACGATTCGTCAGCTGTTTGACACCCGCCGCTTCAGTCGCTTGACGGCGGTTACCGGGGAGCTGGATGCCGACTTTTTTAATCAGCACCTCAGCGACTTTATCCAGGTTGAGATTGCCTTAGGCGCTCCAGAACAGACAACGCCACAGACCGCTGACGAGACGGCCACGAAAGGTGCTTTGACGAATGCACTGCTAGCCGCCGCCAATAAGCAGCCGGCACGTTTGTTTGAGGCCTTGAGCGGGCAGAATCAATTGAACGTGCTGAATGGTCTGTACACGGTTGAGCAGGCCCCCGTCCAAGCCATTCATTCACGCTTTTATCTGCTTAGCGACGACACTGGCGCCAACACGCGGGTAATCCTGGGCAGCATCAACCTGACCGCGGCTTCTTTTGATGAGCACCATAATCAGCTTGAAGAAATACTGGTGTTTGATAATAGTCCCTTATATGCTAATTTTATGCAACGGTTTAAGAACGATCTTAAGCCAGTTTTAAAAAATTATTTTTCAACTGAGTTGCTTAGTGCCGCGCAAAAACAGCTGGATGCCATGAAAAAGGATCAAAAAGCTGGTAAAGACGTCGGCAACGTGATCATTCTTGGCAATGAAACGACTGACCAGATTGCAATTGCCGATATGACCGAACTGATCTCACATGACGTTCAGCAGCAGATCGATCGGGGAATCGTTGGTCAGGAAATCACTAAGGCCATGCGCGACATTACGACTGATCGGGCCTTGGTAAAAGATGAGCTGGAACGTTCAATTCATCAGCAGGATGCCATCTTCAACCTGCAAAAGGACTCGGTCTCGCCACGAGCTGCCAAGCCAACGCTTAAAACGCGTGAGAAAATCTATAAACGGGTACGGCAGACGCTGATGACTGATATGACGCCCCAGGAACGCTCTGCCGAGAAAAAGTACACCACGTTTTTGTATGATCGGCCAATGGAGCGAAATCTGGCCAATGACAACAGCGGCCTGTACGTGCCAAATGACGCCGGCACCTACCCAATTCCATTTGGAAAGCTGGCTACTATCAGTGAGATCCGCGATGGTTTAAAGAGCATTGATGCCGTTATGCAGGGCTATGCCAAGTATGTGGTCGACTACACGCCTGATTATGGTCGACGTTTTTACGAAGCCATTTTATACAGCTTTACGGCGCCATTTTTATGGGAGATCCGCTCCAAGGCCAGTCTTAATCCGGAAGACGGCAATGACGTTCCCAACTTTTTGGTGTTAGGCGCTACGGCAGGGTCGGGCAAGTCAACGCTGCTTAGAATCATCAATCAGCTGACCTGGAATACGGATCGCTCGTTGATTGATTTTGGTACGATCTATCCAACCGAGACGCCGCAAAAGAAGCTGAAGACGGTTCAGGCTTTAGAGCACTATATGAAGACCGGCAGTACCTACCCAGTCTTGGTCGATGAAATCGAGCCTTACTTCTTCCAGCAGGATCAATACAGTCGCCATCTGATCGTTGACACCATGAATGATCTGGTAAATCATCCCCATGCTGTCGCGCCATTGATTGGTACGACGAATTATGACTCGGGCTTCACCATGCTGAGAGAAACGGCGCGCCGGACCTACTACCTGCAGATTGACAAGGTGATTGACGAGGCGCAAAAAGGAGAGGCCAACAAGTACATCTACAACGTCCGGCAGACGCTAAACAACACGCTTTTTAAGGATTTTGTCGTCCGGATGGCCACGCTGCTCAGTGACGATGAGACGCCATGGCGGACTTTTGACAAACAGACGGGGCGGTTGGACTTTTTGGCCAATACACGCAAGCTTTTCAAAGAATATTATGAGATGGCGGATCTGCCATTGCCTGACTTTTTTGCCGATGCCATCTGTGACGATTTTCGCGAAAGTGCGCGGAGTCGGTGGGCTAAGCTGTATCTGACGCAGACCGAGGACTTTAAGTACTATGCTGACAAGCACAGTCTGCTGTTTGACATCTCAAAGCTCAATACCTTTAACGGCTTCAGCGCCGACAGTATTGAAGAGTACCGTAATGCGCTGCCGGTTGAGATCTGTGTTGACGGTATCAATGGCAAGCGCGGCAAGTTTATGGAGATCAAAGAAGATGCCTTTTTCAAGTGGATTGGTGAGCCTGATCCCTATCTTGAAGACGCCGATTTTGCCAAGGAGACGGCCACGGAGCCAGAACGTTTGGCAGCTGCCGAACCGCCAAGAAAGAAAAAGGGCTTTTGGGCAAGACTGTTTGGCTAGGAATTTTCTTTGAAGAGCTTAAGCCTAGATTAGAATTGCATTTACCAAGCGAAAGGGTTTACAATATCCTTGCGAGATAGTTTAATCAAACAATTAACTTAAAGAAGGTTTGGCAGATGCGTTTTAATCGAAAATTTTATAAGGACGTCTTTTTCTGGGGTGGGGTACTGATTTTTTTGTCAGCAATCTTATATCAGGGCAGCTGGTCAACTTGGTTTGGCTACTTTGATGTCTTCTTGATCGGTTTCGGCCTGGTATTAGCTGCGATGACCATGGTTAGCCGCAGTGCCCCTAAAAACAAACAGTCCAGATAAAAAGGATTTTAGCACGAAGCTAAAATCCTTTTTGTTTGACGATCTGCTTATTTAGTCTTGCTCCGCCTTAACTAACACGCGCTTTTTGTTATGACGTTTCATATGGAATTTTTCCAATACTGGAACGACCATGCGCTGATACCAGTGGCGACTCGTGAGCCAGCGATGGAAGCGCGGTGACAGCTTAGAGAGCGCAAACAGTGCCAGTAGGAAAAATGGTACCTGAGGGATAACGGGCAGTGCCAACCCGATGATGCCGCCGACAAAACCAGTCAGTGCCAACATGCCCCAGCCAATTTTCTCCAAAACGATCAGCATATGGTCATCTCCTTTATAAACGATACTTGATTTTATTGGCAAAATTATAGCACGTTCAGCTTCAAAGCGCATTGAAAACGAATCGGCCTAAAGCTTTTTTAATCTTTGCTCAACAAACGGTGCGTTATAATTAGACTAGTTTGATGATAAGGGATGATGGTAATGCTGAATAAAAAGCAGCTAGTGATCAAGATAGTCTTAAAACGATTATGGTACTTGGTTTTTAGCATTATCGTAATTGCGATGGCCGTTCAGCTTTATTTATTAAGGGGAACGCCCAGCCAGTCCTTGAACATGCATCAGCTGCGCTCTGATTTCAGCTATACTGATACGCCAACGCTTTTGATCCCAGGACAGGGCGGCAACACGATTACTTTCAATACGTTTATCAAACGCGCCCAAAATGAGAATATTGCGCAAAGTGCCATGGTCGTGCGTGTCTCGCCGACTGGTCAGGTCCGCGTCAAGGGCAACCTCAAGGGTAAGAAAAATTCACTGATCCAGATTCTATATGACTGGAATTATAATGTTTCGTTCAAGCCGCAGATGCATCAGCTGACACAGGTCTTGATCGTGCTGCATCAACGCTATCACGTCAAGCGTTTGAATATCGTTGCGCATTCTTATGGCGGAACGGAATTTCTCCATGCCTATCTGGGCAGTCCAAAGCTGCAAAAAGAGATTGCGTTTCAAAAAATCGTGCTGTTGGGTGTGCCAGTTGAAGAAAGCTTTGGTACCAATACCAAGTATACGGCCTGGCTGTTTAAAAAGTCACGGGACGCGGAATTTAAACAGCTGCTGCGACAGGTAAAAAAAGCACGGTTTGCGAAAAATGAAGCCGTCTACAACATTATGGGCAAAGAGGCTGATCGAAAGACGGATGGTGAAGTTCCCAACATCCAATCACAGATGATGGCAACGCTGTTTAAGAACACCGCAGTCAAATACGTGCAGCGCTGGTATCCTAAAACTACACATCGACAGCTGCACGAAAAAAAGACGATTTTGGATTACGTCATGCAGATTCTTTGGGGAAGATAGGCTTACTGAATAAAAAAGAGCACGGTAAAACGCGCTCTTTTTTTATGCTAGTTAAAGTGACAGTACTTATGCTGAAAATCGGCAATTGCATTGTATTCCTGCTGCAGATCGCTGCTAAGCTGAACGTAGATGGGCACCAGCGATTGATAGATATCATAGGTGGCCGGATCAGGCTGACAGGTTGCGGTTTTTTTAAGATGTTCTTTGATGACATCGATTTTCTTGATCATTCCCAGACTCTTCATACCCATAACTACCGCGGCCAAGGTGCGACTGTCCTGTTCTTGAGGAATGGCCACGGGACTTTGAAAGACATCGGCCAAGATCTGCCGCCATAGGCCAAACCGAGCAAAATTACCGGTTGCCATAATCTGCTGGGGTTCGCCGACGACCGTTTCCAGGGTTAGACTAATTGCGTAAAGCTCATAGACGGTTCCCTCCAAAACGGCCCGTGCCATGTGTGCTCGGGTGTGATGCGGCGTCAGCCCAAAGAATGATCCCCGGGCGTTGGCATTCCACATTGGAGCTCGTTCGCCGTTTAGGAAAGGATGGAAGATCAGACCGTCTGAACCAGCTGGAATCGTTTTGGCAATTTTGGCCACGACATCCAGACTTTCTTCATGCATCATATTGGCCAGCTGTTTTTCCGGAGCAAACAGTTTGTCACCAGCCCAGCTGAACACCGTATTGCCGGCATTGATAGGACCACCGACGACCCAGTGCTCTTCATCCAGGGCATAGCAGAATAAGCGCCCTTCGATGTCAAAACGTGGCTGATCAGTAATTACCCGGACGGCCCCCGATGTATCGCCAATCGTAATAGCCGTGGTTCCCTGATCCAACGCGCCAACTCCTAGATTATCCATCGGTCCGTCAGCTGCTCCCAGAATAAATGGCGTATCCATTGGCAGGCCGATCTTAGCGGCAATCTGGCTGCGCAGTCCTCGTACCTGTTCATATGGACTGGCCAGCTGCGGCAGTTGGTCAGCTGAGATGCCAATCTGCTTGAGGGTTTCTTTGTCCCAGTCAAGCTCTTTTAGATTCAGCAGACCGGAAGCACTGGCTGATGAGATATCAGTTTTCAAAACGCCAAACAGCCGCCAGAATACATAATCTTTGATGCCTAGCCAGCAAGTCGTGCGCTCAAAAATCTCGGGATGCTCATTTTTAAGCCAGATCAGTTTATAGGGCAGGGCCATTGGATGAGTTGGCGTGCCTGTACGCTGATATATCTTTAATCCTTCGCCGCTTTGCTTCATTTCAGCTGCGTACTTGGCTGCGCGATTGTCGGCCCAGGTCAATACGCGCGTCAGTGGCTTATTGACCCGGTTTAGGCCAATCAGACTGTGCATCATGCTTGAGAAGGAGACGCCTCGCAGCGTGCCATTGTTCAGATCTGCCTGGCCAACGACCTCATGCAGCGTATCAACGACCGTGTCGAAGATTTCGTCGGGGTCTTCTTCCAGCATCTCCGGCTCATCGCGGAACAGATGATGTGAACGAGACGCGCTTGCCAATGCATTAAAGTCTTGGTCATATAAAATCGCTTTGGTGCAGGTGGTGCCGATATTTACGCCGATCAAGTAATCCATTTGATCCCCTCATTTCTAGTTTCTAATTATAAGTATAAAAAAAGCCGGGCAGTGGTTCAAGCATTTCAAAAGATTTTGTGAAATTAATCACGATAATTTTGGGACCATAGAAATGTTAAAATAGACAAAAACCAACAGAAGGTGACAGAATGCAAAAAGAACATGGTCAAGTAACGGGAATCATTTGGAAAACACCAGCAGAAATGGCTGCCTATCAAGAACTGCAGCAGTATGCCAAAGCTCATGGCATGACGGTCGCGGCGGCCGCCAAGCAACTGTTGATGCAGAGTCTGCGTCGCGAGGTCAACTGACAAAAAGCACCAACTTAATTTTTTTTGCCAAAAGGACTTGCAGAATTAAAAAAATGCGACTATTATAATAGCCATATTAAAATTTAATGAGATTCATTAATAATTTGTTTTTAAGAATGAATAGGAGTGATCGGAATGGTTCAATTTTCAAAACGGGTTCCTGCAGATGGTACGGACGCAGTTGGGGCAATCCTGGCAGCGGCGGCTGATCCATCAGTAATTTCATTTGCCGGGGGCCTGCCAGCGCCAGAACTGTTCCCCGTCGCAGAAATGAAAAAAGCGGTCGACACTGTTTTCGATGAACACGGCCGCGAAGCCATGCAATATGGTGCATCGCGCGGGGTAACGGAACTGCGCGAACTGATTACCAAGCGCGTTAAGGAACGCGAAGGCATTGATTCAAAGGTAGAAAACGTCATGGTAACGACTGGTTCTGAACAAGTGCTGGATCTGGTCGGCAAGGCCTTTATTGATGAAGGCGATGAAGTTCTGGTGGAAGACCCAACCTACCTTTGTGCGCTGGATGTCTACCGTTCATATGGCGCCAAGTTTGTGTCCGTGGCTCAAGATGATCAAGGGCTGCGTGTCGATGCCCTGGAAGAAGCGCTGAAGAACCACCCAAAGGCTAAGTTGCTGTACACGGTTTCCAATTTCCAAAACCCAACTGGCAAGACGATGCCGGCTGATCGTCGGAAGCGCATTGCTGAACTGGCTGCTGAATATGACGTTATGGTGCTGGAAGACAACCCATACGGTGATATTCGCTTTGAAGGCGAACACGTGCCGGCCATCAAGTCATTTGATACCACTGACCATGTTTTGTACATGAGCACGTTCTCCAAGATCCTGGCGCCTGGTTTCCGTTTGGGTTGGGTATTGGGTGATCCGAAAGTCATTGACAAGCTGACGGTTTTAAAGCAGTCGACCGATCTGCACACTGACCAACTGGCACAATGGGCGGTTGTTGAATTCTTTGCCCAAAACGATATCAACAAGCACGTCGACCAAATCAGTGCTCTGTATGGCAAGCGCAAGGATCTGATGATTGAAGGCATGAAGAAGTACTTCCCAGAAGGTGTCAAGTACACGAATCCAGAGGGCGGGATGTTCCTTTGGGTTAAGGTTCCTGGAGTTACGGACACGGTTGAGCTGTTCAAGAAGTGCTTGAAGGAAAAGGTTGCTTTCGTGCCTGGCGATCCATTCTTTGCCGGCGAGCCAGAACCAGGTACTTTCCGTCTGAACTACTCCAACATGCAGGAAGACAAGATCGAAGAAGGTCTGAAACGTCTGGGAAAGGCTTTGTCGGATGCCGTTAATGAAAACAAGTAATGCGAATGATTATTGAGTTTAGTTTCATTGATTTTTCAGCCAACAATTATAATTAATGAAATGCGGACTGTCAGCTGTGTAGCTGGCAGTTTTTTTAATTTAACCAAGCGAATTGATTACAGAAACTGTTTTTAGTTGAGAAAATACAATTGAAAGCAGGCAAATCATCATCAGAAAGACGCGTTGCGCATTTATGACGATTTTAATCAAAAGTTCCAAAAAAATTTATTTATAAAAATAATCATAGGAGTAAAGCCGTTTTGATATCGCTGATAAGGTTAATCGGACTCTAATTATCTAACGACCGTTAAATGCACAGATTGTAACTTTTGGTAAATGTGATTATATTTTAAAATGAGAAAAATTAACTATGGAGGGATGATAATGTTTCGCCGCCATTCGATTCTGTTTTTTCAATTGGCGATTTTGATGGTGATCATCGCTTCGATGGCATTGATCATTTGGTCATCGCTTTACCAGACCAATATGATGATTGCCATGGCCGTTATGATTGGATTGGGTGTTTTGGTAGGGATGATGATTCCCAGTATTTTAATCAGCTGGCTGATCATTGCATTAACGACGCTGGGCAGTGCGATTCTGCTGCTTGGCTACGTAGTGATCGCGGCCCCGATCAAACTGGCTTTGCTGATTACTTTTCCCGTAATTGCCTCATTAACTTTGGTCGCCAGAGAAATGATTACCGGCTGGGGCTGGCTGGACAAAAACCGCAGCGAGATTCAGTCATATGCGGCCCACTATGATCCCGTCACTAAGCTGCTGACCCGCTATAATGCGGTTAAGTTGTACGAAAAGTGCATGCTGTATATTCATGATCGCGATGATGTCAATCTCTGGACCAGCGTATCGGCCGTACATTGGACGCACAGCACCCAGTTTCAGCAGTTTCACGAGCAGGAGTATAATCAGGTGCTTCAAGAGATCGCCCGCGTTTTAAAAATCGACCGGCTGCCTTCTGAATCGCTTTACTATCTTGGTAATGCCACGTTTATGATTATCTCGCATGAACTGTCGGATCACGTATTGGAACAGCTGAACGATCAGACCAAACGCCTGCTCGCTAAGATCGAGGTGAATGGTGCCACGGCTCAGTATAAATGGGGAACGCAAAAGATTGATCGGCAAAACGTTACGCACTTTATGACGTTTGAAAAGGTGGATCGGCATCTGCAACGCGAAATGGAGACTGACATTGTCACTGAGTATCTGAAAGGAAATATGATCGATGGTTAGGATCTTTTTTTGGCTGGCGACGGCAATTACGCTGCTTTTTTTATTGGCGGTGATCATTTTGTTTGTCTGCAACTGGATCATCTACTATCGCATTGAAGAAATGGAGACGCATGGCCCAGTCAAAAACGACTTGACACAGGCCGAAGATGCCCTTTTGAAGCTGCCGCCCAAAGAGCATATTAAGCGGCGGCTCAGAGAACTGGGGGTGAAATCAGACGATGATCAGTGAAATAATGATGGTCGTGACGCTGGTGTCAATCTGGCTTTCACTGTTGATGTCGATCATTACGCTGAGCGGAGCAACCAGTTTTTGGTTCAAGCACAGTCGGATTCGTGCGGATGTCTTGCCATTGAAGCGTTATCCCATGATTACCCTGGTCGTGCCGGCGCATAATGAAGAAATCGTGATCGCGCAGACTGCCAAGGCGATTTTGGAGCTCAACTACCCGCAGGACAAGGTCGAGCTGCTGCTGTACGCCGACAACTGTACTGATGACACGCTAAAAGAAATGTACCGTTTGATTGAGCAGCCCCGTTATTTTGGCCGCAACGTCAAGATCATCAATCGTCATGGCACGGGCGGCAAGGCAGGGGTGCTCAACGATGCCCTAAAGATCGCGCATGGCGAATATATTGGCGTTTACGACGCAGATGCCATTCCCGAGCGCAATGCCTTGTATTTCTTGGTACAAAAAGCGCTGGAAGATCCGCGGCGCTATGTGGCGGTATTTGGCCGCAACAAAACCCGCAACGCGCAGCAGAACTTTCTGACGCGCTGTATTAATCAAGAAATCGTTGTAACCCAGCGAATTCAGCATTGCGGAATCTGGCATATGTTTAAGATTGGCCGGATTCCGGGAACCAATTTCATTATTCAGACCAGATTCGTTAAATCAATTGGCGGTTGGCGCAATGGAGCATTGACGGAAGATACCGACATCTCGTTTAAGATCATGCAACAGAACCGTTTGATCGCGCTGGCGTACAATTCAGAGGCCTTTCAGCAGGAACCGGAGACAGTACATGACTACTACTTTCAGCGACTGCGCTGGGCCAAGGGCAACTATCAAGTAGTGATCCATAATTTTAGACATCTGTTTGACCGCAGCAACTGGCGCGTTAAGCTGGAGACGTTTTATTATTCCTGTACGTTTTTCTGGTTTAACGCGGCAATTGTCTTATCAGATGTGATCTTTTTTGCCAACGTGGTCACGCTGCTTTTGCGGTTGGTGATGCCAAGTCTGACGGTGCCGTTTACGTTTGGCGAAAGCAACATCCTGATTGCGCAGCTGCTTTTGTTCAACTGGCTCTTAATGATCAACCTGTACGTTCTGCAGATCAGCATTGCCATGTCGACACAGTTTGGCCAGGCGACTACCGATCAGCTTTGGCTTGCTTTGGCTTCTTATTTTACCTACTCACAGCTGTTTATCGTCGTGTCCATTCACGCAGTTATCTCGGTAACTTTGGATGCGATCTTGCATCGAAACGGCAATGTTTGGGTAAAGACGAAGCGTTTTGATGACTGATGATGGGGGATTTTAATGAAGCTCAATAAATATACCTGGATCTTCGTTGGGCTGATTGCCGCGGTTTATCTGGGGACTTTGCTGTGGGTACGGATAACCAATCCAGTCTACCTACAGCAGAACATATATCGGACCTGGGAAAAAAGCTACGTCATGCACCCCAGATCCAATCAGTCGTTTGTCAATACCAGTACGAACAACAATCATCAAAAACCGGTTGTACTGTCCGAGTCGCAGGGCTATGGCATGTGGATTACGATCATGGCTGCCAAAAAAGGCTGGGCAAGTCGGCAGGATTTTGACCGTTTTGTCAATTACTGGCTGGCGCATCGTGATTACGTTGGCGATCAGCATCAGACGCCGACTTATCTGATGTCTTGGCGGCAGTATTATAATCGGCATCATCAGTGGGTAGCTGACGTCAACAGTGCGACTGATGGCGATATGTATATCGATATGGCATTGGCACAAGCTGCCAGACAGTGGCCGGCAAAAGCAGACTATTATCGTGGTTTGGCTCAAAAGTTGAGCAGCGACATTCTGACTTATGAGTATAATCCACAGACCAGGGCGTTGACGGTTGGCGACTGGGTGACCAAAGACTCGCCATATTGGCGGTTGATGCGTACTTCTGATGTGATGCCCTATGTGTTTAAGATCTTAGCTAAGGCAACGGGCGATTCACGCTGGCAAGCAGTTAATGACGTGATGCTGGATCGGCTGGTTGACCTGAGCCGCCAGCATCACACTGGCTTAGTTCCTGATTTTGCCTGGATTACGCGTGACTCGGCCAAGCCGGTCAAACCCAATACGATTTCTACCAAACAGGATGGCAGCTATGACTTTAATGCCTGCCGGGTACCAATGATGCTGGCATCCTCTGGTGATCCGCGCGCTCAAAAAGTATTGAAAAAGATGCTGCGTTTCTTTAGTCATCAACAATACGTCACGGCCGGCTATTCATTAAACGGCAAGCGCCTGGTCAAGTACCAGTCGGCCAGCTTTTCGGCACCGATCTTTTTCGCGGTCAGTCAACATCGTGGGGAAGGGTTTGACAATCTGTTTGACAGTCAAAAGTATATCTTCAGCAAGCCGCTGACGAGGAAAAACTATTACGACGCGACGCTTACCGTGATCGCGGCGTTGGAAGGACTGAACTAAAATGAAGATTATGACGGTTATTGGCACGCGACCAGAAGGAATCAAAATGGCGCCAGTCATCAAACAGCTGGCCCAAGCCCCTGATTTGGAATCAATCGTCGTGACGACTGGTCAGCACCGTGAAATGCTGCAGACGGTTTTTAAAGTGTTTGATTTTAAGCCCGACTATGACTTAAAAATCATGGCGCCCAATCAGACGCTGACTCAGATTACCAGTCGGGTTCTACTGGGGATGGAACGCGTCTTGCAACAGGAAAATCCTGATTTGATTCTGGTGCATGGTGATACCAGTACGACCATGGCGGCCAGCCTCAGTGCGTTTTACCATCACATTCCGATTGGGCACGTGGAAGCCGGTCTGCGCACCTGGGATAAATATTCGCCATATCCAGAAGAAATGAATCGCCAACTGACTGATGACTTAGCGGATCTGTATTTTGCCCCCACTAAGCTCAGTCAGGCAAATCTGCTAAAGGAACATCATCCGGCTAGCCAGATTTTTATTACCGGCAATACCGCGATCGATGCCTTACAGTACACGGTTCTGAGCGATTATCACCATGACGTTTTAGCTAAGATTTCACCCAAGCAGCGCATAATTTTGCTGACGATGCATCGGCGTGAAAATCAAGGCGCCCCCATGCAGCGGGTCTTTGAGGTCATTAAAAAAGAAGTGGCTCGTCATCCCGATATTGAAGTTATTTACCCCGTGCATCTCAGTCCAAAGGTGCAGCAGATTGCGCAGGCGGTATTTAAAGACGAGCCCCGTGTACATCTGATTGCTCCGTTAGACGTGGTTGACTTTCACAATCTGGCCGCGCGCAGCTATCTGATCATGACCGATTCAGGCGGCGTGCAGGAAGAGGCGCCATCATTAAACAAACCAGTACTAGTGCTGCGTGACGAGACCGAGCGTCCAGAAGGCGTCAAAGCAGGCACGCTGCGCTTGGTAGGGACGGATCCGAATCGCGTGGCTCAGGCAATGGAGGAGCTGCTTTGCGATCAAGCCGTCTATCAAAAAATGGTCCAAGCGCCTAATCCATATGGGGATGGTCATGCTGCTGAGCGGATCGTTGCCATCTGCAAGCAGTTTTTAAAAGCCAAAAACTGATACATATTTTAAGCGGATCCCAGTCTAAAGTTTTAGGCATTAGGGATCTTTTTTATTGATGGACTGGCTAACTAAACCAAACCGGACTAAACTAAAAATGATTTGAATTTATGGAGTGGACAAAAAAGTGAAAAGTTATCGAATGCAGAGCCTGGTGTTGGTATTGGTTGCCTTTGCCCTGGGTTTTAGCGAATTTATTATTGTCGGCGTGCTGCCTGATATTGCCAAGACGTTTAATGAGCCGGTGACCATTGTGGGCTTGCTGGTAACGATCTTTGCGCTGGTTTATGCAATCAGCACGCCGTTGATTACGATGCTGATTGGAACGCGCAGCCTGTTGAAAGTCGAGCTGGTATTATGGGTCATCTTTATCTTAGGCAACGCAATGGTTATGATCGCACCGGCCTATTCAATGCTGGTAGCCGCACGAGTAATTACAGCAGTCGTTTCCGGAGTGATTATCTCGATTGCAACGACATTTGCCAACAGTCTGGCGCCGCTTGAAAAAAGGGCGGGACTGATTGCCTGGATTTTTTCCGGCTTTTCGATTGCCTCAGTCTTTGGTGTTCCAGTGGGTACCTGGATTTCAATGCATTTTGGCTGGCGGGCCACGTTTGGCGTGATCGTTATCGTCAGCCTGGTCATCTTATTTACGATGCGGGCCAGTCTGCCGATTGATCTCAGACAAGGGGCATCGCAGCGTTTCAGCGATCAGTTTAGAATCTTTGGTGATCGCCGCATCTATATCGGGATGCTGCTGCCAATGTTTAACCTAGCCGCGACGTATACCTTCTACACCTATCTAAGACCGATACTGGCAGGACCCCTGCATTTCAAGGCGGGTGCAATTACGCTGCTTTTATTTCTATATGGCTTGATGTCGCTGTTTAGCAATCAGTTTTCGGGTCGACTGGTTGAATTGGGCGGCCTGCGCAAAATGCCGATCGTCCATATTCTTCAGTTGGCTGCGTTGGCGTTGCTGGCGATCAGCCTTGACTGGCGCTGGTTTTCGTTGATTTTGATCATGCTGATTGGCACGCTGATGTATCTGATCAATTCACCGATTCAACTGCATTTTATCGATATTGCCACCCATGACTATCCGGCTTCTTTAGTTATGGCGTCTTCAATCAACTCGATTTTTTCCAATTTTGGCATTGCACTGGGATCGGCAACGGGCAGCCTGCTGGTTAAAATGCATGGTTTGAGCGCGGTTGGGCCAGGGGGTGCCATTTATGCTGGGATTGCCTGTGGACTGATGATCTTCTTAAATCGCATCAATCAAAAATGGTGCTGATTGAGCAAAGCAGCAATTGCCGATAAGCGGTTGGTGATTTTTAAAATAGGTCTTGACATTAATTAAAAAATAATTAGAATTAACTCATAATCAAATCGAAATGATGCCGCCAAGATGAGTAGTTGCGTAAAGTCATTTAGAGAGCTTTTGGCTGGTGGAAAAAAGCAGACTTTGGCAATGAAGATGGTCTTGGATTAGTGGCGTATTGATGAAATGAGTAATCAGTACCGGCAAGCGACCGTTATCTCGCTGAGTCAATGACTTGATAAGGCTGTTTTGGCGACAAGATGGCAAATAAAGGTGGCATCACGAAAAACTCGTCCTTTAACTAGGGGCGAGCTTTTTTATTAAGGAGTGATTTTATGACGTTTAAGGTAGCAGCTGCACAGATTGACATTGCATTGGGCGATCCCGACCGCAACTATCAGACGGTCACGCAAGCAGTTAAAGACGCGGCTAAAGCAGGCGCAGACGTAGTGGTATTTCCAGAGATGTGGAATACCGGCTATGCGTTGACTGAGTTGGCACGCCTGGCTGATCAAGATGGCTGGCGAACCAAGCAGACGCTTTCTCGGGCCGCCAAAGAAAATCAGATTGCCATCGTGGGTGGATCGGTAGCCACCGTGCGTGCTGGCGGTCAATATTACAATACGACCTATATCTATGATCAAAACGGGAACCTGGCTGGCAGCTATGACAAAGTGCATCTGTTTGGTCTGATGCATGAAGATGAGTTCATTCAATCGGGCAGCCAAGGCAGTTTTTTTGAATTAAAAGGCGTCAAGAGTGCCAGTTTTATCTGCTATGATCTGCGGTTTCCAGAATGGTTTCGGACGGTGGCCAAGCAGGGAGCGGACGTAATCTATGTCGTTGCTGAATGGCCGACGCCGCGAATTGAACAGTGGGAGGCACTGGTTAAGGCCCGCGCAATTGAAAATCAAGCTTTTGTCGTTGCGGTCAATCGCGTTGGTCATGACGCCGAAAACAGCTACAACGGGCACTCGCTGGTTGTCGATCCGTTGGGAAACGTAATTGCCAATGCGGGTGAAAAAGCGGGACTGACGCTTGCTGAGCTGGATCTGGATGAATTAAAGACGGTGCGGGGTCCGATTCCGGTATTTAAGGATCGGCGTCCTGACCTGTATGACTGAATCTTGCTGTGTTGATATGACTAAACTTTGAAAGGAAGATTATAATGGAATTTCAACAATCAAAACTGCTGGATACACTGCCAAAACAGTTTTTTGCCAATCTGGTTGCTAAGGTGAATGCCAAGGTAGCAGAAGGTGTGGACGTTATCAACCTTGGACAGGGCAATCCTGATAAGCCAACCCCAGAATATATCGTTAAGAGCACCCAAAAGTGGGTAACTGATCCTAAGACGCATAAGTATTCTCCATTCCAAGGCCTCCCTGAATTTAAGCAGGCTGCGGCTGACTTTTATCATGAAAAATATGGTGCACAAATTGATCCTGATACCGAGGTTGTTATCCTAGGCGGTTCTAAGATCGGACTGGTTGAATTGCCATGGGCGCTGATGAATCCAGGCGACACGTTGCTGTTGCCTGATCCTGGCTATCCTGACTATTGGTCGGGAGCGGCTCTAGGTGAAGTTAATTTTGAAACCTTCCCCTTGCTGGCTGAAAACGACTTTTTGCCAGATCTGGACAAGATTCCAGAAGCAACGGCAAAGCGGGCTAAGTTTATGTATCTGAACTATCCTAACAATCCAACTGGTGCCGTGGCAACTAAGGAATTTTATGCCAAGCTGGTTGAGTGGGCCAAAAAGTATCATGTGGGCATTATCAGCGATTTTGCCTATGGTGCGCTGGGCTTTGACGGTCAAGCGCCGGTAAGTTTTATGGAAACGCCTGGCGCCAAAGAAGTTGGGATTGAATTTTACACCTATTCTAAGACCTTCAATATGGCAGGCTGGCGAATTGCTTTTGCAGTAGGAAACGCTGATATCATTCATGCCTTGAATCTGATTCAGGATCACCTGTTTGTCAGTCTGTTCCCCGCACTGCAGTATGCTGCAATCGATGCCTTAAAGAAGCCGGAGCGTGATGCTGAGATTCAAAAGATCGTGCGTCGTTACGAAAAACGGCGCAATGCTTTTGTCGAAGCTGCTGAAAAGATTGGCTGGCATGCCTATGCGCCAAAAGGAACCTTCTATGCTTGGATGCCGGTACCAAAAGGCTTTACCAGCGAGACGTTTGCTGATCTGCTGTTGGATAAGGCAGGCGTGGCCGTAGCACCTGGCAATGGCTTTGGCGAGCACGGCGAGGGATACGTCCGGATTGGTCTGTTGATTAAGCCTAAGCGTCTGGTTGAAGCCGTTGAGCGAATCGAGAAGCTGCATTTGTTTAATTAGCAACATGCAAAAGCATCAGCTGAAGCTGCTGATGCTTTTTTGTTGGAATAAAAAATGGCTTAAAAGCTGATTGTGTCTTTCTTTTACCAGAATATCCGACAGATTTTGCTGAAAGCGGTTGAAAATGTTTCCTAAATTGCGTTATTCTTAATAGGTAATAATATCTTGATAAACCAAATAAGAGGTGGTGTTAACAAATGCTAATTGTCAGCAAAAAACTCACCCCTGCATTTAAAAAGACACTGATTAGTGCTCCAAAGCCGCAATATGTTCCGGAAACGTCCTTATGCGACTGGATCATTCGTGAGGTAGCCATGCAGGATTATGGCATGCTGCTGTGTATCAATTGCAATACGCAAATGCCAATCGTGCTGCCGGGTGCCGAGTTTTTAAAGGTCAGTCCCGTTTCGGTTTTAAGACAGGTTTTAATGTTTGTGATGGCCGGAATGGGAATCAGTTCGATTAAGCTTACTGAATACGTCAACTGCATAGCACACGGTGAGGTCAGCTATCAAAACATGACGGGCGACTTCCTGGCTGAAAAAGCTTTTCGTGCCTATGCGCCAGAGTTGGCCAAGATCGACATTGAAAGATTGGATGATGACCAGCTGCTCAATCAGTTGGGGATTCTTTCCTTGACGCTGGGCAGCAGTACCAAGGCTTTTTGTGATCTGCGGGAGCCAAAAATCGCACCGGCCGTTCGTTTTAAAGATCAGATCAATCAAGAATGGCGTTTGCCGGCCCAAAGAAAGGGCAGCATGGCAGAAAAGTCAGTATGGGAGTTTGATTATCGCCTGTTCCATCAATGGGATGATCAGATTCAAAAAACGCCTGCTTGGCCGGGCTATGCTGCAGTTGTACGGGAAATGCGTCAGGTTAATGATGCCTTTTTGCGCAGCTATCATGAATATCTAAAACAGACGGAAATAGTTGACGATACCAAGATGCAGCAGTATCTGCGTTTAGCTGACATCTATCTGAATCGTTATCTGATTGCCAGCCATCCAGAAACCTTAACCAGCGACTTGACCGCCCCCACGGCCTATCTATTTGAATGGCTGCTGGAACATGGTCAGATTAAAGCTGAGAACTTGCAGCTGGTAATCGATGCCATGTTGGCGTTGGGCACGTTCGTTAAAGTGGCAGGCATTTATTCAATGTTGGACGAGAATCTGTATCGTCAAGCAGTTCGTGATGGCGGTGATCGGGTCCGGGCCTTTTTTAAGGCAGCAGCGGCACAGGCGCAACTGGAAGCAAAAGACGATGCGCCAGTCAGCCGTCAAGAGATTGCAGGCAGTCAGGTGGACAAGCTGGTACAGGAATTGATGGCACTGGCCGATGATGAACGGCTAGCTGATGTATTGGCAGACATCTTAAACCACACTCCGGCACTGATTGATAAGCTGTTGGTTAAAATGACGCCCTTGCAGCGACAGCATCTAGCTCAAAAACTGGCACGGCTGCTTGATGAGGATCAAAATAACTGATAAGTACATACCCCCTGTCTCAGAATCTATGCGGCAGGGGGTTGATTTAAAAATAACAAAAGAGCCGCTAGGAAACAGGGGAGTTTCTTAGCGGCTCTTTCTCATACCAGGGGGGGTCCTGATAATTTTGACAATGGATTGCGCGACTATTTATTATGGGGAGGATTGGTTGAATGAAACTGTCCACTCACAGCTATCACAGGGGTTGTCAACCAATCGTCGCGATATTGTCTGCATCAGCAGGCAATCATTCCATGCCCAAACCAGACGAGGTGCGTTCGTCATGATTTATGTTTGAATTATATCACACTGACTTCAGAATGCCATAGTTAGGTCCCATAATCATCAATAAATACTCATTTCAGGCTGGATTATTAATATTTTTAATCCCGTTTCAATAGTTTACCGCCAATTCCCAGCATGACAGCCAAAGCAGAAAGCCCTAAACCAAGTAAGGCTGAATTCTGATTACCAGTTTGTGGCAGTTGTTGATTAGCGGTGGCTTGGTCAGCTGGTTGGGTCGAGGTGCTGGTCGCAGATTTTTGATCAGCAATTACAGTCATATCGGCTGGATTATCGGTAATGTCTGATAGAGCTGGCGTTTTAGCTGCCGAGCTGTTAGAATCGGGCTGGCTTGGGTTGTCAGCCGCTGAACTGTTTGAATCAGCTGGAGTCGAGTCAGGCAGAGCAGGGCTTGGAGAATCAGAATCGCTCGGTGTATTAGATTCAGGAACAGCTGGCGATTCGGCTGTCTTCATCACGTTTTTTAAATGTACGGTGTAGGTAGTCGGCTGCTTGCTAAAGGTCAGCAAGCCGTCTGCAGGCAGATTGCTTGCAACCAGTTCATAGTTTTCTGGAATGCTGATCGAGTAAGGCTGCGTGGTGCCAATACCACCAGTTAGAGTTTGACTGGCAATCTGAGCCTTGTTTTGATCGTCAGCAACATAATTGATCGTAATTTGCGCCTGAACGGCTTCCACAGTGACGATTGTCGTGACCGGATCACTGAGCGCACCATCGCTGTCAGCAACGGTATAGGTAATAGAGTAGGTACCAGGCGTATTAACGTCTACAACACCGGATACGTTCGCGGCAGTCAGGGTAATCGTGCCATCATCAGCATCAGTTGCCGTGACGTCTGCCAACTGGTCAAACGTGCTCCCCTGTTTGATATTAACTGTAGCTGGAGCGGTGATGATTGGTTTGGAATTGGTGCCAATCAGCCGCAGATGAAGATTCTTGGTAACCTCATAGACGAACTTGCGCGAATTGCTGCCCTTAAGACTTTCCGGTTCGACCAGCTGCATGCCGTCATGAGTATCAAACGTCAAGATATCGCCGGCATTAAGCTTGATTTCAGTCGTACCGGCAGTTTCAGCAACGTTGCCATAGAAGATCTTTTCGTAGGTTTGATTGCCATTAGCGTCAGTCACCGTCACCGTAACATAGGTATTGCTGCCATAGTTGGTATTCGGCTGGCGATTGGTAAATGTCGCCAGTAGCGTGCCGTCATTGTTCAGATAGCGATAGGAGGCGAATGAGCCGCCATAGCCATTGAATTCCCATTGGTCGATCAGGCTGGCCGCGCGCTCCAAAAGCTGCTCGTTGGCGTTTTTGATCGTCTCGTTTTGCAGGTCGTTAAGCATACTGCGCGCGCTGTTGATAAGCTCGATCGTGGCAGTATCGGCCAGCTTTTGATAGGTATCGTCGGTAAACAGACTGGCAATGCTTGGCAGAATCTGACTGGATGATTCAACGGCTTCATTGACCGTGGCATCTTCTTTAACGTAAAGGTACTGATCGGTCAGCTTGACGTTTGGATTGTCGGTAGTCAGGGTATAGATTCCGTTGGCCAGCGTTCCCAAATCGACGGTATTTGAGGTGACGGGGATCGTAACAATCGTCTGCGGACCGTTCATCAGTTTGATGGAAGAGCCAATCAGTTTATCGGCATCAGTCAGGTTTAGGACAATGTGGCTGGTCAGACCGGTTGGCGCGAGCTGTTCATTGGTGATCAAGGCGACCTTAGACTTTAGAAAATCCTGATCCCAGCCCAGCTTTTGCATGACCGTCGTCAATTGATCGTCCGGCACGACTTGAGTAAGCATGGCTACGGCAGGATAGTTCAATGAGTTGAGCGCCGTTACGTCATCAACGTTTACGCCCATCGTCTCAAAGAAAGGCGTCACGTTAAGCTGATAATGCTGGGCATAGACGTTGATCCAATCCTTGCCGATCTGGTTGACTGTCTTTCCAGCAACGGCATTGGTGCGATGATCAGCGTTGAAGTACTTGAACGCGTCCGTGCCTGCTAGGTTGTAGGCTAGATTCATCCACAGTACCAGGCGTTCTCGATAGCCAAGGTCGGCCCAGCTTTGTTTTTTGGTCAGTACAGAATCCACCACGCTTTGCACGGTGCTGTCTTTGGAAGTTCCGAAGATCCAGCTTCCAGTGGTGAAGTTGCTGTTGTACTGACTTTGATAAAGCGTACCGTAAATATTATTGAATGAATCAATGATGTACATATCACTGGCTGGGATCTCATAGCCGTGGCCGATTTCATGCAGCGGCAGCCAGTTGATCGTCAGATAAGAAGCAATCGAGCTGCTGTTGGTAGCCGTGTAGTTGACTGACCAGTAGGCCGCGCCGATACCATCTTGATCGGCAAAAGCAAAATAGCGTCCCTTGACTGGCTGGTCGCGAATGGTATTGGTTGGGATGCCAGTCAGTTCATCGTAAAGCTTGAAGACCTGATTGTCATATTGATCAATCAGACTGTTCATATCGGTATTTTTAACCGTATTGATGTCTTGATAAGGGATCAGAATCTCAATGTTGTTGGCATCCATCAAGGCAAAAGCGGCTTTGCTCTGGTCCCATTGTTTTAAGACGGCAGATTGGTCACTGTCAGCAGTAAAGACGGGCAGCTCCTTGGCCGTTCCGGAAACCAGCTCATATTCCAGCAGCGGCCCGGTCGTCTGAGCATTTTCAGGCGTACGCATGAAAACCGCGGCATCGCCATTGGCTGTAATCTCGACCCAGTCGGTGCCTACTGATTGAGTCACGATCTTTTTAGAAGAATTGCCAATCAGCTGAATTGAAACGCTGCCTGAGTAACCGTTGTCAAGGCGCCGGATCTTGATTGTAGCGCCATCCGTCAGTACCATGCCCAAAGACTGCCGATCATGGTAGGTCCCCATATAACGGCCTTCTTTGTTGGTCTGCGTAATGCTGGCATCAGGTGACAGTACGAAACCTTGATAGGTCATGGTCTGGCCAACGTTAATGCTGTTGGTGGTGCTGGCAAGCAGTGCTTTAGCTTGATCCAGTCGTGTCTGCAGTAAGGCTCTTTGTTCAGTCGTCAAATCAGCCTGCTGGTTATCAAGCTGATTCTGCAGGGTCGCAACATCGCTGGCGGACGCGCCAAAAGCCAACGCGCCATTATCAATCAGCTTTTTGGTCTTGGAATCCAGATAGGCATAGTCACTGATGTTTTTTAACGAAAGATTATTGGCTACAACGAAAACGAACCGGCTCAAATCACCTAAAGCCGAGGTCTTCATCGTTGCATCATCATTGGTCGTATAGCGCGTCTTGGCTTCTGCGTGCTCAATACTTAAAATATCGCCAGCTTGGAGCTGTAGCGTTTGATTGAATCGATAGCTCTGATCGCCGATAAAGGTTTGATCAAAAAGCGTTTCTGAGCCGCGACTGACCGTGACGCGGGCATACTGAGCGTTAGGAAAGTAGCTGTGCGGCTGACCGCTGGCATTAATTGTTAATTGACCGGCTGGCTGGGCAGTCTGGTCGGTATTGTAGTAATCAACTTGAGCAAAGGTGTAATTGCCAAGTCCTTTTAACGTCCAGCTGGCATCGGACTGGATTACGTTGCCGGTATCCGGTGTCGTAACCTCAGTCGGGACGTTGGCTGAGGAAATGGCATTCTGCTCATCGACTGCTGACGCGGCAGAGTTGCTGAAGTTAGCGGCAGCATCGGCGACCGTGCTGTTTAAGGCGTCCGTTTGCGCGGGACGGTTTAAGACAACGGTATTGCTGACGGTTGTACTCACGGAAGCAGCTGACGTATCCTCAGCAGTGTCAGCCTTGATTTCAGAATCGTTGAAAATCAAGCTGGTGGTTGTCGTTAAAAGTGCAAAACTGGACAGCATTAAGTATTTTGGCAATCTTGGTGTCTGCATTGAGTTTTTCCCCTTAATATTAGAATACTGAATTTTGAATGCGGCACTGATCATTAAGAAAATCCTAATGAATCCCGCATTGATTATACATTACAAAAGGGGCCAATTCCCAACGAAATAGCTGAAACCAAGAAGTTGCATCAAAAGATTCTTAAACGAACGATTAGTTGGCTAATGATTATTTGTCGAAAGGCGCTGCTTAGAGTTTGATTCAATAAAAAAACAGCAGCGCCAAATCAGACGCTGCTGTTTCTAATTACTCCGGCAGTCAGACTCGAACTGACGACAACCTGATTAACAGTCAGGTGCTCTACCAACTGAGCTATGCCGGAATGACTTAACAAATAAGTACTTAATTATATTAACACATAATTTAGAAAATGCCAGTAAAAAACAGAAAAAAGTCAAAAAATTTTTAAAAGGCTGATTAAATTCGCTTGGCCGGCATTTTTAGCATAGTTTGCTCACAAGCCATTGATTTTAGCCGATGGTGGTTGACATCCCCAAGATAAAAGCGGATCACATAATCGCAAGTCAGGATAAATATCAAAAATAATTATTTTTCACAAAGTTTGTCAACCTGGTTTAAGAAGAAAAAGTCAACAATGGCAATCGATTATCAACATTTCGTATCTTATGAAGCGCTTTCAAAAAATCACAAAGTAGTTTATAATAAAAATACATTTAGAAGTATCAAAAGAAGGCGAGGTTGTTAATTATGTCAATCAAAAACGTAACGATTGCCGGGGCCGGAACGCTGGGCAGTCAGATTGCCTATCAAAGTGCGCTGTGCGGCTACCAGGTTCGCATCTGGAATCCACATCCGGAACGGGCCGAAAAGCGAATCGCGGCGCTGCGGCCATTTTACAAGCACGACTTAAAGCTGACCGACGAGCAGTTTGATGCCGGCTTGAAAAACATTGTCTCGATTACCAATGAATGGGAAACATCATTTAAGGACGCCGATTTGGTTATTGAAGCCGTGCCCGAAAATCTAGACACGAAAAAGGACTTCTACGCGCAGCTCTGCCAGGTTCTCCCTAAAGAAGCAATTATTGCCAGCAACTCATCGACCTATGTACCGAGTCAGCTGGTCAAACTGGTGGATCGTCCTGAAAAGTTTCTTCATCTGCACTTTGCCAACCATATCTGGGTCTTTAACACGGCTGAGATCGTCGGCACGCCTCAGACTGATCCGGCCATCATTCAAGAAGTCGTGGCTTTTGCCAAAGGAATCAAGATGCTGCCGATCGTTTTGAAAAAAGAACAGCACGGCTACATTATGAACGCGCTGTCCGTGCCATTTCTGAACGCGGCGTTGGGTCTTTGGGGAAAGGGTGTGGCTGACCCGATTACGATTGATAAAGACTGGATGAATTCAACCGGCGCGCCGATGGGACCATTTATGTCAATGGACGTGATTGGTCTGCGGACGGTTTGGGCAATTTTCAGCTCCCATGCTGATACGCCAGAGCAAAAGGCAATTGCCGACAAGCTTAAGGCCATGATCGATGCCGGTCACTATGGCGTTGAGGCAGGTGAAGGATTCTATACTTATCCGCACCCGGCCTATGAAGATCCCAACTTCTTAAAAGCCTAACTTGATCAGATTTGAAAAACTGCCCCATGATTGCTGGAGGGATTCCGGCAATTGTGAGGCAGTTTTAAATTTTAAATATAACGATTAATGACATTGATGGGTTCCATTCTTAAACTAAACTCAGCTGGACGATTGAGTTGGATTTAGTTGCCGACGTCTAGAGCTTGATGCTTCAATCTTGGAAAAACGTGCCGGTCAGCCCAACCGGTAAAATACCCTTGGAAAATGAAAGCAAAGATCGTACCAATACCGATGTTTTCAATTCGGCCGGTAAGCATCCAGGCCAAAATGCCCATGACTGTTGGTGGCAGATAGGAAAGCCACATGGCGATGGTAGCATTTCCTTTAGTATAGCGAAAACGAATAATTTGAAAGAGGTCATCTTGGGCGTGCAGGACGATATTGACCCGTTGATAAATTGAGATTGCAACTCCAATTAAAAAGACGCCGAAAAAGTTTAAGCAAATATAGCAGATGTTTGAATAAAAGGTGTTTGATTGTGGAAAGAAGGCATCACAGAGGTTGCTGAACCATTGAATCAAAAGGGCAAATGGCAGCATAAAAACGATATTGCCGCCAATTCGTCGCCAATCGAGCTTATGCATCAAGATAGCATTTAAAAAGGCAATCAAGACGCCTAGAAGGAAAAAGGCCCAAAATAAAACCCAAGAATTGTTGCCTAAAACAGCATGACCAAGATCAGCCTCAGCAGCTGTCCAATATGCTGATCCTAAAATAGCTGGATGAATATGACTACTCGTCTCGAGAGTTAAGACGTTGCCAAATGCGTTTAGAATCAATGAAATAATGAAATATCCGATCGATGCAGTAGTTGAAATAGTCCGTTGTGATTTGCTCATTGAAAAGCCTCAGCTGAAAATAAAATGCCAAAGTCGAAGCGTGCCGGCAAGGAGACGGGCATGCTTCGACTGCTAGGAAAACAAAGTGGACCATCAGAAAATTTATGAGGGGAGCATTTCTGATAATCAATGATGAAATTGTAAGGTGTTGATATTAATTATAGAAATTTTTATAGCACCACCTCCTTAATTTGACGCACATTTAAAACTTCTCGCCGTTGACTTCCTGATCGTCTTTTCGAATGATAAAGTAGCCGTATATACCAGCGCAAAAGACAATGCCGGCAATGACCAGGAAGGTTGGCTGATAGCCGATGTGGTCGCGCAAAATACCAAGAGGAGTAGAAAGCAGAATCTGACCAAAGGAACCGGCGATCCCGGTAACGATGTTGATGGTAGCCGATACCCGTGGGTCATAGTGCAGCGTGTAGTAACGGAACATAACGACACAGAAGATCGCAGTTTCTGGAGCATGCAGCAGTTTGATGATCGAAACGCCAACCGGATTGGTGATCAGACCACAGCCGCCGATTCGGATGAACATAAAGGTGACCCCAACCAAGATGGTCCGCCGTACACCGATTTTCTTCATCAGCAGCGGAACCAAGCCCATCATGATCGCTTCCAGGAACACTTCGACTGAGTTTAGAATCCCATACATATGGTCACCAACAGCTTGAGTTCTAAAGAATTGCGTAAAGAATTGCGGGAACATCTGTTGGTCAAAAATCGTGTAGAAAGTACCACTGAAAACTAAGAAAATTGCAATTTCCCACAAACTACGAATCTTAAAGATGTTTAAGAAGTCCTTTGAACCTGGCTTGGTGTTTTCACGCTCCTTAACCATTGGATTTTCAAACTTAGCGACATCTTTTTCGTTACGAGCTGGATTCCAGCACAAAAGTAAAATCAGCAGAACTACGGCAATTCCAGATCCAAGCCAGAACAACAGGGCCGGATCAATCGTGAACAGAAAACCAGCTGTTAATGCTGAAACGGCGTAACCGAATGATCCCCAGCCACGAGCGGAACCATATTGATAGTTGAAACGACGGCTTACCCGTTCAGTTAAGGCTTCAAACATTGGGGATGCTGACAGGTAGGCAAGCGTTAGATAGCATGATCCAATCAGAGCGCCCATCAAGAAATGAGCCCGCAGCATTGGCACGAATAAGAAAGTGAAGAAAGGTCCAAGAAAGACTTGCAGAATAGCACAGAAGATCAACAGATTCCGACGCATACCGAGCCGATCTTGGATATTACTGTAAACCAGGTTCATAACTAATGTGAAAGCCGAGTTGAATGAGTAGATTTCACCAACCTGGGCACCAGAAAAGCCTTCTTTGGTGGTCAGCCAAATTTGAAAGAATGACCACCAAATGCCCCAACCGGCAAAGAATAACAGAATATTAAGAGAATTGCTTACGTAGAAAGGGTTTTTGAGTTGCCCCGAGCGTTCGTTTTTATTTGCATCACTCATAATCAATCATTTCCTTTATTTGCTTTAAATTTCTAGTAGCTATTAGTCTGCGAGGACAGCTCAAACGCTTGGAGATGTCCGGTCGAACCGTTCAAAGAAAGTACCGGCTTATCTTGCCAGTAGATCCGTTCGGTAAAGACAACCTCACCATCGTTGACAAAGATTTCAGCTGAGCTGGAGTCAATAAAGATCCGCAGACTTAGCTTTTTATCCGCTGCGTCAAGCATGGCGTAACGCTTGTTTTCGGGATCGCTGTTGCGGGTAAGGATCAAATGATGACCGTCTTGATCGGCTTCGATGCTAAAGCCGGCATTGTTTTTATCGGCTAGCTTTAAAATTGTTCCGGTTGGCAATTCGTCCAAGTCTAACTTGACTTCGGTGTGGCGGCCTAATGAACAATTCAGCGGTTCAGCAATTTCTTGATTGATAACTTCAGCTTCGCGCAAAGACAGGGCTTCAGCTACCGGATGCTGGTAGAGCCGATTGTTTTTAATGGTCAGTTCGCGCGGCAAAGTGATTGCGCCACACCAGCCATCAGGTTTTTCCGTCATTGGTGAATCCCAAGCATTCATCCAGGCAACCATTACGCGACGACCATCCGGAACAACTAATGTCTGCGTTGCGTAGAGATCATGACCATTATCAAGTTCAGTGAATGAGTTGCGTTCAAGCTGCTTTTCAGTAGCCGAGTACTGGCCGACAAAATAGCCGGTGTTGTGTTGGTTAAGGAATTGCTCTTGGGTTGCTTTGATGCCTTGTGGCGATGTCAGCAAAATGTCTTGGCCATTGAGCCGGAAAAAGTCGGGACATTCCCACATAAATCCTTCTTCATCAACGCTTTTGGCACCAGAAACCGTGCCTTCATATTCCCAATGCTTAAGATCTTGTGATTCGTACAGCAGTACCCGCCCCAAGCCGGCTTGATCGCGACTGCCAACGACCATTTTGAAATGATCATCTTCTTGCCAAACCTTTGGATCACGGAAGTCAGCTGAACTTTCTTCCTCTGGCGCGTGGGCGATAACTGGGTTGCCCTCGTATTTTTCAAAATGGATGCCATCGGTGCTGTAAGCGAGATTTTGATCTTGGCGGTTGATGTCTTTTTCGGCATCAAGCACGTGATGACCAGTATAAATCAGCCAGAGCTTGTCTTGGTAAACGACGGCACTGCCGGAAAAACAGCCATCTTGCGGACGAGTCGGCTTTAAGGCAACGGGCAGCGTTTCCCAATGGATCAGATCCTTACTGCGAGCGTGTCCCCAGTGCATTGGTCCCCATTCAGAAGCGTATGGGTAATATTGATAGAACAGGTGGTAGTAGCCTTTGAAATATGAAAAGCCATTTGGATCGTTCATCCAGCCACTGGCAGGCATTAGATGATATCCGAGACGATAGCGCTGATTATTAACTTTGATAGGTGTTTGGGTCATAAATAACACTCCAATATCAATTTTTAGCATCTTTGTTTCAACCGGTTAAAACATTGATCAAATAAAAAAGTAACTTGAATCAATTTACGAAATGGATTATAACGCTTACATTTTGAATGTCAAGCGCTTACCAAATTGAAATGGATCAAATTACTGTCAAATTAAGATGGAGAAATAAAAATTATTAAAATGTTATGCGGTCGTTCCATTAACGATTGAAACTGGTAAGACGACTGATTGAACCGGGCAGTGATCGATGCGGGCCAGTAGCAGTTGAACCGATACCTGGGCGATTTGATTAATGGGCTGTTTGATGGTCGTCAATTCAGGACGCAGAAAGCGGGTCGTATTGGCACCGTCATAGCCGATAATTTTAAGATCCTCTGGTACCTGCTTGCCAAATTTTTTGGCAAGTGAGATCAAAAGGCTGGCATCCATGTCGTTAGCCGCGAAGATACCGTCCACTTCCGGATGTTCAATGAAAAGCTGACTAAAGACGCGTACTTTTTCTTCAAAGGGCGCGGTAAAGTCCAGATGGTAGGTAATAGCTGGCAGATTGTTTTCCGCCATAACCTGTTCAAAGGCCCGGCGTCGTTCTTGGGTAGGTGAATCAAAATCGAGTGGACCGTTGGTATGGAAAATATGCCGACACCCATCGGCGATTAACCGGCGTGTTGCGAGCATGCCGCCTTGATAGTTGTCAGAAGAAACAACCGGAACGTTTTCGTTGATATTCTTGTCAATGGCAACGATTGGCAGCTCGCGGTGCTGATATCCTTGCAGATGCTGATTGTGCGAACCGATGATCAGTCCATCGATTTGATGGGTCAGCAGATTTTTTAAATAACGTTCTTCTTTTTCGGGATCATTCTTGCTGTTGCACATTAAAACCCGATAGTTTTCTTTATCAAGACAATGCTCAATCTCGGCTTCCAACTGACAGAAAAACGGATTGTCAACACTCGGAAAAATCATGCCGATGATGTTGGTCTTTTGTTTGTACAGCTGGCGGGCAACGGTGTTGGGATGGTAGTTTAGCTGACGGACGGCATTTTCGACTTTGGTAATCGTTTTTTGGCTTAGATAGCCGCGACGATTCAATACGTGGGAAACAGTTGCCTTAGAAACGCCAGCTAGTTTGGCGACATCCTCTAATTTGGGGGCGCGATGGTTATTCAAAATTGCCCAACTCCTTTAAATTAGTCATATTGAAATTATATTATAAAAATATGCCAAAAAAATATAAAATTAGATAAGATCATTGTGTAAAACGTTTTCAACGGGCTATACCATTCGCCAGTTTTGTTTTAACCGGTTGAAATAAAAAGAAAACGGTTTTATATTAAAAAAGCGCTTAAATAAGCGAAAAGTTAGAAAATAAAAAAACGTAGAGGGATGTTTAATCATGACAGAGCTATCATTTGACGCCAGTGCACTGAAGAAATTCGTGCACGAAAACGAACTGGGTGAAATGCAGGCCATGGTCAACGCGGCCGACAGCGAGCTGCGCGAAGGCACGGGGGCCGGCGCTGACTTTCGCGACTGGCTGCATCTGCCAAGCGAATACGACAAGGAAGAATTTGCTCGTATCAAAAAAGCGGCCCAAAAGATTCAATCCGATTCTGAAGTCCTGGTTGTCATTGGGATTGGTGGTTCCTACCTGGGGACGCGAATGGCCATCGACTTTCTGCATAACTCGTTCTACTACTCGCAAAAGCCAGAAGACCGTAAATTCCCACTGGTTCTATTTGCCGGCAACTCGCTGAGTTCATCATACCTGCATGATCTGGTTCAGCTGATCGGCGACCGCGACTTCTCCGTCAACGTAGTCTCCAAGTCTGGTACGACCACGGAACCAGCCATTGCCTTCCGGATCTTCCGCGAGCTGCTGGTCAAGAAGTATGGCGAGGCCGGTGCCAACCAGCGGATCTACGCTACGACTGATGCCAAGCGCGGAGCTTTGAAGACCGAAGCCGACGCGGCTGGCTGGGAAACGTTTGTCATTCCAGATGGCGTGGGCGGTCGCTACTCCGTTTTGAGTGCCGTTGGTCTGTTGCCAATCGCTGCCTCGGGTGCGGACATTGATCAACTGATGGCAGGGGCCGCGGATGCTGAAAAGGCATACGCCAACCCTGACCTGACGCAAAACGAGGCCTACCAATACGCCGCCTACCGCAACATTTTGTACCGCAAGGGCTTTACGACGGAGCTGCTGGAAAACTACGAGCCAAACATGACGATGTTTGCCGAATGGTGGAAGCAGCTGGCCGGTGAATCCGAAGGCAAGGACCAAAAGGGCATCTACCCATCCAGCGCCAACTTTACGACTGACC
>NZ_JBKZAY010000007.1:0-83511 GCF_046939755.1 Limosilactobacillus mucosae
CAAAGATTATCAAGCCAATAAAAAACGACGATCGAAAAAACGATCGTCGCTTAATTTTTTTATCGTCGTTAATTACTTAACGGCGTCCTTCAAAGCTTTGCCCGGCTTGAATGCTGGAACCTTGCTTGCAGGGATTTCAATTTCTTGTCCAGTTTGTGGGTTGCGACCTTTACGTGCGGCACGTTGCCGTACTTCAAAGTTACCAAAACCGATTAATTGAACCTTTTCACCCTTGGCCAGAGATGCTTGGATGGAACTGAAGACAGCGTCTACAGCAGCCGTAGCATCCTTCTTCGTCAGACCAGTTGCCGTAGCAACGTCGCTAACCAGTTGTGCTTTGTTTGCCATGTGTTTCACCTCCCACCATTGACGATGGAAACTTCCTCGCCATAGGATCAGTTAATTTTGAGTGGTCCAAAATTAACGAAACAATAACGTGCTCACGCATCATTTCAAAAACTAGATTAGCATAGTGAAACCGCGCTGACAAGCGGTTTAACGGACTTTTTAAATGAAATTTCAATTAAACGCCGATTTGCGAACGTTATCATGAAAATTTAGCTGATTTAACCGTTTCCTATCGCCAAATGCTGATAAAAGTCACGCTCATCTAAGATAAGTCCGGTTTGATTTTGGGAATAAAAGCCACTAGCTATCCCATGGCACAGCCTATTTCCGCTTCCGTTTGATCAGATGAATCGGCGTTCCTGAAAAATCAAACGCCTGTCGAATCTGGTTTTCCAGATAACGCGCATATGAGAAGTGCATCAGGTCCGGATCGTTGACAAAAATAACAAACGTTGGCGGCTCAATCGCCACCTGAGTTGCATAGTAGACGCGCAGCCGCCGACCATTCGTACTTGGCGTTGGATTAGCCGCAATTGCATCCATGATAACGTCATTGAGCACTGATGATTGAATCCGCCGGCGACAATGATCATAGACCTCTTCAATCATCTTTGGCAATTTGAGCAGCCGTTGCCGCGTCTTAGCCGAAACAAAAATAATCGGAGCATAGCTAAGATACTGGAACTCCTGGCGAATCAGATTGGTAAAGTCAGTCATCGTGCGTTGGTCACGATCTGGAATCGTATCCCACTTGTTGACTACGATAATGATCCCCTTACCAGCTTCATGCGCGTAGCCGGCAATATGCTTATCCAGCTCCCGAATGCCTTCTTCAGCGTTTAAAACGACCAATACCACGTCGCTGCCATCAATCGCCCGCATCGAGCGCATGAGGGCATAGCGTTCGGTATTTTCATAAAGCTTACCTTTTTTCTTGATCCCAGCCGTATCAACCATCGTAAACTCGCGACCATCCGCCTTAAAATGCGTATCAATCGCATCGCGCGTTGTCCCAGCAATATTGGATACGATCACCCGATCCTCACCCAGCATGGCATTGACGATCGAAGACTTGCCAACGTTGGGCCGGCCAATCAAACTAAAGTGAATCGTGTCGTCTTCATCGTTGGCGGCATTTTCAGGGAAGTTTTTGATGACGGCATCCAACAAATCCCCAACGCCGACGCCATGAACACTGGAAACTGGATATGGTTCGCCCAGGCCCAACGAGTAGAAGTCATAGACATCGGAGCGTCGTTCTGGATTATCAACTTTATTGACCGCTAAAACAACCGGCTTATCAGACCGGTACAGAATCTGAGCAACCTGCTCATCGGCATCGGTAACACCGCTGCGCACGTCGACCACCATTACGATAACGTCAGCCTCGTCAATCGCCACTTCAGCTTGTTCGCGAATCTGAGTTGACAGCGGCTGGTCAGACATTTCAATCCCACCAGTATCAATCAAGCTAAAATGCTTGCTCAACCACTCGCCATGGGCATAGATACGATCACGCGTAACGCCTGGCGTATCTTCCACGATTGAGATTCGTTCGCCGGCAACCCGGTTAAACAGCGTGGATTTGCCAACATTGGGGCGACCAACGATAGCTACGATTGGATTTGCCATAAATCGGCACCTTCTTTCTAATTAGATTTAATCTATTCCTAAATAAAACTTTCAGGCTCGAGCCTAAAAAGTCTTAATGAAAAAACAAAGCTGGGAAAAATCCCAGCTTTGCTCTTAACGCAATGTTAAATTACTTGCGAGCGTTCTTCAGTTCGTCACCGATCAGATCGCCCAGCGTAAAGCCGTTTTCTTCTTCTGGCATGTTAGCCTTGTAGTCGTTGTTACGACGACGAGGACGACGGTTGCCGCCACGGTGGCCTTCGTTGTTGTCAGAACCAGCTGGCTTTTCTTCCAATGCCTTGATGGACAAGCCCAGACGTTGGTGTTCAGGGTCAACGTTCAGAACCTTAACCTTGACTTCTTCACCTGGCTTCAGAACATCAGCTGGCGTAGCAATGTGCTTGTGGGAGATTTGGGAAATGTGTACCAAACCTTCAACGCCAGGGAATACTTCAACAAAAGCACCAAAGCTGGTCAGGCGCTTAACAGTACCAGTCAAGACAGCACCAACTGGAGCCTTGTCTTGGATGTCATCCCATGGTCCAGGCAGCGTTTGCTTGATGGACAGAGAAATACGTTCGCGTTCTGGGTCAACGCTCAGAACCTTAACTTTAACGTCTTGGCCAGCTTCCAGTACGTCAGATGGCTTGTCAACGTGGTCGTAAGAAATTTCGGAAACGTGAACCAGACCGTCTACACCGCCAAGGTCGATGAAGGCACCAAAGTTAGTCATCCGAGCTACCTTACCTTCGACAACGTCGCCAGGTTGCAGTTCGGAGAAGACCTTCTTGGCAGCTTCTTCGTGTTGAGCTTGAACGATTTCCTTGTGAGAAAGAATCAGGCGGTTGTCGCTTGGTTCAATTTCAACAATCTTGAATTCAAGTTCTTGACCCTTGAATTGGTTCAAGTCTTCAACGTAGTGGTCAGTAATCATTGAGGCAGGTACGAAACCACGAACGCCAGCATCTACAACCAGGCCACCCTTAACAGCTTGGGTAACCTTAGCCGTGATCGTTTCACCAGCTTCGAATTTCTTTTCCAGATCGTCCCATACCTTCATGGCTTCCAAGCGCCGGTGTGAAAGCAGGTAACTGCCGTTTTCCTTGTCGCTGCCAATCTTGGAGATGACAACCAGGTCCAGTTCGTCGCCGACCTTCACAACCGTGTTGATGTCTTCAACGGGCTTGGAAGACAGTTGGTTAGCCGGGACAACCCCTTCAACACCTGAGTCTTCAATACCAACGATCGCTTGACGATCATCAATTTGCAGTACCTTGCCCTTAACAACATCGCCAACCTTAACTTCTTTGATGCTGTCGAGCGCTTCTAACATCGCGTCTTTGTTTTCGTTTTCAGCCATTAAAAAAAATCCTCCTTGCAACAATCAACTCTAGCCACTATTTTACTAGAGTTGAACCAAGTTTACCAGTGTTTAGAATTAATTGTCCTGGTTTTTTTTAATCAGTGCGCTGATTTCATCAACTACCTGATCAATCGTTAAGCTCGTCGTATCAATTAGAGTCGCGTCTTTAGCCTGGGTCAGCGGCGAAACCTTGCGCGTCGAATCTTTTTGATCACGCAGTTTGATGGCTGCTTCCAGTTCCGCCAGTGATTGCGTTGCCAGGCCTTTTTGCAGATTTTCTTCATAACGACGCCGAGCGCGCTCATGGGCACTGGCAACCAAAAACACCTTAACCTGGGCATTTGGCAAAACCGTCGTACCAATATCGCGGCCGTCCATTACGATCCCGCCAGCCTGGGCAATCTGCCGCTGCTGTTCAACCATTTGAGTCCGAACTTCTGGAATGGCAGCAACTGCTGAAACGTTGGCCGCGATCTTTTCTGTTCGAATATCCTTGGTGACCTCATGACCATCAACGAAAACACGCTGATCAGGCTGCCCCGGCTCAAACGTAATCTTGATTCGGCGGGCCAGCTCAATTACCTGCTTGGTATCACTGACGTTAACCCCATTTTCCAACGCTGCCCACGTTACCGAACGATACATGGCACCAGTATCGCAGTAAACGTAGCCAAACCGCTTGGCAATGATTTTTGCGACCGTGCTTTTCCCTGATGAAGCTGGACCATCAATGGCCACTTGCAATCCTTTTTCCATAAGTTTTCAAATTCTCCCCTTATTTGACCCGCAGCTGCTGCCCTGGATGCAACGGCGTATTGGGCGATATGTTGTTGAGACTGGCCAGCTCCGCAACTGTCAGTCCATTATTGGTTGCCACGCGATAGATGCCTTGTCCTGAGCCAACCGTCGTATACTTTGCCCCACTCTCACTGGTTGATGAGGTACTGGCAGCCATACTTGAAGATGAACTGCTCTGGGCACTGGTAATGCTGGTTGAATCCGCTTGACTGCTGCGCTTAGCTTTCGCTGTCTTGGACTTGGCAGTCTCAGCAGCGCTTGACTTGGACTTGGCTTTAGACTTCGCGTGGCTGGATGCTTTTTTTGCCTTGCTCGATACGGACTGAGCAACCTTTTCCGTCTGCTGCGGATGATTGAATGACTGCTCATGATGAACCCAATAAATAATTGGGGTTGCTGCTAAAATCACGATCAAAACGATCAGTATCGTTGTGATGCGTGAATTATGCGAGCTTTGTTTGCGATGGGCCGTTCGCGACAGATGGCCGGAATCATCAAGATCCTGATTGTCTTCAAAGGTCTTGTCCCAAAGTTTGCCCGCCTCTTGGCGATGGTCTTCACGTCGTTCACTCATTAACGAACGCTCCTTTATATTTCAGTGATTGAATCGATTGTAGCGCAAAAAAGCCATGCCTGTCTAGCCAGTTTTCGATTCCTTGGCAAACAGAAACTGCAGCCGTTTTTGCCAATCCAGCTGATCGCTGACGACCGGATTCAACGCGGCCGGCAGCTTAAGATCACTCAGCCGCCATTCGTTTTGGTGGCAATCACAGCAGTTGGGACAATCAGTTGGCAATTCGCCAAAATAACGCATGATATTAGCGCGACGGCACTCTTTTTCATTAACGTAGCTCAGCATAGCTGCCAGCTGCTGATTGACCAGGCGACCTCTATTTTTGAGCATCGCGGTTAATTTTGCATAGTTCCAGCCATGGCTGAGATAAAACTCGATCAATTCAGCTTGCGGCCCCAGCACATTTTCCGGCAGCTTTTTTTGCTGGACTTTTTCCACCACCGCTTGACCAGGCAGTTCAATCTGACTGAGCTGTCTTTGAATCTGTTCGTCACCTGGTGAATACATCAACAGCGCGAGGGCCGGCTTTTGATTGCGACCCGCCCGCCCAATCTCCTGTACGTAGCTTTCCAGACTGCCTGGCAGATGATAGTGAATCACATAGCGAATATCATCTTTATCAATTCCCATGCCAAAAGCACTGGTAGCACAAACAACCTGTAATTGTCCCTGCATGAACTGCTGCTGAATGCGGAAACGATCAATTGCCGAAATCCCAGCGTGATATGCCGCCACCTCAAGTCCAGTCATTTCACCTAGCCAGTCTGCGAGCTCATTGGCCAGCTTACGGCTGGAAAAATATATAATCCCGCCGCCGCCCAGCTCATGTAGCCATTTAGCCAGCCGCTGACGCTTTTGCTGATCATCTTCAACCTGATCGACTGCCAAAAAGATGTTAGGACGATTGACTGAGCGAATCACTCGCCTGACGTTTTTTTCATCAAGCCCCATTTTTTGGAGAATATCATTTTGAACCCGCGGCGTGGCAGTAGCCGTCAACAACAGAATCGGCGGCCGTTTCAAATCGTTTTTGACTTCTTTTAGCAGCAGATACTCAGGCCGAAAATCAGGACCCCACTGTGAGATACAATGCGCTTCATCAATTACCAACAGACTGATTCGACATTTTCTCAATGCTTGCTTGATTGGAGGCTGAGCCAGGATTTCTGGTGAGGCAAAAATAAAGCGATAGGACGCTAACCGTTTTAAGACCTGTTGACGCGAGCGACCCGTTAAAGTGGCATTCAGCATCACGACCTGACGCTCACCATGCTGACGCAGACGATCGACTTGATCCTGCATTAAAGAGATCAGTGGCGAAACAATCAAAACGCTGCCTGGCATCAGATAAGCTGGCAACTGATACAAAAGCGTCTTGCCAGCCCCCGTTGGCAAAACCGCCAAGACGTCATTTTGATTCAAGACGGCTTGAATCGTTTCTTTTTGACCTGGCCGAAATTCATCAAAGCCAAACTGCTGCCTCAGCGTTTGATATAGCAACTGTTCATCCATTACGCTCACCTCCCTTAATGATCTGAAAAAGCCGATACTCAAAGAAGCTCTGCTCGTTTTGCAGCTTATCGGCTGGTGATTGCGGCTCAAGGATTGGCGGCCGAAATTCCCAGGTAGCTGGTTTGCCATGATACTGTGCCGCCAGCTGGTCGATTCGTGTTGGAGTCAGCAAGCGATCTAGCATCAGCGATCTGGGCATAAAGATTGCTGTTTCCAGGATATGCTCGCGAATGGTTCCGAGTTTCAAATGCCTTCTTTGACTGATCTGCTCCAGTGAAAAGCCCTGTTCAAACATTCGCAGAGTAAACGCAGCACTGCGACTCAGCGGTGTTTCATGCAGATGATCAGACAGCAGACTCCTTAACAGACTTGCTGACTGTCTGGCTGCCAAATAGGCAATGCCCAGCCAGACATCCCGCTCCATGATCATGGCCTCATCGACTGAGACCTTTAAAGCCTGCGCTGCCTGATCAATCGTCCAGCCTGTCGTTTGATAGCCAGGCAAAGAAAACACCAGCAGCTTTGCCAGTCGCTCATCCAGTCTGGCTAGATCAGTAGCCGCCTGCTGCAGTTCTGATGCCCAGTCGTCAACGATTTGATTTCGATTTTCATAAAACCACCGATGGACAAAATATAGCTCGGCCGGAGCCAGATTCAAGGGAACATAATGCTTTTGCCGGTGAGCATACTGACTGACCGCCTGCGTTGCCAACAAGACGCGTGGGGCCAATTGATCGGGTCTCGCCAGCCAAGACCATTTTCCAAACTGCGGCTGATAATGCGTTTTTATAAATTTTTCTTTTTCGGCAATCCCACTGGGTGTAAGCCATGCCGTCTGATCATTCATTTTGATCAAGCCGGCCTGTCTCATTTGAACGAGCCATTGCTCAAATTCGTTAACCGTGAGTCTTGGATTAGACCCCAGCCACTTTAAGACACCATATTCGCGGGCCCAAAATAAAGTTGCAACGGTTCGCTTGTTTTTGACGGTATTGCGTAAAACCGCCGTTCTTCTAGGCTGATCGGTCAACATTTCAATAAAATAGCTCTTCAATTTTTCACCCCCCTTGAAATACTATATGCAAATTATACGAAATTTCACCAAAAAAAAACGACTGCAGCTAAACCATCCCCGCAAGCCAATTGAATTGAGTCCGCGGATTATCGTCAACAGTCGTTTTATTGATTAATCTTACATTTGATGCTTAGCCAACCAGTTGGAAAGACGCATTGCCAACAGCGAGGAGACTCCACCAACCAGCAGTCCCTTGATAATATTGAATGGAACGACTCCGATTGCCACTAAAGAAGCAACCGGCATCGTTGGCTTCCAGCCCCAGATTTTCATGTAAAGCGGCGTCAAGACCCACAAGTTCAAAAGCGACATGACCACCGTTAAGACCAGCATTCCCGCGCCGGTTCCCACTAAATAGCGCTGTGCCGGCTTAAGCGCCGTTTTTTTAGCCGCCCACGCAAATGGCAGCAGCAGCGCCAAAGATGAAATAAAGTCGCTGCCCACGCCTAAAAGCTCGCCAATTGAAAAGCCATAGACCAAGGCATGGATCAGACACTTGACGGCTGCAATGATGATTCCGCTAACCGGTCCATAGATCAGCGTTCCCAATAATACCGGCACGTCAGAAAAGTCCAGCTTTAGATATGCGGCAACTGGAACAATCGGAAACTCCAGCATCATTAAAACAAATGCCAATGCACTCAAGCAGGCAATCCCAGCCAGGCGTTGAATACGAATGCTAGAAACTGTCATGATTAAAACCTCCTAATAAATGAAGGTCATCTCCGGGGCTGATCGCCCAACAAAAAAATCCGCAGATGAAAACGGTTCATCTGCGGCAAACACTAATTTCGTTTGAGCGAAAATCTTCTATATACCAGACTATACTGTCGGCACCTGGAATTGCGCCAGGTTCCACCGATAACGAGGAACGTCATCGGGTTGCGGGCTTTTACCGCCGGTCGGGAATCACACCCTGCCTTGAAGATAAACCTATGATTAAATTAATTTCATGATCGCTTAAACTATAGCATAATCATTCTGCGTCTTCAATCAAAAGCTTATAGTTTTTTTAAAGCATTGATCTCATCCATCTTCAGCTCACGCCATTGTCCACCAGGCAGTCCCTTAAGATTTAAAATTCCATCGCTTTCTCGCGTAAGTTTTTCAACTGGATGGCCAACTGCCTTGAACATCTTTTTGACTTGATGATAACGGCCTTCATGAATCGTCAGGCGCACGATTGACACGCGATGCTGCTTGTCAGTACTCAAAAGCTTGGGCTTGGCTTCCTTGGTCTTTTTACCGTCAATCACAACACCATGACGCAACCGTTCCAGATCATGGTTGGAAATCAAGCCCTTGACCTTGGCAACGTACGTTTTTTCAATCTCGAAGCTGGGATGCATCAACTTATTTGCCAAGGCGCCATCATTAGTTAAAAGCAAAACGCCGGTCGTATCATAATCCAAGCGGCCAACCGGATAGATGCGCGCGGTTACCCCACCTTCTTTTAGGATATCGACCACCGTCTTGCGGCCATGCTCATCATGGGCTGACGTGATTACGCCGCGGGGCTTATTAAGCAGATAGTATTCCGGCTGTTCGCGCTCCAACGGTACCCCGTCAACCGTTACCTGATCGCTTGAGCTGACCTTGGTGCCTAGTTCGGTGACCAGCTTGCCGTTGACTTTGACGTGACCTTCTACGATCAGTTTTTCCGAAGCGCGCCGACTGGCTACCCCTGCCTCAGCCATTGCTTTTTGGAGTCTTTCCATCTTCATTTTCTAATGATTCCTTTCTCATTTGTCGTGACTGCAGAGCTCTTAAAAAGATATCGCCATCCAGGTCCTCTGGCTGCAGATTCTTGTCAAGGTCTGGCAGCTCGTCTAAAGTCGTCAGCCCAAAGTAGTCCAAAAAGGCTGGCGTCGTAACGTATAAAAACGGCCGTCCCGGAACTGCCAATCGACCGTGCGTCTCAACCAAGCCGCGAGCCGTCAGTTTCTGCAGCGAGCCAGAACTCTGCACGCCTCGGATTTCATCAATCTCAAGCCGCGTCAATGGCTGTTTATAAGCAACGATGGCCAAGACCTCTAACAGCGTCTGCGTCAATGGCGTCGTCAGCGGTTCCTCGAAATAATGCTGCATGACGTCTGCAAGCTGAGCCTTGGTTGCCAAACGATAAACCGAGTCGCTGTCCAAAAGCGTTAGAGCACAGTTTTCGTCTTGTTGATATTTTTCTTTCAGTTGAGCAACCATTTCCAAAATCGCGGGTTTTAGATATCCCGTCACTTTAGACAGATCGCCCAGTGAAATTCCTTCATCGCCGCTGATAAACAGCAGTCCTTCAATTTCAGCTAATGGGTTCAAGCTTAATCTTCCTCACTTAATTTTCCAGGTGTCAGAATCAATGGAGCAAAACGCGCGGCTTGGTGCAAGATGATTCGGCGATGTTTAGCCAGTTCCAAAACGGCTAAAAACGTCGTCACCAGATTATCCCGTGTCTTTAAATCTTCAAACAGCTCCTCAAACGCAACCGCTCCTTGGCTGACACGCTGCATGACAAATCGAATTCGTTGCTCAACGGTGGTTTTTTCTGGTGCAACGGTAGCCGTTTCTGGTTCGAGCGACTGATGTTTTTTTAAAACCTGTTCAAAGGCTTCCTTAAGCTGTTCAATCGTAGTTCCCGGCGCCGTTTGCGGATGGATGAATTCTGGCGGAACCGCCATTGCCGTACGCGTAAACTCTTTTTGACGAAAGGCTTCTTTATCCTTAAGCTTTTCTGCCGCCTGCTTATAGCGCTGATATTCCAGCAGCTGCTCCACCAGTTCCTCACGCGGATCCTCTTCAACCGCTTCTTCATCTTCTGGCACGGGTGGCTTAGGCAAAAGCATCTGACTCTTGATCGCCATTAAAGTTGCCGCCATGACAAAATACTCACCGGCAACCTCCAGCTGATGACGCTGCATCTGGCGCAGATACTGCATGTATTGGCCAGTGATCTCAGCAATCTGAATATCATAAATATCCATCTCCGACTGCCGAATCAAATGCAGCAACAGATCAAGCGGGCCTTCAAAGTCAGCCAGCTTGATATTGGGCTGATAAGGATGCTGCAGCAGCTGGTTTTCATTGTTTTTCATGCATCTTCTCCCAGTTCGTAATCAATGGCTGTGTTGCCATGGTTCCCATCAAGCGACGATTAGCATATTTCTGATGCAAGGCCGTTAAAAAAGCATAGACGTTTTTACCAGAACGCTCACTGGGCAGAAAAGAAATCCGACGAATCAAGACGTACTCTGGACCTAATTCAACAATCGCCGCTCCGCTAAAATCGCCATCCGCATCATTTTGCCACAGGTAGATCGGATTGCCGACACCCAATGACCAGTCGACCTCTTCAGCCACGCGGTCATAGTCACGCAGTCCAGGAATAAATGACAAAATACCCAGAATAATTTTACGATAGTCTTTACGATATGGTACTAGCATCATTGATTCCTCCCGTTAGCTGATTGCGGATGATACTGACGATACTGGGCAGCTAAATGAACATCAGCAGCCGGTGCATAGCGTTCCGTTGTACTTAGCGACTGATGACCAAGCATCACCCGTACGGCTCTTAGGTCCGCACCATTAGCCAGCATCTCATGAGCAAACGTAGCTCGCAAGACATCTGGCGTTACGTCTAGGTCAAGCCCAGCCTGACTGCCAGCCGCCCGCAGCTTTTGCCAGATTGCCTGCCGCGTTAATGCTTGTCCACGATTATTCAAAAAGAAGACATCAGTATCATCATGCATTAATTCCAGCCGTGCCTCGCTTACATAACGCTTCAGCCAGTTGCTGCAGACATCGCTGATGGGCACGACTCGCTTGCGCCCAGCCCGATCATGAGGCATGACCAGCTGAGCATTAAGATCAACGTCAGCCATTTTTAAGCTCAGCAGCTCGTTGACTCGCATCCCGGTCGCATACAGCAGCTCAAAGATTGCTCGATCACGCAACCCAGTCCGATTCTTGACATTGGGGATGCTTAAAAGACTGGCAGCTTGATCGGCAGATAAAACCGGCATCGGCTTAGCCGGAGCGGCCGTAGTCGTCAGCTGTGCCAACGGATCGCCTTCGACTCGACCCATTTGACGCAGAAACTTATAAAGCTGGCGCAGACTAACGATGTGGCGATTAATGGTTTCTTGAGCCACGCCTTGTTTTTTTAGGTGATCTAAAAAAGCCAGAATTGCAGTTTGATCAACTTCTTGCCAATCTGCATGCTCAGCTTGCAGGTAGCGGATAGCATCCTGGAGGTCACGCTGATAGCTGGCAATGGTGTTTTCGGCCAGCCGCCGTTCAACTCGCAGCTGTTCAATATAGTCAGCAGCAGCCTGCTGCAGCGGTGCTTTATTCATTATTCATCATCTGGATCCTTAATTAATATCAGCTTGCCGTTAACCATGCTGACCAGCCGTGCTTTTAAAAGGTGACCGACGGCACGCTTAAACTGGCCCTTGCTGATGCCAAACTCTTGCCGAATTGCCTCGGGATCACTCTTGTCTGTAAATGGCAGCATGTGGTCTGGTGTTCGGCGCAGCATTTCCAAAAGCATCTGGGCATCTTCACCGATTGCCTGGTAAGCACGCGGCTTTAATGAAAGGTTAAGGCTGCCATGGCTTGATAGACCGATTACTCGTGCCGAGACCTGCTGACCTAATCTAGGCTCTTGATCGCGCTCGCTTGGGTGAATGAAGCCTAGGCAGTAGTCATCTGTAATCACAAACGTTCCCGCCATCTTCAAGCGGTAGACCGTTGCCTTAACGTCCTTGTTTTTCATCCGGGGATTGGGACGATTAGCGATGGCTTCAAAAACGCCCTCATCTGCCAGCTGGCCCCAGATTCGATTTTTTTCGTCAACCTTAAGCGCCATCATTAAGCGATCGCCTTTTTGCGGCCATAGATGCTTGAGACTTGGCAGATCATCCAGCGAAACGACAATATCTTTATTGGGCAGACCAATATCGACAAAGACGCCTAAGTCGCGGCGTACACCAACAACCGTCCCAAAATCATAATGGTCGACTTGAATTGTTGGAATATGTTGGCAGGTCATTTGCAGCTGGTGATTTTCATTTTCATAGACAAAACCACGAACGGAACCGCCAATATGCAAGACCTGGGGACTTTCATCCTTAGGCAAGCGATAGGTTTGACCGTTACGCGCAGGCTGTACGAAATAATCATGGTCGTTTTCGTCAATCATTACGGCATCGACGACTTTGCCAAGTACTGAATTTATCATTTTATCATCCTTAATTTTCTCAGTTGAGTATCTAGCCTATTTTACATAATATTAGAACAAAATAAAAGCAAAGGAGTAAAAAAACCGCCTGTCTAATGACAGACGGTTTTTGCGGATGAAATAATCAAGACTACTTGATCGTTTCAACCCGCATCAGGTTGGTTGCACCTGGCGTGCCCATAGGAACACCGGCAACCACGATGATCTTGTCGCCCGACTTGGCAAAGCCAAGTTCAACTGCCTTCTTAGCAGCCAGAGCAAACATTTCATCAGTGTCAGCTGGCTTGTCAACAACGTATGGTTGAACACCCCAGTTAACCATCAGACCGCGTTCAGTCCGTTCATCAAACGTCAAAGCCAGAATGTCGGCGTTTGGACGGTACTTGGAGATCATACGAGCCGTGTAGCCTGAAGAAGTAGCGGCTACGATAACCTTGATGTCAAGGTCCTTAGCGGCTTGGGCAACTGCAGAACCGATCGTTTCCGTAACGTCGCTCTTGTCAAAGTTGAACGTTTCCGTACCGAACAGGTCCAGGTTGTTTTCAGCCTTAGCGTCGATGCGAGCCATCGTAGAAACGGCTTCTACTGGCCAGTCACCGTTGGCACTTTCACCAGACAGCATCGTTGCATCAGTACCATCAAAGACAGCGTTGGCAACGTCAGAAACTTCGGCACGCGTTGGGCGTGGGTTTTCTTCCATGGAGTCCAGCATTTGGGTAGCCGTGATAACTGGCTTGCCCATTTCGTTGCAGCGGCGAATCATCTTCTTTTGTACCAATGGCACGTTTTCAGCTGGGATTTCAACACCCATGTCACCACGTGGAACCATCAGACCATCAGCAACTTGCATAATTGCTTCGAAGTTGTCGATACCTTCTTGAGATTCGATCTTAGGGAAGATTTGAACGTCTTCCATGTTCTTTTCCTTCAGCAGTGCACGAATGTCTTCGATATCTTCTGGCTTACGAACGAAGGAAGCGGCAATGTAGTTGATACCTTGTTCCAGACCAAAACGAATGTCGCTAGAGTCCTTTTCCGTGATACCTGGCAGGTTGATGGAAACGCCAGGTGCGTTAACACCCTTGCGTGAACCCAGCATACCATGGTTTTGAACCGTGCAGACCAGTTCATGGTTAGCTTCGTCCTTTTCATCGATGATCATGTCGATCAGACCATCATCAAACAGAACGTGGCCGCCAACGTGAACGTCGTCGTACAGACCTGGGTAGGTAACAGCAATCTTTTCGTGCGTACCTTCAATGGAGTCATCCATTGAGATCCGAACCTTGTCACCAGCATTGAATTCGATCTTACCGTCTTTTTCAACAGTAGTACGAATTTCAGCACCCTTAGTGTCCAACATCAGACCAACGTGCTTACCGGTGATTTCTTGAGCCTTCTTAACATTGTTCATCCGGCCCAGGTGTTCTGGGTGATCACCGTGTGAGAAGTTGAAACGGAAAATGTTGGCACCAGCATTGATCAGCTTTACAATCGTGTCAACATCAGTACTTGCAGGACCAAGGGTACTTACAATCTTGGTTTTCTTCATAAGTGACATCTCTCCTTTGCATTAATGCATAAACTGCGCCATTGCGCACCTCATTTGCACAACACTTATCATAGCACTTTTTAAATTCGTTGTCTTTACTAATTACACCAGGAAAGCGCTAACACTTCAATTATTTTTGACACTGGAAACAAACCATTTCATGGCACGGATTGATAGACCACGTTGCTAACCCCCAAAAGATCAATCAGTCCTTTTTTAGTCGCTTCATCTCCACTGAGCCACTGACTACGTGGCAACAGACGCGTCTGCCGCTTTTCAGGATAGTAGATCATCACTGGCACGTTGCCATGATGACTGCTGATAAATTCCTGCAGCTGAGCGGTTAACCGTGGCGTCAGCGCATTCTTTCTCAGCTGCAGAAACCAACGCGTCTTAGCTGGCGCCGATCCACGCTCACCAGCAGCCGAAGCCAGCTGAATTCGACTGGCCAGCAGCTGCAGACTGCCATTACGATTTTCCACTCGGCCGCTGATAATCAAGACATTGCGCGCAGCAATCAGTTCTTGGTAGCGCTGGAACTGTTTTGGAAAAACCGTTACCTCAATACTGCCGGTTTCATCTGAGGCACTGACGAACGCCATTGGCTGATGCGTTTTTTTAGTATTGATCGTTTTAACGCGACTAACGTAAAGGATTAATGTCGCATTCATCCCCTCTTTTAGCCGCGCCACCGTAACCGCGTGCAGCTGACCAGCCAATGATCGATATTGACTGACCGGGTGTCCTGACAGATAGACGCCCAGGTACTCATGCTCTTTTTCTAATCGCTGGGCCAATGGATACTCAGGACGAGCTGGAATCGTCGTTTGAAAAGTATCGCTACCCAAAAACGCTTGGTTGAACTCGGCGCCTTCAATCAAATCCGCCAATGCGTCAATCATTTCAGCACGATTGCTGCCCAGATGATCAAATGCACCAGCATAGATCAGTGGCGCAATCAGCTCGGATTTTCTAAATCTGACGTCAAGGCGGCCAATAAAATCTGCCAAGCTGGCAAACTGGCCATTCTCTCTTTTCCGGAGAATCTCGCTGATCAGATCGCGGCGCACGCCTTTGATCATAGACAAGCCAAACAAGACCCGCCCCCCATGCAGACTAAAATCAGCCTGACTAAAGTTGATGCTGGGGCCGACAATGGTAACGCCAAATGATTTGGCATCCTCAAAATAGGTGCGCATCTTTTCTGATCCTGCGTGAGCATTCAAGAGCGCGGCAAAAAAGGCCGGTGCAAAGTGGCATTTAAGATAGGCCATTTCAAAAGCCATCATTGAGTAGGCTACGGCATGCGAGCGGTTGAAGCCGTAATTAGCAAACCGATCAATATATTCAAAAACCTGTTCGGCAATCGGTTTGGAATAGCCATTGGCAACTGCTCCTTTAATAAAGCGTCCCCGCATCTGTTCCATCACGTCGGCTTTTTTCTTACTCATGGCACGGCGTAGCAGATCGGCCTGTCCTAAAGTAAACCCTGCCATTTTAGCGGCTAGCTGCATTACTTGTTCTTGATATACCAAAATGCCATAAGTCGGTGCCAGAATCGGTGCCAATGAAGGATCCGGCAAAACCACCTTTTCGCGCCCTTCCTTACGAGCAATAAAGTGGGCAATGTTATCCATGGGGCCAGGACGATACAGGGCATTAACAGCTACGATCATCTCAAAGTTTTCTGGATGCAGACGAATCAAGACCTGACGAATCCCGCTCGATTCAAACTGAAAGATTCCTCCCGTTGCTCCTGTTTGAAACAGCTTTAAAGTCAGCGGATCATTGAGATTGATCTGATGCAGGTCAAAATCGGGCTGGCTTTTTTCAATCAAACGCAGAGCTGAATCCATGATTGACAGGTTGCGCAGACCCAAGAAATCCATCTTCAAAAGCCCCAATGCCTCAACCGTATCTTTGGGAAACTGTGTCATTAAGAGCCCATCGCTGCCGTTTTGTAAGGGAACCAGCTGATTGAGCGGCGCTTGTGACAAAACGACCCCAGCCGCGTGCGTTGAGTAGTGTCTGGGCAGTCCTTCAATCCGGAGTGCCGTTTTCATCAAAAGTGCGTTCTGCGAAGAATCACTAAGCAGATTATTAAGGGTCCGCGATTCGTTTAATGCCTGCTGCAGAGTAATTTTAGGCAGACTAGGAATCGCTCTGGCCAGTTCATCGATAGCATAGACCGGCATACCAAAAACACGACCCACGTCTCTGATGGCCTGCTTAGCGCCAAACGTCCCAAAAGTAATGATCTGAGCAACTCTGGTATGACCATATTTTTGATGAACGTATTGCAAAACCTCGTCACGCCGATTATCAGGCAGATCCAAATCGATATCCGGCATCTGAGCTCGTTCCGGATTTAAGAACCTTTCAAAAAGCAGCTGATACTTTAAGGGATCGACTTCGGTAATCTCTAACACATAGGCCACCAGTGAACCGGCTGCCGACCCACGTCCTGGATCTGTCGCCATCTTTTTTTGGTGAGCAAAGCGCATGACATCCCAAACAATCAGAAAATAATCATCAAAGCCCATTTCGTGAATCGTGGTCAATTCACGCTGCAAGCGCCGCTCATAATCAGCGGACGAATATCCGGATGCCAAGGGACGCTTTTTAAGTCCAGCCAGACAGAGCTGCTTTAGATAATCGGCCGCGCTTTGATGGTGTGGCGTAGGAAACTTAGGCAGGATGGGATTCTGAAACTTGATTTCAACATTGCATTCCCGTGCGATTATCGCTGTCTGAGCAGCCGCATCTTCAAATTCAGAGTCTAAAAAGGCCTGCTGCAGTTGTTCTTTGGTTGGCAGCGCGTGACTGATCTTATTCTGAGCTTGGAAAAACGGGTTGGCCATTTTGGCACCCTTTTCGATATGTCTTAAAACATCGGTCGCAAAAGCATCATCATTTTCCAGATACTCAATTTTAGGCGTCGCCGCCAATGAAATGGCATAGTGCTGCGCCGTCTGCCTGATCTGTTCGCGCTGGATGGCGTCAAGCTCCAGATCAACCCCCAGCCAGCAATGCCGCGCCGTTTTTTCAATCAGTGCCGGCAGCCATTGGTCAATCATCGTTTGATCAAGCGTCAGCGGCTGCGCAGGTAAAATCAGATCCAGATCCGTTAAAAACGGCTCGATCTCCTGCTGCGTTAAAAAACGTGCCTGTGCCTGCGTCTGCTTTAAAGTCGACAGCTGCATCAGATTAGCGTAGCCAGCCTGCGTACGAGCCAAAAACAAAACTTCCAAGCCCTGCGTGGTCATTGCCGTGGTCTTCAAATACAGCCGCAACCCTAGCAAAGGCTTAATGCCTGATGCTTTGGCAGCATTATAAAAATCAATCGCTCCATACATCACGTTCCAGTCCGCCAAAGCAACCGCTTGATAGCCCCTGTTTTTGGCTCCTTGAACCAATTCAGTCGGGCGCAGCGGACTCTGCAGGAGACTATAGGTGCTGATCACGTTGAGCGGCACAATTTCCATTTGGCATCCATCCTTTCCTTAAAAATTATAGCAGAAGCCAATGCCGAAAAGCGCGCTGCGACATTAATAAAAAGCCAGTCGATTCCAGATCAGCTGACTTTTCATTGATTTAACCATGTTTTTTTATCCAGTCCAAAATTTCTTGATAGACCGCCAGTCGACGCGATGGTTCGTTTAATACCTGATGTCTTAAAAATGGATAGACATGGAGCTCTTTGTCGCGCGACGAGATCTCACGATAGCTGTCCATTGAATCCGTGACGCTGACAACGCCATCTTCGGCACCATGCAGAATCAAGACCGGATCAACAAAATCAGCCGCATGCGTTCGATTAAAAGCTACCAGATCCATGGCCGCATTCAGCAGCGAGCCTTTAATCTCAGTCAGGTTCAATGGGTCGTCTTGATAGTCTTGACGCATCCAGGCACTGCTGTTACTGCGATCGCCAAAGCTGCCGCTGATCGTTTCATCATCTTCAAAATGACGAACTGGTCCAAAAATCTGATGATGATAACGTGTCAAAGCTCCTACTGAAATAATGCCGTTGACCGTCTTCGGATACTTAGCGCCAAATGCCATTGCCGTACCGCCGCCCAGACTGTGTCCAACCACAAAAATCGGCAGGTGCGGCGTATTTTTCTTGGCCCAGTCAACGACGGTTTTAAGATCATCAGGAAAATGATTAAAATCGCCATAAACGCCATGCGGTCCTGGTGTCTGGCCATGACCACGATGATCATAGCGATAGACGGCAACCTGATGGCGAACAAAATAATTGGTCATATAGTCATAACGACCTTGATGCCCCCCCAGACCATGAACGATAACCAATACGGCAGCCGGCGCCACGGGTAAATTTTGGCGAACGAACAGCTGCTGGCCATCGATAGCCTTTAACAACAGCTGCGAATCACCGAGCGATGCGGACATAATTTCTTCCTCCCTTAATTAGAAAATTATTAGAATTATAACATTTTTTCATTTTTAAAGCTTTATTTTACGAATTTATCTAACTTAAAAATATGCAGCCCAATCTGATCCAGGCTCTATAAAACCTAAGCACCGTCTTCAGTCAACGAACCGACCTTGGAACGCTTTTCTTTTCTTATAAGGCACCTTGGCCCCTGAGTCAGTTGGTTAATAATGCCTTAGATTATCAATACTCAAGTCAGATTTTTTATGTTAGAATAGTTTTGTATCCAACTAAGGGGTGAACTAAAATGCGTACAATTGGCAAAGAAATTATGATCATTATCTGGAGCTTTATTCTGGGTGACGTTTTGGGCTACATTGCCGGTCAACTGGAAAGCTGCACGGTTAATTACGTAACTACCGGTATTGTTGCCGTTGTTGTAGCATTATTGGCAACCAACTGCATTTCCCTGATTTCAAAGCAGGCTAACCCAGAAAAGGCTGCTAAATAATTTTACTCAGCAATTATAAAAAGAGCACTGAAAGTCTTCAGTGCTCTTTTTGTTTTCTTAGCGTTCAAAGCCACAAAGCGTATAGCCATCAGTGATTGCCTGTCCCTGCGTCATCGTATCAACGGTTTTGGAACGAGCCAGGGCGCGGCAGTTGCGATTCAGATGATACTTGGTGCCATTGGGCGTGACATAAACGGTAGTCTGGTCATTATTGCCTTGGCTGGCCGTTTGACTGTTTGCGGTTTTAGAAACGGCCGCCGTTGAGCTGACGTTCTGGGCACTATTGTCAACCGTGCTAGTCCCATCAGCATAGTTGAGCGTTACGCCATCCTGTACATTAAAAATATAGACGTTAAACTTAATGGCCTGAGTGTTGACTGACTCAGCCTGCATATGCACACCCCGCGCCAGCAGCTCATCGCCTCGAAAAATCGGCGTCACTTGATAGCGGACATAGTCATTAGGATGCGTCCGCAGATAGTCGGCAACCTCATCTTCATAGCGAACCATCTCAGGATCATTGAGCGAGCGCGTTCCGGTAATCAGATTCTTCCAGTTGTTGTTTTGCCCCGTCAGCTGATAGCCGATCAGATGCGAGCGATTGTATAAATAACCACCTTTGATTTTTTTATTGTGCCAGCCGGTGGGCGTAACGTTGAGTGGCTCGCGCTTGGCTTTAGGCATCAAAGAACGATTCAGCAGTGCGTTGGCTTGCGTGGCGCGATTCAAACGATCCAGATTGCCATATTGCTGCCAGGCACCATGACTGGTATCCAGATCCTCACTGGTGAAATCCGGCTGACCATTGTTGACGTTGATGGTCTGCGTTCCTTGATAGTCAAGCTGAGCCAGCTGTTCATCAGATTGGCTGGAAGACGCGGCTGCCTGCTTTTTCACGCGCTGCGATCTGTGTTTTTTGGCTGCCTTAACAACTGTTGGCTGAGCCGTATCAAGTGCGGGCAGCATCTGTGGCGTCTGTATGCCGATTCCTAGCGCCAGCAGCGGCATCAGCAGCAGCTTTAGCATTTTTCGTTTCATTAACTACTCCCCCAATAATAAAAGGAGCGATCTTATTCAACCGCTCCATCCTTAAAACTATAGTAACACGTTTTAATAAGTGATGCGACGCCCTTTAAATCATTTTTAAAGTATAAAGTCAGCTAAATTGTTCTTGAGCTGCTTCCGGTTGCAATGACTAGATCGTGGCCAGTGGCTGTTTTTGACGAGGTGACGGAAAGGCCCGTTCTAACTCCAACAGCTCTGCATCACTGAATTCCAGCTCACCAGCCGCCACGTTCTGCCGAGCATGCTCAGGGTTGCCGGTCTGAGGAATCGTCAGCGTATTGCCACAGCGAATGGTCCAGGCTAACATGATCTGATAAACCGTAGCGTGATGCCGATCAGCCAGTTTTTGCAGCGTTGGATCAGCAGTCAGCCGACCACTCAAAGTATCGCCTTGCGCAACTGGCGAATAGGCAATCAATGGCAGTCCTTGATCTTTTTGCCAGGCCAGCAGATCATATTCGATCCCGCGTCGATCAAGATTATAAAGATCTTCATTAGCCGCGCAGTTGCCGCCGTTTGGCAGGGCATACAGTTCTTTTAGATCGGCCACGTCAAAATTAGAGACGCCCCAGGCTCGAATCTTGCCAGCCTGTTTGACCCGTTCCAGCTCAGCTATGGTTTCAGCCAATGGGACCTGTCCGCGCCAGTGTAAAAGATACAAGTCGAAATAGTCAATACCAACGTTTTTTAAGCTGCGGTCCAGACTTTTTTCTAACTGCGCGCGGCTGGCATTTTGTGGCAGGACCTTGTCAATGATAAACAGATTTTTACGGTTAAATGGCTTAATGGCTTCGGCTACCAGGCGCTCGGCCCTGCCATTACCATACATCTCGGCCGTATCGATGACTTGGGCGCCAGCTTTAATACCTGCCTGCAGCGCTTCAACCTCCGTCGCGTGCTTAACAGGATCATCTCCCATGTGCCAGGTACCCAGGCCGACTGCCGGTAATACGCGCTGATTGATCGTAACAGTTTGCATGACTCATCATCCTTTCCAATTCAGGCTATTTCTTAAAGCATATCACCAACGAATCAATCATCACAGCGCTTTCAACCAATTCCAATTAAAAATCCCTGCCACTCAGCTGCGACAGGGATTTTATGCCTTAAACAACGAAAGCTATTTAATCGACGACTGGGCCGTCAGCTTAACGATCTCCAGCAAAACGTCCAGGGCTTTTTCCATGGTCTGCAAAGAAACGTACTCAAAGCGCGAGTGCATGTTCTCACCGCCTGCAAACAGGTTGGGCGTTGGCAGCCCCAGATACGAAATCGTGGAACCATCCGTACCGCCCCGCACTGGATAGATCACTGGCTGAATGTCTAGATTCTCCATCGCCTGCTTGGCAATCGCAACAACTTCCATGTGGTCTTTGAGCGCATCTTTTAAATTATAGTATTGATCATAAAGCTTCATTTGAATCCGCTCTTCACCCAGCTTTTCGTTTAGCTGTGAAACGATCTGCGTAAGATTCTGCTTGCGCTCTTCGAATTTTTGCCGATCATGATCCCGAATCAGATAGGTCATTTCGGCATGATCAACGCCGCCGTTAAATTTATAAAGATGGTAAAAGCCTTCGCGACCGGACGTTTTCTCAGCGCGATCGTGTTCTGGCAGGCGGTCGTGCAGATCAATGCCGACTTGAATAGCATTGACCATCGTCCCTTTGGCAACCCCAGTGTGAACATCCTTACCAGTAATCGTAATCTCGGCTTGGGCAGCGTTAAAAGTTTCGTATTCCAACTCACCCAGAGGCCCGCCATCAACCGTATAGGCAAAGTCTGCACCAAAATCCTTAACGTCAAAATGATCGGCACCAGTACCAATCTCCTCATCCGGCCCCAGACCGATTTGGATCGTTCCGTGCTTGATTTCAGGATGCTTCAGCAAATACGATGCCATCGTTACGATCTCAGCCACGCCCGATTTGTCATCAGCGCCTAAAAGCGTGCGGCCATCCGTCGTAATCAGCGTCTGATGTGCATATTTTTTCAATGACGGAAACTCAGCTGGAGAAAGCTGGTAGCCGCTGTCCGACAAGGCAATGTCAGATTGGCCATCATAATCGTCAATCACCTGTGGCAGGACATGGTCGGCATTGAAGTCCGCCGTATCGATATGTGCAATTAAACCAACGACCGGCACGTCATGATCTAGATTGCTGGGGATCGTTGCCAACAAATATGAGTTCTGCGGATGAATACGAACGTTGCTCAGTCCCAGGTCTTGCAGCTCTTGAGCCAGTTGCCTTAAAAAAGCCGTTTCTTTAGGACTGGAAGGCACCGTAGCTGATTGCGGATCCGAGCGCGTTTCAACTTGAACGTATTTTAAAAACCGCGGCAACAGTTCAGGATATTTTTCTTCAGTCAAATCGATCACCTTTTCTTTATGAATTAGTCAGTACTACCAATACGTCAACTTTAGCACTTTTCCAATCAACAAGCAGTCAAAAGCCTATTTAACAATAAACTGGAACGGCTCCGTATTGACCTCAGAGGCTATGACCTCAAAATCCCAGTCGTTTTCTTGGCGCCATTTTTTTAGCAGACTGGCCAGCTGATCTTGACAAACGGCTTCAATATGATGACCGGCATCAACCACTGTTAAATGGTTGGCAATCATGTCATGAGCAAAATGGTAGCTGACATCTCCTGTTACATAGGCATCAGCCCCGCGCTTTTTAGCCAGCTGCCAAAAATCCTGCCCGGCCCCGCCCAGAATTGCGACTCGTTTAATCAGCCGTGCTTGATCGACTGGATTAACGATCATACGGGCACCGTTAAGCTGAAACTTTTCCAGACACCATTGGCCAAATTCAGTTGGGGTCATCGGCTGCAATAAGTCACCAATCCGTCCCATTCCATAGTCGCGTCCCGAGATCGGATCAGTCCCCGTAATCTGCAGCGGCTCAACGTTGGTCAGCTCTAATTGGGCCGCCAGCCAATCGTTCATCCCGCCATTGGCATTGTCAAGGTTGGTATGTGCCGCGTAAACCGTAATGCCATGCTCCAAAAGCGTTTGATACATGGCAATCTGCGGGTCGCGCACGTCCAGCGTCTTAGCGGCGTGAAACATGGCTGGATGGTGATTGAAGATAAAGTCAACGTCTTTTTCAATTGCTTCTTTGACGACTTCTGGGCGGCAGTCTAACGCCGTCATGACGCGTTTGACCTGCCGTTCGGGATTGCCCAGCTGCAGGCCGACATGATCCCATGATTCAGCCAAAGCCGGATTGGCAAACATTTCAAACCGTCGAATAATGTCGTTTCCAGTTGTCATTTGATCACCTCTTTAATCATCTGCATCTCGCGTTCAAACTCCTTGATCTTGGCAACGGGCGGATGGGCGGCTTTTTTCATTTGTTCAATGGCAGTCTGCTCTCGCTCAAGCTCAGCCAGCCATTCTTTTCGAAAAGCGGGCTGGTCCTGTTCTAATAAGAAAGGACCAAACTTAAGCTCGCGATCGTTGTAGGCAAATGGAACAAGCGAAGGCTCAGCCACGATGATCTCATAGATATGGTCATCTTCTTCGAGCACTTCTTCAGCCATGATCTGCCAGCGATTAGCCAAGAGCCATTCTCGGACGCGCTCACCGCCAACGTTGGGCTGCAGGATCAAGCGCTTGACCCCGGCAAGTTTTTGCGTGTCAGCAGCCAGGATCTTGGCAATCAAGGTTCCACCCATCCCAGCAATCGTAATCGTATCAATGCGATCACCAGCTTGAATCGCGGCCAGCCCATCGGCAAGCCGCGGCTGAATCATGCGATCAAGCTGTAGCTGTTTAATCTCATGAGCGGCATTTTCAAAAGGTCCCTTGACAACCTCGCCAGCAACGGCATACTCAATCTGTCCGTTCAATGCCAGATGTGCCGGCAGATAGGCATGGTCCGAACCGATATCGGCCATCCGAGCTCCCTTTGGCACATAGCTGGCAACACGCGCCAATCGTAATGAAAGATGGTTGGCATCCATAAATAAATCTTCCTTCCTGATTCCAAATTATATTTCCAGTATAACAAAAAATCCGTCCCGCAATCAGCAAGACGGATTTTCAATTTAAGGCAGTTTCTGAGTTCAACGTATCTTAATTAGACCAGACCCAGTGCTACCAGGCGCTCGGCATTTTCAACCGTGTTCCAGGCAGCTCCCTTCAACAGATTGTCAGCTACAACCCACATGTTGAAGGCACCCTTGTTTTCATAATCAGGACGAATTCGACCAACAAACGTTTCCCGCTTGCCGACCGCATTGATTGGCTGTGGGTAGATCTGATGAGCAATGTCATCTTCCAAAACGTTGCCAGGGAAGTCAGCCACAACCCGCATAATATCTTGAGCCGTAGCCGATTCATCCTCAACCGTAAAGTAGACGCTTTCGCCGTGTGCGATCGGAACCGGTACCCGGACACAAGTAGCCGTAACCTTAATGTCTTGTGAGTTCATGTCGCCAAGCATGATCTTCTTGGTTTCATGAATCATCTTCCATTCTTCGTGTGAGTAGCCGGATTCCTCCAAAACGTCAATTTGTGGCAGCAGGTTGAAAGCCAGTGGATAATGCTTCTTGTCGCCTTTAGTTGGCAGAATATGGGCATCTGCCTGCATGTCCTTGCCATCCAAAAAGTCTTGGGCTTCTTGATACATTTCGTTTAAAGCGGATTGACCAGCACCCGAAGCTGCCTGATAAGTGGAAACCACGATCTGCTTTAAGCCGAAGTTGCGGCGAACTGGTTCCAAAGCCATTACCATTTGAATCGTGGAACAGTTAGGATTGGCCACGATGCCATGGTGATCCTTCAAAGCTGCTTCGTTGACTTCTGGTACGACCAGCGGCACATCCGGCTCCATCCGAAAGGCACTGGTATTGTCAACACAGACCGCCCCGCGCTTAACGGCTTCTGGCAGAAATTTCTTGGAAACCGATCCGCCAGCAGACGACAATACAATGTCAACGCCGTCAAAGGATTCAGGAGTCGTTTCCTCAACGGTTACCGGCTGCCCCTTAAACTGCAGCGTCTTGCCGGCTGACTTTTTGGATGCCAGCAGCTTAACATGCTTAACGGGAATCGTAGACTGGGCTAATTGTTCAATCATCCGCGTGCCGACCGCCCCCGTGGCACCCAGAATTGCGACATTGTATTGCTTACTCATATTAGAATCGCTCCTTTAGTTCTTTGCGTTAACCTTTTCAATAAATGGCTTCATGCGTTCCATTGCCGTGTGCAGGTCCTCATCAGAAGCCGCGTATGACAGCCGAACCCAGCCGGCACCACCAGCACCAAAAGCATTGCCTGGCGTTACGCCGACTTGAGCCTCCTTGGCCAGATCCAAGGCAAACTGCATGTCGTCCGTACCATAGCTGGCTGGAATCTTGGCGAAGATGTAGAACGCGCCTTGTGGTGGAACCGTTTCGATGCCCATGTCGTTTAAGGACTTCAAAACATAGTCCCGCCGTTTTTGGTAGATGGCCCGGGCCTTAACCGGATCCTCATCCCCATTGGTGTAGGCCTCAATAGCGGCTGCCTGCGTTGAGTCGGTAATTGAGGTTACCAAGAACGAGTGCAGCTTGGTGATGTTGTCGATCGCTTCTTTAGGACCAGCAAAGTAGCCCATCCGGTAGCCAGTCATAGCATGCGACTTGGACAGGCCAGAGATGAAGATGGTCCGGTCCGGCAAAAGCGTAGCCATTGACGTGTGTTCCACGCCGTAAACCAGATCACTGTAGATTTCATCGGCAAATACGTAGAGATGGTGATCGGCAATGACCTTAGCCAGACCCTCCAGCACTTCGCGTGGATATTCACGGCCAGTTGGGTTGACTGGGTAGTTAAGCAGAACGGCCTTAACCGCTGGACCTTCTTTTTTCAAAACATTTTCCAGCAGCTCAGGCGTCAAGACAAAATCGTCCTCAGAAACGTCAACCTGCACTGGCGTCCCACCTGCCAGAGAAACCAGCGGGAAGTACAGCGAGAAGGCCGGCGTTGGAATGATCACCTTGTCGCCTTCATTGATCAGAGAGAAGATCGTTGCTGCCAGGGCCTCGGTCGCACCAACCGTAGCAACGATTTCGGTTTCTGGATCATAGTGCACGCCGCGCGTCCGTTCCAGATAGCCACTGATGGCTTTTCGCAATTCAATCTTGCCGCGGTTGGAGGTATAGTGCGAATCATTTTCAACAATACTTTGCACGGCTGCCTGCTTAACATGTTCAGGAACGTTAAGATCAGGTTCGCCAATCGTCAGCTTAACGATGCCTGGAATCTTAGAGACGTGCGCATCAAAAGAGCGGATTCCAGATGGCGAGATTGCGGCCACGCGTGGGTTGACCGTTTCATTAAGATCTTTTGCTAGAGTTGGCATAAACAAATTTCCCCTTTACATCAAAGAATATTTTCCAAACCGACAACCAGTTCATCCAGCGACGCAACCTTTTGCAAGGCTACCTTAACGCCGCTCATAAACGAGCCCCGATCAAATGAATCCTGACGAATGGTCAACGCCTCGCCAGTGCCACCAAACAGCACCTGCTCGTGGGCAATGTAGCCCGGCAGACGAACCGAGTGAATGCGAATACCTTGATAGTCGCCACCACGGACGTTGGCCAGCGTTTCGACCTCATCTGGATTGCTTTCGTGTGGCTGACGATTTTGTGCCATCATCTTAGCCGTACTCAATGCCGTTCCTGATGGTGCATCTTTCTTATCGGCATGGTGCATTTCAATAACTTCGACGTCTGGGAAATACTTGGCGGCTTCCTGGGCGAATTTCATCAGTAAGACCGCCGACATGCCAAAGTTAGGCGCGATCAGGCCGCCTAAATGATTGGCTTTGGCAAGTGCCTTGAGTTCGGCTTCCTGTTCATCAGTCAACCCGGTTGTCCCAACCACGGGGCGCATCCCGTGATTCAGCGCAAATTTGACGTTTTCGTAAACCGCGCTGGGAACGGTAAAGTCAATCCAGACATCAGCTGCTTGATCGGGAATCGCTGCTAAATCATTAAAGATCTGTACATCGTCATTTAAGTTATAGCGTTCCGGATCGTTACGGTCGGCTTGTGGTGAAAAAGCGGCAACGATTTGAAAATCCGCCATGCCATTGACCAGATCAACGGCCTTTTGTCCCATTGCACCAGCAAACCCGGCGATCAGTACACTAGTCATCAACATCACCCTTTCCAAGATTCAATGGCAACTCATGAGCCAGCGCATCGGCAGGCAATGACAGCGCCTGTGCCAGCTGCTGCTTTTCGTTGTCGTTCAGAGTAGCAATCGGCAGACGGCAACCACCCACGCCAAAGCCTTGCGCGTTTAAGACCGCCTTGACTGGTGATGGTGATGGGTACATGAACAGCGCGGCCATCCTTGGCGTCAGCCAGCGCTGCAGACGTCCAGCAGCCTGCCAATTACCATTATACAATTGATCATACATTTCCCGCATCTGGGCACAGTAATTATGCGAAGCAACCGAGATCACGCCATTAGCTCCTAAGACGCGCGCCGTCAATGCTTGAGCGTCTTCGCCGGTAAAGACTTGGAAATCCTCGTCCTTGTGATCGATCACGTACTGCATTTCTTCTAACGAGGCGCATTGCTTAACGGCCTTGATGTTTTCATGATGTGAAAGCTCCACGATCGTTTCGGCAGCCATCTTAACACCGGTTCGGCCAGGAATGTTATAGATCACGATTGGCAACTTGGACTGATCTGCTACCGCCGTAAAGTGGGCAATCATGCCACGCTGATTAGGCTTGTTGTATGGCGGTACCACGACCAGCGCATAGTCAATGCCTTCGATCTCAGCTACTTCATTGGTGAAGGCAATCGTTTCGGCAGTATTGTTGCTGCCAGTGCCGGCAATTACCGGAACGCGGCCATCAATGATCTTAGCAAACTCACGATACAGCGCCAGCTTTTCGTCATGGCTGAGCGTTGGCGTCTCACCAGTCGTACCGCCAATAACAAAACCATTGCTGCCCTGTTCGATCAAATGGTTGGTCAGCTTGGCCAAACTGGCAAAGTCCAATTCATTTTGTTCATTAAATGGTGTTACGATGGCAGTTAACAAATCAGCATCTTGTAAATTCATAGTTAAATCCCCCTAGTTTTGCATACGATAGTTCAAAAATCCGGTAATAGCATCCACGCCCCGTTTAATAGCGCGTTCATCCGGTTTTAAGGTTGCCGAATGCAACTGTGAGTCATCTTCAACTCCCAGCCAAAACATGGTGCCGGGAAACTTGGCCAGCAGATAGCCAAAGTCTTCACCGGTCATGGCTGGCGCAGTTTCGATAAATTCAACGCCAGCGGCCTGTTTCATATATTCAATAAAGCGTTTGGTCAGTTCGGGATTGTTTTCAACGGGCCAGTAGCCACCTTGATTCAACTGCAGGTCAACTTTAACGTTAAAACTTTTGGCAATTCCTTCACAGACGTCTTTTAAACGCTGATCGATCTTCAAAATCATTTCCTGTGTCAGACCGCGAATCGTGCCTTCCAGATGGGCATGACCGGCTATCACGTTGCGGATCGTGCCGGCTTCAACCTTCCCCAGCGTGATCACGCCGCTTTGAATCGGATCAATGCTGCGTGAAATGATCGTCTGAACCTGCATGATCAAAGACGCCATCGCCACGACCGTATCATTGGCATCCTGCGGAAAGGCCGCGTGACCGCCTTTACCGGTAATATCGATGTTGACTTCAGTCGTGCCGGCAAACAGTGTGCCCATGCGACAGCCAATCGCGCCAGCCGGCAGGTCCGGATTATCGTGCAGACCGTAGAACTCATCTGGTCGCCATTTATCAGCAAACAGTCCCTGCTCATAAGCCAGCTTGCCGCCGTTTTCGCTTTCTTCGGCTGGTTGGAAGAAAAACAGCAGATTGTCTTTTGGCTGATGCTCACTGAACCAGCTTAAGACGCCTAAAGCAACCGTCATGTGGATATCGTGGCCACAGGCATGCATGACGCCGGGATGCTTGGAAGCAAACGGCAGGCCAGTCTGTTCTGCTACCGGCAGCGCGTCGATATCGGTTCGATAGCCGATCGTTCTAGTTGGCTGACTACCGTGTACCAACACCATCAATGCAGTTGGCAGTTTTTCCGGTTGGCGAATTTCCAGATGAGCCTGGTTAAACCCTTTAATCGTATCCAACAAATAGGCATGCGTCTGTTTTTCCTGTAGCGCCAGTTCTGGAATCTGATGCAGATCGCGGCGAATCTTGATTAATTGTGCTTCATTTAATTCTGTCATCGATCATCACAGCTTCCGCAAGTCTTCTTCCAGGCCCGTCTTTGATTCCGTCTTGTCATCAACGTTTTTGATGAACTTGGCTGGCACGCCGGCTACAACCGTATGTGGCGCAACGTCTTGGGTTACGACGGCACCGGCAGCAATGACGGCCCCTTCCCCAACATGCACGCCTTCGATCACAACGGCATTGGCACCAATCAAAACGTTGTCATCGATTCGGACCGGTTCAGCTGAAGCTGGTTCGATCACGCCGGCTAAAACCGCGCCCGCGCCAACGTGACAATGCTTGCCGACGATTGCTCGGCCGCCCAGCACCGCACCCATGTCAATCATGGAATCGGCACCGATTTCAGCACCAATGTTGATAATTGCGCCCATCATGATAACGGCATTGTCGCCAATCAAAACCTGATCCCGAATCAAGGCGCCCGGTTCGATCCGCGCGTTGATTCCCTTCAGATCCAACAGTGGCACGGCTGAGTTGCGGGCATCGTTTTCCACGCGATAGTCTTTAATCTGCGCAGCATTAGCAGTCAAGAATGGCTTAACGTCGGCCCAGTCGCCAAACAAAACGCCGGTATGGGCTTCTAAGAAACTTTGAATCGTTTCAGGAACGTTTAAAGCTGTCAGATTACCCTTAACGAATACTTTTACGGGCGTCTTTTTAGGAGCGTTGCCGATGTAGTTGATAATGCTTTGTGCGTCTAATTGTGCCATTTAGATTAACTCCAATCTTTTTTCTACTATATTATTAATATCTTATTTTAAAAGTGATTTAGGCTTGTGGGTAGGAACGGTCAAGATGAACCAGATCATCAAGCGATTCGCGTTCAATTACCAGGTGAGCCTGACCATTTTCAGCAAAGACCACTGCCGGCCGCGGATTACGGTTATAATTAGAAGCCATCGCATATCCGTAGGCTCCCGTATCCAGCATTGCCAAAACATCGCCTGGCTTGGTTTTTGGCAATGGCTGATGCTGACTGAGAATATCGCCTGACTCACAGTATTTACCGGCCAGCCGCACCGTTTCAGCATTTTCAGCCTGCGGATCAGCAGCCAGCACCGTCTCGTATTCGGCCTGATAAAGTGCTGGCCGAATGTTGTCACCCATCCCGCCATCGATCATGACATATGGCATCAAACCAGGAACGTCTTTACGCGAACCGACCGTGTAAAGATTATAGCCGGCCGGACCAGCGATTGAGCGACCTGGTTCGATCCAAACCGCGGGCATCTTTAAGTTCAGCTTTTGGGTTTCTTCCTTAATAGTTTCGATGATTGCTGCTACAAAATCTTCCGGTTTCAATGGATGATCAGCACTGACATAGCGAATCCCGAAACCACCACCAACATTGACGATTTCTGGCTCATAGCCAAACTTGTCACGCCAGTGAGCTGCAATCTCAACCAGTTTGGCAGCTGCCATCTGAAAGCCATTTAATTCAAAAATCTGCGAGCCGATGTGAGCATGCAGTCCCTTCATATTCATCCGTGGACTGGCCAGAATCTTTTGCAGGGCTTCATCAGCCTGACCGGACTGCAGATCAAAGCCAAATTTGCTGTCAACCTGACCAGTTTGAATATACTTATTCGTATGTGCGGAAATCCCCGGTGTGATCCGCATCATAACGTCGATTGACTGATCACGACTGGCCAGTACTTCATTAAGCAGCTCAATTTCATGGAAGTTGTCGATCACGATCATGCCCACATGGTGATCAACGGCCATCTCTAATTCGGCCCGCGATTTGTTGTTGCCATGAAAAGAAACGTTTTCCATTGGGAAGTCGGCTTTGATTGCCGTATAGAGCTCACCGGCCGAAACCACATCGACATGACCGCCTTCATGAGCTATAACCTGATACATCGCAATCGCGGCAAACGCCTTGCTGGCATAGCTGACCGCGTAGTCAACCTGGCGCTGCTCAAACACCTTTTTAAAAGCACGAATCTGGCGACGAATCTGGGCCACGTCGTAAACTACCAGCGGCGTGCCATATTCCTTGGCTAGTTCGAGCGAGTCAACGCCGCCAATGGTTAAATGACCTGCGGCATTGATCTGATCCGGTGCAATCTGAGAATTCATAATCTAAAACCTCCGTTGTTTTGACGGGGAAAACGCTAAGAAAAAATCCATTGTTCGTGCGCGCACAAACAACGGATTCCATTTTCAAAAAGCCACCCACTGCGGCTGTTGTCAAATTTAATCTGATTGGTCGATAGCGCTCCGCGAAGTTTTTCTCCGCGACAGTCCGTGACTTGTTCAGCCACGCCCCAGCAATCAGGCCGCGACCCAGTCTGAAAGCTTCGGCAATCGTCCCTTTTCCGTACGGTCCTTGTCTGGTCTGCGACTAACATACGGTACTAATGTTGATTGCGCCTCTTCGATTTACTAGTAAGTCTATAATTAAGTTTCATAATCGTCAAGGTAATTCTAATAATTTTTCTCATTTATTTTTTCTACTATGATTTGTAAAACGTTTATGCTATCTGATTTCAAAAAATCTGACTTGCAAGGACGCTAATAAATGTTAGAATCCTATTAAATTTAATTTGCGTTCTTTATTATTTTCAACGCACAAAGGAGTCTGTAATATGAAAGTTGTAAAGTTCGGTGGCACTTCATTGGCTACGGGTGCCGCCGTTAAACAGGCATTGAACATCATCACGGCTGATCCAGCTCGTCAAATCGTTGTGGTTTCGGCTCCTGGTAAACGACACGATGGCGATATCAAGGTGACTGACCTTCTGATCCGCTATGCCAATGAAACGATCAATGGCGAAGATACCGCCAAGACCGTTCAAGAAATTTTCGAGCGCTACGAAACGATCGGTCACTTTTTTGATCTGCCGGATGAAAAAATCAAGATCATCAAGGAATTGTTAGTCGATCTGCCCAAGAAAGACTACCCAAACGATGAATACCTGCTGGCTGCTTTTAAGGCCCACGGCGAGCGGCTGAACGCCCGGCTGATCGCGATGGTTATGAATCATCTGGGCATCAAGGCACGGTTCGTTGATCCAACCGAAGCCGGCATTATGGTTACCGGTGCTCCCAACGATGCGATCGTCAATCCTGAAACCTACCGTAATCTGGCAAACTTCAAGTATGAGGTCTATGATCGACTGGTCTTTCCAGGATTTTTTGGCATCACGCCTTCCGGTCATATCGCAACGTTCTCACGGGGCGGCTCTGACATTACCGGCGCAATCCTGGCCCGGGGCTTTCACGCGCGACTGTATGAAAACTTTACCGACGTGGATGCAATCTTCTCCGCTAATCCAAACGTAGTCGACAATCCTGAACCAATCCGTACGATGACCTACCGTGAGATGCGTGAGCTTTCCTATGCCGGCTTTTCGGTTTTCCACGATGAGGCCTTGATTCCCGCCATTCAAGGGCAGATTCCCATTAACGTCAAAAACACGCATGCACCAGAAAAGCCTGGTACCATGATCGTTCCTGAAAAAGGATTCAAACCGGAAAACATCATCACGGGGGTCGCTTCGGGCAAGCATTTTTCGGCACTTTATCTGCACAAGTATCTCTTAAACAAAGAAGCCGGCTTCACCCTGCGCATTCTGGATATTCTGGAAAAGCACAACGTTCCTTATGAGCACATGCCATCTGGGATCGATGATATTTCGATTATCTTTGACAAAAAGTTTTTGAATGATCAATTGATTGACGTTTTGTGCGATGAGATTCAAAATAAGATCAATCCCGATCGTCTGGAATGGATCGACGACTACTCCATTACCATGATCGTCGGTGAAGGAATGCGTGATCGCGTTGGCGCTGCTGCCGGCATTTTGCAGCCATTAGCCGATGCCCACATCTCGCTGCAGATGATCAACCAAGGGGCCTCTCAGATCTCAATCATGCTGGGGACCAAGCGAGCCGATGCTGATAAAGCCGTTCAGGTCATCTATCACCAATTCTTCGCAAACTAATTAGACAAAGAGGTATTTTTATGACAGAGCTACTAAAGGTTCACGGATCGCAAAATCAGTTCTTTATCCTGGATCAGACCACGCTGGAACAACCACTTACCGATGCTGAGCTACAGACACTTGCTCCTAGAATCACCAATCCCCAGACTGGCCTTTTAGGCGGCGCGGATGGCATTCTAGTTGTCAATCAGCCAACTAAAGCCGGAGCCCTGGCACAAATGCGTGTCATCAACGCCGATGGCAGCGAGGCATCGATGTGCGGTAATGGGCTGCGTACCGTGGCCCGCTATCTGGCAGAAAAATTTGGTCAAGACGAGTTCCAGGTTGATACGCGCGATGCCAACCTGCTTGTTCGGCGCCAGCCTGATTTTGCACCGGGTGTACCTGCTTTTGCCGTTGAGATCTCACCCGTCCGCTTTAACAAAGAAGCCCTGCCGTTTGACAATCTGGGCCATGAACGGCTGCTTGATACGCTGGTTCCCGAGTTTATTCCTGGACTGCGTTTTACCAGCATCGCGGTTCCTAATCCACATCTGATCAGTTTTGTTTCAGCCGCTGAATTGTCCGATAACGTTTTAGGCGTCTTAGGTGAACGACTGAATGGTCAAAACCCATATTTCCCTGATGGCGTCAACGTAAACTTTGCCCAGATTCTGAATGAAAACGAGCTGTTTGTCCGGACGTTTGAACGCGGCGTCGGCTTTACCAATGCCTGCGGGACCGGGATGTCAGCAACCTCATTGGCCTTCGCGCTGACGCATCCTGAACTGGCGCATTTCGACGTGCCAATGACCATCTACAACCCTGGCGGCATGGTCAAGACCATCGTTCACCACCAAGCTGATCACTACTGGATTGAACTGGTCGGCAATGCCACCTTCACGCATCATGTTACGGTTGCCGAAGCCGAGCTGCATCAAGCAAGCTTTGCGGATGCTCAAACCAGCGCAACTGGTGAAGAAACGGCGTATGAAAAGTTTGTTGCGGATTTACCGCACGTTAACGATCTACAAATTGGAAAATAAGCATTGACAACGAACATTAATATTGTTTACACTTAGTTTATCAATTATTATTCAACCTTTAATCTGGTCCCGTGAGGCCTCCAAGGATGTTCGTTAAAATAAAATCTTCGCCCTTTTTAGGGAGGACATTATTTGCATCGTCACTGGTCTCACTTGGCCAGTGACGATTTTTTTCTTTGGGGGTAACACCATGCAAAACGACAATGATCAGATTACCAGCATCGCGATGCATCAACGCAAGACCTCAACCTGGGATATGTTCGCGACCTGGGTTGGCGCCAATGCCAACAACGGCACGTGGTTTGTCGGCGGGGTTTTGGCAGCGTGCGGTTTTTCAGTCGCCATGAACGTGCTGGTTCTGTCATCGGCACTTTCCTACGTCTTTTTGAGTCTAATTGGCTACATTGGCTATCAGACCGGCGTTTCAACCATGGCCGTCAGCCGAGCCTCATTTGGGGTTCGCGGCAGCTATCTGCCATCTTTGGTCAACCTGACGCAGTTTATTGGCTGGACGGCCGTCAATACGTTTATCGCAGCCCAATCCGTCAGTCTGCTTTTAAATGATCTGCTTGGCTGGCCAGTCTGGGGTAAGCCAGGCGGTTGGAAAGGCATCGTTGCCGGGATCGTGGTAATGAGTATTTTACACATCATCAGTATCGCCAGCGGCTCGCGTTCCGTTCAGATGATTGAGCGCTTGGGAATCATCTTGGTTTTGATCTTTGTCATCTGGGAATCGGCAGTCGTCTTAAAAACCGTGCCATTTTCACACATTACCAGCTGGCAGGTCCCAGCTAGCGCCAAAATGGCTACTGGCGCGGCCATTGACTATGTAGCAGCCTTTAACCTGGCTTGGGTAACCGCTGGGGCGGACTTTACCCGTTTCACGCCAAAAAAGTACAACTCCACGCTGACGCCGTTTTTTGGTGCCATGGTCGGTGTGATCTGGTTTGCCTTTATCGGTCTGATCTCAACCATCAGTATCGCCATTACTTCTGGTGCCTATAATGCCAACAACTCCGATCCAAGTACGATTGCCAGTCGCCTAGGGCTGGGGATCGTTGCCTTGCTGGTTATCATCCTGACTTCAATGACCGCCAATGCCGTTAACCTGCTGGCAGCCGGTTCGGCACTATCCAACATCTTCACCAGCATCAAACTAAAATACTCGCTTTGGATCGTTGCCATCGTTGCCACCATCGTCACCTTCATTCCAATGATTGTCGGCAGTTTTCTTGACACCTTTACCGCTTTCTTGGATTATGTAGGTATGGTGCTGGGACCAATCATTGCCATCATCTGTACCGACTTCTACCTGCGTTGTCACAAGAAATACGATGTCACGCAGCTGGCCAAGAAAAACGGCAGCTACTGGTACTCGCATGGGATCAACTGGTCAGCCGTAGTTACCTGGATCATCGGTACGGCCCTGTTCTTGATACTGCATAACGTTGCCGCACTCAAGAACACGATCGGAGCAACGTTCTTGGTCATGCTGATCAGCGGTGCCATCTACTATGTCTTAATGCTAATTTTTAATCGAAAGGTCGCTTAATCTATGCTGATTCAAAACGTTCATGTAGATAACCAAAAAGATGCCGTTGACGTTCGGATTGAAGACGGCAAATTTGAAGCCATCAAGTCAGGTTTGACGGCTAAACCTGGTGAAGAAGTCATCGATGGTCAAGGCAAGGTACTGCTGCCACCGTTTATTGACTCCCACGTTCACCTGGATGCCACGCTGACGGCCGGTCAGCCGGAATGGAACGAAACCGGTACCTTGTTTGATGGGATTCGTATCTGGTCAGAACGTAAAAAAGATCTCACCATTCAAGATGTCAAGCAGCGGGCTAAAAAGACGCTCCTCAATATGGTTGGTCACGGGATTCAACACGTGCGCAGCCATGTTGACGTAACTGATCCGCATCTGATTGCACTGCAGGCGCTTTTGGAATTAAAGCACGAGATGCAGGATGTGGTTGATCTGCAATTGGTTGCCTTTCCGCAAGAAGGCATTCTCTCCTACCCGCATGGCAAAAAGCTGATGAAGCAAGCCGTTAAGGAAGGGGCCGATGTCGTGGGCGGCATTCCGCACTTTGAGTTTACGACTGAGTATGGCTGGAAATCAGTCAAGTTCCTAGTCAAGCTAGCCGAAAAATACAACAAGCTGGTTGACGTTCATTGTGATGAGATTGACGATCCTGCCTCCCGCAATCTGGAAGTATTAGCAACGATGGCCTACAAAACCGGCCTTACCGACATGGTTACCGCCAGCCACACGACGGCGATGGGATCATATAACGATGCCTACACTTATAAACTGTTTCGGCTGCTGAGGATGTCAGGCATCAATTTCGTCTCCAATCCGCTGGTCAACATGCACCTGGGCGGCCGTTTCGACACCTATCCAAAACGGCGTGGACTTACTCGGATCAAGGAGCTGGATGCTGCCAACATCAACGTTTCGTTTGGTGAAGACGATATTCAGGATCCATGGAATCCACTCGGTAATGGCAATATGCTTGATTCCGTCTCAATGGGAGTCTATGCGGCTCATCTAATGGGCTACAGCCAGCTGCAGGATTCATTCAAGTTCGTAACCTATAATGCTGCCAAGACGCTGCACATTACAGATCGCTACGGCATTAAAGAAGGTTTGGAAGCCAACTGCATCCTGCTGAACGCTGAAGACTTCTACAATGCTTTAAACAAGCACGTTGAGGTTCTCTATAACATTCGTCGCGGCAAGGTGCTGGCCAAGACCACGCCAGCTGAGACTACACTTAACCTGCCTGACAGTCTGAAGTAAGAATCATTAATACGACAAAAGGTCTGCTCCTCAATCAAGGAGCAGACCTTTTAGTAGTTATTATGAATATATGCCAAGTTACTCTAAGAAATCCTTCAATTGCTTGGAACGTGATGGGTGGCGCAGCTTACGCAGAGCCTTGGCTTCGATTTGACGAATCCGTTCCCGCGTAACGCCAAAGACCTTGCCCACTTCCTCCAGCGTACGCGTCCGCCCGTCATCAAGGCCAAAGCGCAGCCGCAAAACGTTTTCTTCACGATCGGTCAGCGTATCTAAGACGTTTTCCAATTGCTTTTTCATCATTTCATAAGCAGCATGATCGGCAGGACTGGTAGCATCCTGGTCTTCGATAAAGTCGCCCAGATGCGAGTCATCCTCTTCACCAATCGGCGTTTCCAAAGAGACTGGTTCTTGGGCAATCTTGAGGATTTCGCGTACCTTCTTGGTTGGCATGTCCATTTCAGCACCGATTTCTTCAGGCAGCGGTTCCCGGCCCAGATCCTGCAGCAGTTGACGCTGAATCCGGATCAGCTTGTTGATGGTTTCGACCATGTGCACTGGAATCCGAATCGTCCGCGCCTGATCGGCAATCGCCCGCGTAATGGCCTGCCGAATCCACCAGGTCGCGTAGGTTGAGAACTTGAATCCTTTTCGGTAGTCAAATTTTTCAACGGCTTTCATCAGCCCCATGTTACCTTCTTGAATCAGATCCAAAAACTGCATGCCGCGACCAACATACCGCTTGGCAATGGAAACCACCAGACGCAGGTTGGCTTCAGCCAGTTCCTGTTTAGCCTGTTCATCGCCTTTTTCGATCCGCTGCGCCAGCGCAATTTCCTCGTCCGCCGTCAGCAGGTTGACCCGCCCGATTTCTTTAAGATACATCCGTACGGGGTCATTGATCTTAACGTTGGTTGGGGCAGCTGTATCTTTTAAGGCCTTGTTGGACAGTTTTTCTGTCGCCTTCAATGCGCGCGGATCTGGATCACCCTTTTCGTCAACGACGCTGATCCCGGCATCTTCAACGTTTTGAAGCAGATTATCCATTCCTTGGGCATTTAAGCCAAACGGAGTCGCAATCTGGTCAGTCAAGTCATCGTATTGAATTTCCTTGGCTTTCTTATAGCTTCTGATCAGCTTACCCACGGCTTTGTCGTATTCAGTCTGATCAAAGTCGGCTTTGTTGGAAATTACCATGTCTTTCTTTTTGCTGTTTGCCATTATTAACTAGTCTCCTCCGTTTTTAATCGTTGCTGCTGGCGATAAAGCTGAATGAGCTCGATCGTCAGCTGGGTGATTAGTTCGTGATCGCTCCGTGCCTTGGCTTCCTGCAGCGCCAATTTAACTTGAGCGATCTTTTGTGTTAAAGGTGTCTTTTGCATGATGATGCGCAGACAGTCATCAATTGCAGCCGGTGAGACTGCTTCTTCCGCATGCAAGCCATCCAGTTGCGTTAAAGTCGTTTTTAAAGCCGAATCGTCCACGTAGTCTAAAAAGCTGGCTAAATCATACTCATCATGCTCGGTAAAATAATTCAACGCCTGCTGATAAAGCTCTTGATATTGATCATGAACAAAGGCAAAATCAGGCATCGACTTTAGCTGCGCCCTGGTGCCATAGTCATGAAGCACGGCCGTCAGCAACAAGCGCTCTGCCCGCTCAGTCTGATCAAGCGCCAATGACTGCTGCTCTGCTGCCGTCAGCGTGACTGCCTGTGGTGCCGGCCGTACTTTGGCTTGTCGCTTTTGCTTGTAAGCCGTTCGCTTAAACGATCCATTAAACGACTGGCGCTTAGGGGCAGCTGGCGGATTACCAGACCATTGTGAGGTTGGCGGTGCCGTGCTTGGCAGTGGCGCCGGCTGTTTTTGAAGCTGAGTCGTCAGCTGCTGCTGCAGATTTTGCGGATTGACCTGAAACTCCCTGGCCAATTCCTGCACGTACAGATCTCTGGCAACCGGATCACTGACCTTGGCAATCACGCCAATTGCAGCATTCAAATAGCTCAAAAGCTCAGCCTGATTGCTCAGATTCAGTCCTTGCCGTAGATAGCGCAGTCGAAATGCAGTCGGCGTTTCTTCGGTATTTTTCAGATAATCGCGAAACTTGACCCCGCCATTTTGCTGAATGTATTCATCAGGATCTTGTCCGGTTGGCAGCTGTACGACGCGAATCTTAAGCTGATTGGCAACCGCACTGGCCTCGATCAGTTTAAGCGCCCGTTCAATAGCATTTTGCCCCGGTGCATCGCCATCATAGCAAATATTCAGCTGAGCGGTCGTCTTGACGATCATCGCCAGCTGCTCATCAGTCAGACTGGTCCCCATTGAGGCAATACCATTATGAACGCCGGCACCATATGCCGAAATAACATCCATATAACCTTCAAAAAGCAGCAGTTTCCCATTTTCTCTGGCTGCTTTTTTGGCTAGATCAAAATTAAAGATCAAACGACGCTTGTTAAAAATCGGCGTTTCGGGACTATTGAGATACTTCGGCGCGTCGGCATTTTTTTGCAGCAATCGCCCCGAAAACGCAACCGGTCGTCCTTGTCCATCCTTAAGCGGAAACATGACTCGATCATGGAAACGATCATGCAGGCTGCCGGCTTGATCCTCGGTAAACAATCCCGATCGACGCAACAGCTGATAGTCATGCCCTTCTTTTTCCAAAACGGCTTTTAAAACCTCTTCTTTAGGAGCATAGCCGAGGTTAAACTGATCGATCAGCTCCTGAGTCAGACCGCGTTTTTGCAAATAGCGGCGGGCAGGCTCTCCAGCTGGCGTGTTCATCAAAATATGATGATAGAGCCGCATGGTAGTTTGATGCAGCTTAATCAGACGACCCTGCTGCGAATCCGGTACCGGTTCCGTTCTAGGTTCGGCACCGGCCTGAAAATCATTCGGCAAGGCCACGCTGCCCAGCTTGGCAACCTGCTCAACGGCTTGCGGAAATGACAGGTGATGCAGCTCCATCAAAAAGTCGAATACCGAACCTGAGCGATGACAGCTAAAGCAATAAAAAAACTGCTTTTGCTCACTGACTGAAAATGATGGTGTGTTATCTTCGTGAAACGGACAGTGCCCAACCAGGTTCTTCCCTTGCCGCTGCAGCTGAACGTCTTGACTAATGACGTCAGCAATATCAACGGACTGCCGCACCTGATCGATCAGTTCTTGCGAAAGTCGCGCCATTCGTTCACCCCATTTCCCGCGAATAGTAGCAAAAGGTCGCCTCCAGATGGAATGCGACCTTCAACGACTTCAGGCAACATCTGTTCTTAGACACTACCTAATATACCTATTTAACATGATACCACAAGTCTGGGACAATACAATTCATTTGCTTGATAAACCGCAACTATTTAACGATCAGCTTGTCAAGATTACCCAGTGCGTAGACATCATCAGCCAGCTGTTGCAAAAGGGCCAACCGGTTGTTACGGATGCTTTCGTCCTTGTCCATGATCATGTTTTCTTCAAAGTAGTTGGTGATTACCGGTGCCATTGCCCGCAGATCAGCAAAGTTTTGCGCCAGCGTCTGCGTACCCCACTTCTTGTTTAAGGAAGCTACCAGGTCAAACAGCTGGGGTTCCGATGGGTTTTGGAACTTGGCCGGATCAACTGCTGGTACGCCATCTTTAAAGTCAGCCTTCTTGGCAATCCGCAGTACCCGCGTCAGGGCTTCAACATCTTCTTTAAAGCCGGCATCATCTTTGTGCGCGTCAATCGTCTCGGCCGCTGCCAATACATCAGCAACGTCGTTAGATTTCGTGTCGACAACGGCATCAATTACGTCATAGCGCAGATCCTGCGTATTGAAGAACTGTTTGAGCCGATCCAAGAAGAAGGCATGTACCTGATCAGCATTGTGCGAAACGTCAAATTCAGGCGTCAAGCCCTGAGCTGCCAATGCTTTTGCAAACTCATCAGCCATCCCCATTACCGGCAGATGCCAGCCACGCGCAGCAATGATCCGTACGATCCCATAAGCCTGCCGCCGCAGTGCATATGGGTCATTGGAACCGCTTGGAATCATATCAACGGCAAAGAAGCTGATGATGCTGTCCAGCTTGTCGGCAATTGCCAGAACCGCGCCGATCTTGCCGGCTGGCAGCTCGCCTTCTGCAGAGATTGGCATATAGTGTTCCTTAATGGCCGCAGCGACGTCAGCTTTTTCGCCAAACAGCTTAGCATAGATCTCGCCCATGATCCCTTGCAGCTCAGCAAATTCGCCCACCATCTGCGTCGTCAGGTCAAACTTGTAGATATGAGCAGCTCGATCGAGGTCTTCCATCTCTTCATCACTAAGGTTCAGCTTTTGACCAAGCAGCTTGGCCAAGACCGCTGTCCGTCCCATCTTGTCGTACATGGAGCTGATCTTGTCATGGAAGCTGACCTTCTTTAAGCGGGCCACGTATTGGTCAATTGAAATCTTTTGGTCCTCTTCATAGAAGAACTTAGCATCTTCCAAACGTGGTACCAGCACCCGTTCGTTACCCTTGATCACGTTTTCCAGGTAGTCGCTGTTACCATTACGGACTGCGATAAAGTGCGGCAAAAGCTTGCCTTCATGATCGCGAACGCAGAAGAAGCGCTGGTTGTCCTTCATAGAAGTAATCAGGACTTCTTCAGGCAGAACCAGATATTTTTCATCAAATGAGCCGGCAAATGAGGTTGGCCATTCAACCAGGTTGTTGACTTCTTCTAATAAGTCTTCATCCCAGTCGATAATCCAGTCGTTTTCGGCCAAAATCTGGTTAATCTGAGTCTTGATCAGGTTTTTGCGCTGCTTTTGGTTAACAATCACAAATTCATTATGCAGGTCGTCTTCGTAGTCTTCAGCATTTTTGATTTTCACGTCATGACCCAAGAAACGGTGACCACGCGACACACGCCCAGCCGTTACGTCCAGGATGGAAAATGGTACGATCTCATCATCCAAAAGCGATACCAGCCAGCGAATTGGCCGGACGAACTGCAATGAGTGGTGCCCCCACTTCATCATCGTTGGGAAGTTCATGGCTTCAATAACGTCTTTTAAGCCTGGCAGAACTTCAGCAACCGGCTTGCCATCAACGTGTTTTTCAACGTAGACGTATTCAACGCCCTTGATCTCCTTGAATTCAATATCATCGACACTGACGCCTTGACCGCGCGTAAAGCCCATTGCTGCCTTAGTCCAGTTGCCATCTGCATCCTGAGCAATCTTTTTGGCAGGACCCTTAACGGATTCATTGACATCAGGCTGTTTGTCGGCCAAACCAGTAATCAAAAGAGCCAAGCGGCGTGGCGTAGCAAATTCTTGAATCTTGGCAAAATCAATGCGCTGTTCCTTTAAATATTGAGCAACGCGTTCGTGCAGCTGCTTGATGCTTGGCGTTACGACATGCGCAGGCATTTCTTCCAGCCCAATTTCCAATAGATATGAATGTGCCATTTACTTGTCCTCCTTCTTGGCCTTGGCAGCTTGCTTGGCCGCCCGTGCTGCTGCTTTTTCAGCCAGCTTGGTGTATTTCTCGACCGTTGCTTGGCGTTCTTTTTCATCGTGAATCAGTGGGAAGCCCCGTTTGCGCCGTTCTTCAACAAAAGCCTTGGCAATTGACTTGGCCATGATCCGAATCCGATGCAGGTAACCGGCCCGCTCCGTTACTGAAACCGCCCCGCGTGCATCCAGCAGGTTGAACGTGTGGCTGCACTTCAAGACATAGTCATATGCCGGGTGAACCAGCCCCAGTTTGATCAAGCGCTTGGCTTCGGCTTCGTAGTCATTGAACTCTTGAAGCAGCATGTCTTGGTTGCTTTCTTCAAAACTGTACTTGGAGTGCTCGTATTCAGGTTCTTTAAAGATATCACCGTACTTGACGCCGTCTGCCCATTCCAGATCATAGACACTGTCAACATTTTGAATGTATTCAGCCAATCGTTCCAGGCCATAGGTAACCTCGGCAGCTACCGGATCCATCTGCAGCTCACCAACGACTTGGAAATAGGTAAACTGCGTAACTTCCATCCCATCGAGCCAGATTTCCCAACCAACACCAGCACAGCCCATTGATGGGTTTTCCCAGTTGTCTTCAACAAAACGAATATCATGTTCCAATGGCTCAATGCCCAGCTGCTTCAAACTGCCTAAATAAAGCTCTTGAATATTGTCTGGTGATGGCTTCATTAAAACCTGGAACTGGTGGTGCTGGTAAAGACGGTTGGGGTTTTCACCATAGCGCCCATCAGCAGGCCGCCGAGAAGGTTCAACATAGGCAACATTCCATGGTTCAGGCCCGATCGCCCGCAGGAAAGTGTATGGGCTCATCGTCCCGGCACCTTTTTCGTTGTCATAGGCCTGCATCAGCATACAGCCTTGATCGGCCCAATACTTTTCAAGAGTAAAAATAATCTCTTGAACGGTGAGTTTCTTTGACATAATCTGACTCCTTTCAACGTAAAAAGTCCCTACAATGGCCAGTTGGACTGGTCATTGCAGGGACGAAGTTAATTCGCGGTTCCACCCTGCTTTTCTGCATCTTAGACATGCAGAACAGCTTAATTAAGCGACTGTTAAAGTGCCACGCTGCTTGATCGTTATCATGGCTTCCACCATCCCATGATCGCTTTGGTTCGACTGTAAGCAGCGATTCTTTGTCATTGTCGATTAGATTTAAATTTAGTTGCTCTTTTATCATAGACAACTACTTTACACTTGTCAATTTTCAGAGCGAAGATTTTTCAATTGATTTTCCCAGGTTGCCATTTGATCGATGAACCGCTTGCTCTTTAAGTGCAGCCCGAGCTCATCGTCATAAATGCGATCCAGCGTATAGCGCAACCGATTTTTAACGCTTTGATCAACCTGAATCTGATTGACCTGCGCCAGATTCAAAGAGGCAAACAGCTGCAGATAGCCAACCGTCCGGCGATCCAAGTGAAACCGACGCTCATCCAGGTTCCAGTGCCGACTGCACAGCATCCCCCCATTGGCTTCGGAAAAATCCAGCGGGCGATCGTTCAACCCACAGATCGTGCAGCAATCCCAAGTCTGCGCGGCTCCTAGCAAAGGCAGAAACTGCACTTCTAAGACGTTAGCCACGATCTGGGGGTCCTGCCCTTTATCGATCAGTTCGAGTGCGGCCGCCACTTGCTTAAACCAACCGCCAATCGATCGGCCCTCTTCAAACGTCGCGTCCACCAACTCGAGAATATAGGTAGCATAGGCACTGCGCAGGGGATCTTCGCCCAGATGAACGTATTGACGCGTATCACGCGCGGCACTCAGATAGCTGAGCGAGCCATCATCAGCCAGCCAGCCGGTATACTGTCCATGGGTAAAGGGCAGAATATCGCTGGTGATCTTGGCATGCGAACGATTGCCGCCTCGGACGAAAAACATCATGGGACCACGCTTGTCAGTCAAAAACTTGACCAGCAGATCGCGTTCTTTATATGGGCGCCGATACATTACGATGCCGGCAAAGGAAGTATTTTCCCGCGCCATGCTCTCAGCTCCTTTTAGTAGTCGTTGTTGCGGTAACCGTAGTCTTTGAGCATTGCCGACTTATCACGCCAGCCGGGAACCACCTTGACCCACAGCTGCAGATAGACCCGATCGCCCAGCAGATGCTCGATGTCTTTTCTGGCCATGGTCCCGATTTGCTTGAGCATCTGCCCTTTTTTACCGATGATGATGCCCTTTTGTCCCGGCCGCTCAACGATGATATTGGCATTGATGTGTACCGTCTCATCATCTTGACGCTTGACTGACATGACATCGACGGCAACGGAATGCGGCACTTCCTGACGCGTCAGCATAAAGACCTTTTCACGAATCATTTCGGCAATAACGAAACGTTCAGGATGATCACTGATCTGATCGCTGGGGTAATATTGCGGACCGTTTGGCAGCTGATCGACTAATTTGTTGATCAAAGCATTGACGTTGTTGCCGTTCAATGCCGAAACCGGAACGACATCGGCAAACTTAACCGTGCCATCCTCAAACTGCTTGACGATTGCCGGCAGCTCGTTTGGATGCACCTTATCGATTTTATTGACAACCAGGTAGATCGGCTTTTGCACCTGTTTGAGCCGTTCCATAATGAAGTTGTCGCCAGGACCGCGCTTTTCATCAGCAGCCACCACGTACAAAACCGCGTCGACCTCATCCAAAGCCGAAAGCGTTGAGCGCTCCATAAAGTCGCCCAGCTTGGTCTGCGGTTTGTGGACCCCCGGCGTATCGATGAAGACGATCTGGGCCTCATCAGTCGTGTAGATCCCTTGAATCTTATTACGCGTCGTTTGGGCAACGTTGCTCATGATGGCAACCTTTTGGCCGACGACATAGTTTAAAAGCGTTGACTTGCCGACGTTGGGCCGACCAATCAAAGCAACGAAACCGGATTTAAAATTTGGATTGTCCATATTATTTTCCTTCCTAAATGCCTAACAAATTCTTGAAGCGCGGCCAAAAAATCAGCAGCCCGACCAAAACCGCGTAAAAAGCCGCTAGCAAGACAACCCCAGCGGCAATATCTTTAGCGTATTTAGCATCAAGATCATAGTGATGATGTACAACCAGATCAACCAGCTCCTCAACGATCGTATTGGCGAACTCAGCCGCAAACACGACAAAGATCGCCGAAAGCAGCCACAGCCACTCAAAAACGCTGACCTGCATCACAAAGGCCATGATAATCACCAAAACAGCCGCGCCGATATGAAATCGCATGTTGCGTTCTTTTTTAACCACATCTTTGACTCCATCCCAAGCATGTCCCAGCGCCTGGATGAAATGACGATTTTTTTCGACCTGATGCTTATCTTGGGAGCCCATAGCCATTTAAAATCTCCTCTTGCAGCTTAAACATTTTTTCTTCATCGGCTTTTTCTTCATGATCATACCCATTCAAATGCAAAAAGCCATGGACAATCAAAAAGCCCAGCTCACGATCATTAGAATGACCCAAAAACTTAGCCTGCTCGCCAACCTTATCAATCGAGATGAACAGATCGCCGAGGTTTTCTGGGATCTGGGCAGCCAGTTCTGGATCCAGTAAGATCGGTGAGTCGTCACTGTCGTCTTCCAAGGCAAAGCTTAAAACGTCAGTCGCCCGATCAACGCCGCGATATTGAGCATTCAGTTCTCTGATTTGCGGATTGTGAACAAATGTTAGGGAAACCTCCGTATTATCCTTTAATTCAAGGCACTTGGCCGCATATTCCAAAATATCGTGCGCCAGCTGCAATTGGTCTTGGCTGACGGCATGGTCACCGGTTTGGTCGTAGATTTCAATATCCATTATTTTTTCTCCAAAGTCTGTTGCTCATCATTTTCGTAGGCCGTAATGATGCGGGCGACAACTGGATGCCGAACCACATCCGCCGCGCTGAATTGAACGAATTCGATTGAGGGTACGTTGTGCAGAATTCGTGGTGCCGAGATCAGCCCACTGCGAGTCCCCCTTGGCAAGTCAATCTGCGAAACGTCACCATTGACGACCATTTTAGAACCAAAGCCAAGCCGCGTCAGAAACATCTTCATCTGCGCATTGGTGGTATTTTGCGCCTCATCCAGGATTACAAAGGCATTATCCAGCGTCCGGCCCCGCATGTAAGCTAACGGTGCGATTTCAATCGTGCCGCGATCGATCAGGCGTTCCACGTGGTCGGCGCCAAAAATTTCATTTAACGCGTCATAGATTGGCCGCAGATATGGATCAACCTTTTCCTTCAAGTCACCAGGCAAAAAGCCTAGGCTCTCACCGGCTTCTACAGCTGGCCGTGTTAAGATGATCCGCTCAACTTCACCGCGCTTTAAGGCAGCTACGGCCATGGCAACTGCCAGATACGTCTTCCCTGTTCCGGCGGGTCCAATCCCAAACGTAATGTCATTATCCTTGATGGCATGCACGTACTGGCGCTGACCAAAGTTTTTAACGCGAATCGACCGGCCTTTGCGATCCTTAATAATCGTTTCACTGTACAAATCGCCAAAGTACTGCAGCGTGCCGCGATGAGCCATCTTCATCGCACTGACGATATCCGTGCTGCTTAAGCTGATGCCATGATGCAAAAGATCTACCAGCTGCGCTAAAACGTCATAGGTCAGATGAACGTCCTCATCTTCACCGCTGATTTTCAGATCGGTACCAAACGGATTGATGGTTACGTTCATGCCTTCTTCTAAAAGCACCACGAATTTGTCCTGCGCACCCAAAAGTCCCAATTCAACTTCAGGGCTTTCAATGCGAAAAGTCATTTCTGTCAAACGAAGATTTCCCCTTTGCTTTTGATTTAATCAATACCATCAAAAATTATAACATAGCCGGCTGCAATGCGCATAAACCGCAACATGCAAAAAAAAGCACTGCCCAAATCGGACAGTGCCTATCATCTTGATCAATAGCTTGATTGATCAGCAATCCGGTGCATTAATACCTTATTTTTGCAGGGCATCCTTAACGGTTTGGTTGACCACCTTGCCATCAGCCTTGCCCTTAACCTTTGGCATAACCGACTTCATTACCTTACCGAAGTCCTTCATGCTGTCAGCTCCCGTAGCTTGAACGGCCTCATCAACGATCTGCTTGATTTCGTCATCAGAAAGCTGCTTTGGCATGTACTTTTCAACAACGCTCATTTCAGCCTTGGTCTTGTCAATAAGATCCTGACGCTTGGCAGCAACAAATTCTTCCAAAGATTCCTTGCGCTGCTTGTATTCACGCGCCAACAGCGAATTTTCTTCTTCTTCGCTCAGTTCATGACCCAGCTTGATCTTTTCGTTTTGAACCGAAGCCTTAAGCATCCGGACCGTGCTCAGAGTTTCCTTGTCCTTAGCCTTCATTGCGGCAACCATGTCTTTAGTCAGCTTATCCAATAGACTCATTTCAAGTTCCTCCCGTTTTTCTAAATTATACAAAAAAGCTCCTGGTGAATGAGACATTCGCCCAGGAGCTGCAGCATTTTAGTGACGGCGCTTGTTCTTGCGCTTCCGAGCTGCTTCAGATTTCAACTTACGTTTTACGCTTGGCTTTTCGTAAAATTCACGCTTGCGGTATTCTTGCAGCGTTCCGTTCCGTGAAACCGTACGCTTAAAGCGTCGAAGAGCGTCGTCTAACGATTCATTCTTGCGAACGATAGTCTTTGACATTGTTGATTCCCTCCCTCCGAGCTTAGAATTCCGTACTGTTGCGATCAAAAGCGTCTAATTGACTGCTTCAATCTTATCACTACGAATGATATTATACTTAATCCAAAAAAGAGCGTCAACTGCTTTTTTGAAAAAATTTCAACTAATTTTCAGAATGGCTTAGGCGGTCCACAAACGTTGGATCAAACTGATTGTTTGTGATCATCTTGATCTCTTCGCCATAAGGAGCGACTTTCTTTTTAGGATTATCGGCCAGTGGAACCCATGGCGTCTCCATAATCTTGGGCACCTGTTCCAATTGCGGATGATGGGCAATATAACTGAGCGCCTCAAAGCCAATCGTTCCCATCCCCAGATTTTCGTGGCGGTCTTTATGGCTGCCCTGCGGATTTTTAGAATCGTTTAAGTGAATGACCTGCAGCTTTTCAAGGCCCAAGACATGATCAAATTCTTCCAAGACGCCGTCAAAGTCGTTTTTAACATCATAACCGGCATCATTGGTATGACAAGTGTCAAACGTTACCGAGAGCTTTTCGTTATAGGCAACTTGATCCATGATCGCGGCAATCTGCTCAAACGAGGTGCCAACCTCTGTTCCCTTACCGGCCATTGTTTCAATCGCAATCTGCGGCTTTTGATCGGGCGTGATGATCTCGTTTAATCCTTGCGCAATCTGATGTAAGGCTGCTTTGGCTCCTGCACCGACATGGGCACCGGGATGCAGCGTAATCTGCGTGGCACCAATGGCCGTGGCCCGTTCAACTTCTTGGCGGAGAAACTCAACGCCAAAAGCAAAGTTCTGCGGTTTGAGCGTATTGCCTAAATTAACGATATAAGGCGCATGGACCACCAGATGACTGAAGCCGTGCTCTTCAATGTACTCTCGGCCTTCTGGAATTCTCATTTCATCGAGCGGCTTGCGCTTGGTATTCTGCGGCGCGCCAGTATAAACCATAAACGTATTGGCCCCATAGCTGGCGGCTTCTTGAGCTGAACCAAGCAGCATTTTGGGCGCTTTAAGGCTGACGTGTGAACCAATCAGCATTTGATCGCATCCTTTCTTTATAAGCGAGTCTCTTTATTTTAGCGTATTTTATCGCTACAATAAAATTATTGACTCGTTCGCTGTTAAGGAGGAATTTCTATGGCGAAAAAACGCATCTACGTTCCCAAAAATAAGATCAATGGCGAAAAAAAAGGCGACCGCAAGATCTGGGTGGAAAACGTCAAGTTCTTAACGACCGCCGAGTACCACGAACTGCAAGAAGCCATTCGCCAATATTCACGTCCCGAATTGGTCAATCGCAATCTGCTTTTGATCTCGATTGCGCTCAACAACGGACTGCGCGCCTCTGATGTCGTGACACTGCGAGTTGGCCACGTTAAAAACAAGACCCAAACGCGGATCATCGAGCAAAAAACCGGTAAGGCCAAGACGCTTTACTGGAATAACTGTCTGGCTGAAATCATCAACTACTTAAACGAGCTGGATTTCAAAGACGACAATGATTGGCTGTTTCCCGGCCGCCAAGACGGTCACTTCTCCGTGCACGGTTTTTACCAAATGCTGCAGCGGATCGCACGTAAAACCGGCAACGAAAAGCTGGTAGCCAAGCTGGGAACGCACTCGTTTCGTAAGACATTTGGCCGTCAGCTGTATAAAGATGGCGTCAATATCGAAATCATCTCGCAGCTGTTCAACCACTCCTCTGAACGCAATACCCGCCATTATCTAGGAATTGAGCAAGAAGATCTCGATAAGGTGGTTAGAAACTTCAAGCTTGAATAACCGCAGTTAGGATCCGCTATTGGAAGGCGCGCACCAGCTTCATAAGCTTACATCCACTGCCGCTTTCTTGTTAATTATTGGATCACAGCCAACTTCAGGCGTGTCTGATTAAGGCTGATCGTTTTAAGACCAGTTCAAAATTCCAAGTTCTGGTCGCAGTTCTGTCAATATATTTTCAACGGCATCTTGACGGCTGCAAGATCACTGACTTAGTGAAGAAAATCCGGTCCTAAACGATCACCGGCTCTGAATTTACCTACTTCGCGCTGATTTTTAGCCAGAAGTAGGTAATTGCATACTCGATCAACCTAACTTTACCTACTTTTAATGGTTTTTCTCCAAATAGTAGGTAAAGATGCATATTTTAAGGATGATTGGGCTAAACCAACTTTGTGAACTACCTACTATTAAGGAATTTTTGATCAATCGTAGGTAATGTTAAGGATGCCCAAGTCCATATACATTAATTTTTACCTACTTATACATTGATTTTTGCGAAAAGTAGGTAATGATGATTTTGTCATATGTTTTATGCAGAAATTTTCGTATAATAGCACCATTAAGATATTATGATTATCAGCCAAGGTGGCATCATTAAAAATATCAATGCTGATTTCGTGAACTATGATGCATCAAGTCTTTTGATTATCGTCAAATCCTCAAAACTTGCTCAAAAAAGGATCCGCCAAGCCAGCGGATCCTTTTTTGATTAGCCTATTCAGTTAGTCTTCTTTATCCTCGTCTTCAGCTGGGACTTCCAAACGCAGCTCTTCCAACTGCTGATCACTGACGCGAGCCGGTGCCGCCGTCAGTGGTTCAACGGCCTTCGAATTCTTAGGGAAGGCAATCACGTCACGAATGCTGTCAGCCTGCGACAGGAACATTACCCAACGATCCAGACCAATTGCCAGACCACCCTCTGGCGGCATTCCCAGTTCCAAAGCCTTAATCAAAAAGCCAAAGCGTGCTTGAGCCTTTTCCTTGCTGTAGCCCAGTGCTTTAAAGACTTTTTCTTGAATTTCAGGGTCATGGATACGGATGGAACCCCCACCGATTTCCTGACCATTCAAAACGATGTCGTAACTTTGCGCGTGCGCCTGGTGTGGGTCTTCGCCATCTTCCAGATAGTGCAGATCCTCAGGGTTAAGCATCGTGAATGGGTGGTGAGCCGCGATCCACTTGCCAAAGCCTTCATCATATTCAAACATTGGCCAGTTCACGATCCAGACGTAGTTCCACTGGTTAGGGTCTTTTAAGCCAAGTTCTTCAGCAAAGTGGTTGCGCAGGTAGCCTAGTGAATCGCAGACCACATGGAACGAACCGGCAACGATTAAGATCAAGTCGCCTTCCTTGGCATCAAGCGCCGCATTTAATTCAGCAGCTTGGTCGTTTAAGAACTTGGCAACTGGACCGTTGTAGCCGTCCGCGCCAACCTTGACCCAAGCCAGTCCCTTGGCATTGTAGCGCTTGATGTAGTCTTCCTGCTTGCTGATGTCTTTGCGGGAGTACTTGTCAGCTCCGCCAGGGACGACAATGGCTCGGACATAGTTGCCAGCTGCTACTGTACTGCTAAACACTTTAAAGGAGCTGTCCTTAACCAAATCACTGATGTCATGAATCAGCATGTCAAAACGAGTGTCAGGCTTGTCGGTACCGTACTTGTCCATTGCCTCTTGCCATTCCATGCGTGGGAAAGGCGTCTTAACGTCAATGTTCAAGACTTCTTTCATGACGTCTTTGATCAACCCTTCCGTCATCGCTTGAATCTCTTCTGGCGTAGCAAAGCTCATTTCAGTATCAATCTGCGTAAATTCCGGCTGCCGGTCGCCCCGCAAGTCTTCATCACGGAAACACTTGGCAATCTGATAGTACTTATCGACCCCGGCCGCCATCAACAGCTGCTTGAACAACTGTGGCGATTGCGGCAAAGCGTAGAAGCTGCCAGGGTAGACCCGTGAAGGCACAATGTAGTCACGCGCCCCTTCTGGAGTAGAGCGCGTCAGTTCTGGCGTCTCGACATCCAAGAAGCCGTTCTTTTCAAAGTAGCGGTGAACGACATGCGTAACCTTGCTCCGCAGCATCAAACGCTTCATCATTTCAGGCCGGCGCAGGTCAAGGTAGCGGTATTTTAAGCGCAGTTCTTCGGAAGCATCAACGTCATCCACGATTTCAAATGGCATTGGCTTAGACTTGGCCAGAATATTGGCTTCTTTAACCTCAATTTCAATTTTACCCGTCTTCATGTCGGGATTGACTTCCTTACGTGCCCGCACCAGACCATGTGCTTCAATAACGTATTGATTCCGCACCTGGTTGGCAATCTCAAAAGCGGCTGGATCGATTTTTTCATCAAAAACCAGCTGCACAATGCCAGAGCGATCCCACAAGTCGATAAAGATCAGGCCACCCAGATTGCGTCGCTTGGCAACCCAGCCTTTAACGACGACTGTTTGGCCAATCTGCTGTTCGCTGGTCTCGCCAGCATAGTTGGTACGCTTCATTTTGTATTACCCCTTTGTCTGTTCTTGATAAACGGCTTTAAAATCGGCAAAAACGCGGTCCAACGGTAAAGTAGTCTCTTCACCGGTGGCCATTACCTTAAAGTGAACCGTGCCGCTTTCCAGTTCTTTTTGACCAATCGTCAAAACAACTTTGGCATTTTCCTTGGCAGCCGTCTTAAACTGCGCTTTTGGCTTACGGTTCAGGTAGTCGCGTTCGGCAACAAAACCGGCATCCCGCGCCGCTTCAACCAGTTTAAAGCTGGTCGTGTTGGTTGCCTCGCCAATACCCACAACATAAACATCTAAGTCAGGATCCGCTTTTTTAAGCAGGCCTTCCTCGTTGAGCAAAAGCATCAGCCGTTCTAAACCGATCCCAAAGCCAACCCCTGGCGTATCCGGACCGCCAAGCTCTTCAACTAATCCACTGTAGCGGCCCCCGCCACAGATCGTCGTGTAGCCCTGACCAAGCGACTTGGCCTGAACCATGACTTCAAAAATCGTGTGATTATAGTAGTCCAACCCCCGCACCATGGTTGGGTCAACCGTGTAGTCAATGTCCAACTCGTTTAGCATTTCCTTAACTAGATCAAAGTGCTTTTGCGCATCATCAGTCAGGTAGTCCAAAATCGACGGCGCATCGTCAACAAACTGCTTGTCGCGCGGATCCTTGCTGTCCAAAACCCGCAATGGATTCTTTTCCAGACGTTCTTGAGAATCCTCGCTCAGTTCATCGTAATGCGGCTTTAAGTAGTCGATCAATGCCTGACGATAGGTATCACGCGTTTCTTGATCACCCAGCGTATTGATGGCCACGCGCAGACCCGTTAAGCCCAGCTGCTTGAACAGGCGCAGCGCCATAGTTATTACTTCCACGTCAACGGCTGGATTATCGCTGCCGAATGCTTCGACCCCAATCTGGTGGAACTCACGCTGCCGACCAGACTGCGGCCGTTCATAACGAAACATCGGTCCCATGTAGTAAACCTTGTAAGGCTTGTTGTATTCAGGACCGTACAGCTTGTTTTCAACATAGGCTCGAACCACGCCAGCCGTACCTTCTGGGCGCAGGGCTACGTGACGATCGCCCTTGTCCTTAAAGTCATACATTTCTTTAGTAACGACATCAGAAGTCTCACCAGCCGAACGGGCAAAAATATTGTAGTTTTCAAAAATCGGCGTGCGAATGCCACGGTAACCGTAGCGCGCGAAAATTTCCCGAGCCAGTTTCTCAACGGCTTCCCACTGAGCGGATTCGCCCGGCAAGATATCAGCCGTGCCTTTTGGGCGTTGATAGCGCATTGTATCTCTCCTCCAATTGATCAGTCAGTCGATTTAAAAAAGCACCCCTGCTGCTGCAAGGGTGCTTGAATGCACGGTACCACCTTGGGTTTACTCTTGGGTAACGTAGCTTCGACGGGGTCATGACCCTGCCTCCAAAGCGTCACTCGGCAGCCAATCGACAGGGCTTGCACCAATTCCCCGCTCGCTAAAAGCTATGGCAGACCGAACATTCTTTTTCATCGGCATCTCTAAATTTAATTACCTACTTAGCCTACTAGGCTTGAGCTGTTTAGTCAATAGGCCAGCCCCGAATTAGTCTTGATTTTCCAATTGATGCTTTCTAAACTTATCTTAATGATTCATGATAAAGGAGCAAAAAATTTTGAAGTTTCACCGTCCTGCCAAAGCTGTCCTGATTGCGATCAGCATGGCATTAATTGCAATTGTCATGGTGGTCGCGCTGACGTTTTCGCGGACGACCACCATTCAAACCAGCGGCCTCAACGTCCGGACTGGCCCAGGGTTGGATTATGCCACGATCGGTACCGTTAAAAAAGGCCAGCGCGTGACGATTCTCAAAACGCGCAACTCGTGGTACAAGATTCGGCTAAGCGATCAGCGGTTTGGCTGGGTCGCCAGCTGGCTGGTTCATCCCAAAAGCAATCTCAAACACGTCTCAAACCTTTCCGAGGCAACAATCGTAATTGACCCTGGCCACGGCGGTTCTGACTCCGGTGCCGAATACAAAAACAGCACCAGCAAGCGCTATATGGAAAAAACCTATACGCTGCAGCTGGCCAATCGCGTTGCTCAAGAATTGCGGCTGCGGGGCGCGCATGTCATCATGACGCGCGACTCAGATCGTTACGTTGGCCTCAAGCCGCGGCCTGCCCTTGCCGAAAGCATGCATGCCGACGCCTTCATCAGTTTCCATTTCGATTCTTCACCGGCTCGCAACGAGGCCTCGGGATTTACGACCTACTACTATCATAAAGGCGCGTCCAAAAAACTGGCCAAGGCACTGAATCAGCAGATGAACAACCTGCCATTGACCAATCGCGGAATTGAGTTTGGCGACTTTCTGGTCATTCGTGACAATACTCGGCCGGCCGTCCTTTGTGAAATGGGCTACATCAATTCAACCAAAGACTTTAATCAGATCAAAAACGCCGATTATCAGCAAAAGGTGGCCCGCGACATCGCCAAGGGATTAAATGACTACTTTAAAAACTAGACAGAAAGGATGTTGGTTTCATGTCTACATATCAGCTTAATCAAAAATGGCTTAGTCAATTACCGTTTCGCCAGGTTGAAGATTGTCAGCCGGTTGCTGGCGGTGACATCAATGCTGCCTACCAGATCAAGGCTGATCAAAAAACCTATTTTTTAAAGGTCCAGCCGCATCATCCGGCCAACTATTTTGATCACGAAAAACGTGGTCTGGAAGAAATTGGCGCGCTCGTTAAAACACCGGCGCCGCTTGCTCAAGGACAGATTCAAGGCGATGCCTATCTGGTGCTTGAATGGCTGGAAAGCGGCAGCGGCTCGCAGGCTGATCTAGGGCGAGCAGTTGCCAAAATGCACGCCCAGCACGCCAAACAGTTCGGCTTTTATGAAAATCATACCACCAAAGCGCTGGTTAAAAACAACGCGTGGAATGACAGCTGGCGCGATTTTTATCTCAAGCAGCGACTGGATCCCGAAATTGCCGTTGCAAAGAAAAACGGCCGTTGGAACGACTGGCGCGAGACCCATTACCAAAAGATGCGCCAGGCCTTTAGTGACTATTATGCTCACCACCAGATCATCCCCAGTCTTTTACATGGCGATCTCTGGGCAGGCAACTATATGTTTGATGGTACCGGACAGCCAGTCCTGATTGATCCGGATGCCGTCTATGGCGATCGTGAGTTTGATCTGGCCATGACTACGATTTTTGGCGGCTTTGAACCTGCGTTTTATCAAGCCTATCAGCAGGAATATCCATTGGCAAAAGGGGTCAATGAGCGACTGCCATGGTATCAGTTCTACTATCTGTGCATGCATCTGATCTTGTTTGGCGAAACTTATGGCCCAGCAGTTGACGGCATTTTGGAGCGCTATTAATCATCGATTCAAGCAGCATTGTCTTTTGACAGGCCGCTTTAGTTCTAGTTGCCGTTGACCTGCCGTTAAAGAATTTGATTGCAAATGAAAAGCGAGTAACGGTCTAACCGCTGCTCGCTTTTTAAAAATTATTTTTCATAAAGAATCGTAACCGGACCGTCGTTTTCCAACTCAACTTTCATATCAGCGCCAAAACGACCGGTTTCAACATGCACGCCGGCCGCGCGCAGCTTTTCATTGAAGCGATCATACAATGGTTCGGCAATTTCGGGCTTGGCAGCTTTTGAAAAACCAGGCCGATTGCCATGTTTGACGTCAGCATACAGGGTAAACTGTGAAATCGACAAAATCGCCCCATCCACATCAGCCAGGGCTCGGTTCAGCTTGCCGTTTTCATCTTCAAAAACACGCAGGTTGACGATTTTGTGTACCATCCAGTCCAACTGCTCATCAGTATCTTCCGGTGCCAGGCCGACCAACAGCAGGTAGCCTTTTTGAATCTGGCCTACCGTTTCACCATCGATGCTAACGGCAGCATGATTGACTCGTTGCAATACGACACGCATTTAATCACCTCTTAACGAATTACGCGCTTAACTACATAGACATCTGGAATGTTTTTCAGACTGTCCAAGATCAGCTGCAGATGCTGACTGTTGCGCACGCCAATCGTGGCTGAAATCGTGGCCATCTTGTTGTGGTCGACCTTACCATTGACCGACGTTAAAAAGCGCGTGTTGTTGTTGATCGAGCGCAGAACGTCATTCAATAGGCCATTACGATTGTAGCCCTCAACTTCAATATCGGCATTGTAGTTGGTCTTATCGCCGGCTGGATTAGCCCAAAAGACCGAGACCAGCCGCTCGCCGTTCTTTTCGGCTGCCTTGACGTTAGGACAGTCGGCACGGTGGACGGAAACCCCACGACCCTTGGTAATATAGCCAACGATCTCATCACCAGGCACAGGGCTGCAGCAATGACTGAGCCGGGTCAGAAGGTTATCAACGCCTTCAACGACCACGCCTTCTGAACTCTTGGCAAGCTTGCGTTGATTATTAACGTTCTTGTTTTCAAAAGTCTGATGGTCTTCCAAAACGGCTTTTTGCGCGGCCCGCTGTTTGTCGTCAGCCTCTTTTTTGCGAATATCGGCTGTAAAACGATTGCGGACTCCAATCGGCGGCACGTCGCCAAAACCAACCGCGGCAAACATGTCATCAGCCGTCTTGTAGTGCATCTGATCGGCAATTTGGCTATTCTTTTCCGTAGTCATCAGCTCATTAGGATCATAACCAGCATCGCGCAATTGACTGGCAATAATCTGACGACCACTTTCCACGTTCTTGTCGTGATCATGGGCTCTGAAGAACTGGCGAATCTTGTTGCGGGCCCGCCGCGTAAAGACCAGATCCAGCCAGTCGCGACTAGGCCCCGCCGAACTGGATGAGGTTAAAATGTCGACGATATCGCCGTTTTTAATCTCATAGTTCAAAGGTACGATGCGGCCATTAACCTTGGCACCAGTCGTATGATTACCGACTTCCGTATGAATCTGATAGGCCATATCCAATGGACCGGCGCCCTTTGGCATTTCAATAACGTCGCCTTTCGGGGTAAACGCGTAGACCTTGTCGGCAAAAACGTCGCTTTGAATGCCCTGCAAAAACTCATCGGTCCCCTGCGATTCGCTCTGCAACTCCAGAATTTCTTTGACCACGTTGAGTTTTTTGGAGTCCTGCGTCTGCTTAATGCCATTGGTCTTGCCTTCCTTATAGGCCCAGTGTGCAGCAACCCCATATTCAGCAACCTCATGCATATCGTGAGTCCGAATCTGAATCTCCAGCAACCGGCCTTCTGGACCAATTACCGTGGTATGCAGCGACTGATAGCCGTTTGCTTTCGGCATGGCAATATAGTCTTTAAAACGGCCCGGCATTGGCTTCCAGTTGGTGTGAACCGCGCCCAAAACAGCATAGCAGTCCTTGATTGAGTCAACGACGACCCGAATCGCCAGCAGGTCATAAATCTGCTCGAACTGTTTATGCTGCGTGACCATCTTGCGGTAGACCGAGTAGATGTGCTTCGGGCGGCCATAAATCTCGACGTTGGGACCCAATTCCAGATCGCTGATGGCTTTTTTAACGTCGACAATAGCCCGATTGATATATTCGACCCGCTGATCACGCCGCGAATTCATCAGATGCACGATGCGGTAGTACTGCTGCGGATTGAGATAGCGCAGTGACAGATCCTCAAGCTCCCATTTAATGGTGCTGATCCCCAGGCGGTCGGCAATCGGCGCGTAGATCTCCAATGTTTCGTTGGCAATTCGCCGCTGTTTATCGGGACGCAGATGCTGCAGCGTTCGCATATTGTGCAGACGATCAGCCAGTTTAACGATCATCACACGGATATCCTTGCTCATTGCCAGCAGAAGCTTACGGTGCGTTTCCGCCATCTGTTCTTTGTTGGATTTGTAATGAATCTTAGAAATCTTCGTGTCGCCATCCACGATCATGGCAATTGTCGGTCCGAAAAGCTCCCGAATATCATCCAAAGTGGCCCCAGTATCTTCAACGATATCATGCATGTAGCCCGCACATACCGTTTCTGGATCCATGTGCAGATTGGCCAGGATGCCGGCAACTTGAATTGGATGGATGATATAGGCCTCGCCCGACTTGCGATGCTGGTCAGCGTGCGCAACCGCGGCAAAATGGTAGGCACGCTCAACCATTTCAACATGCTCTTCATTCATATATGAAGAAACGATCTTTTTAACGTCTTCATGCGTTAGTTCATTGTTTTTTGACATCCTGCATCAACTTGCTTTCTTTAGATTGATTTTTGACGGCATCTTGAGTCATGGCCTTCGCCAGATATTCGATGCCTAAATAGACCAGTGCGAAATAGTAAGTGTAGCGTGATACTTGAAAAAGTCGGACGCCGATCAGATAACCGACTGGAAAGACCAACAGCTGCCAGGAGCGGTCTTGCTGCTTGGCGACTTTTCTGCCGGCCCAGACAGCGTAACAGAAATTAACCAACAGCAAAAGCCAAATAATGATCTGAACGCGCGATACCAGATGCTGCTTTAAAAACAGCGGGTTGATCACCAAAGATAGCACCAGATCGCTGATTAAAAGCCGGCGATCGGTCGTCCGCCAAAATTGCTGCAACTTCTCCATTAAATTCTCCTCACTCATGCCAAATTGATTGACATTTATTGTAACACAATGCTTGGCGTTGCGCTTAACGAGCCAGTTCCAACTGATAAGAAACCGCGGCCAGCAGATAAAGCGGTGCCGTTTCCGTACGCAGAATCCGCGGCCCCAAGCCAGCCGGTACGACGCCTTGATCCTTCATCTGGTCAACTTCGGCTGCACTGAGTCCGCCTTCTGGACCAAAGACTGCTAACAGCTTTTGACCTGGCTGCAGCTGCTTGAGCGTTTTGGCCAGGTTAGCCTCCTCACCTTGCTTGGCTGATTCTTCCCAGGCTACGATCTTAAAGTCGGCCGCCTCGTTTTTTAAGACGTCACTGAGCTTGCCACCATAAACGACTTCTGGCTGGCGATTGCGATGCGACTGCTCGGCCGCGGCATTGGCAATTTTTTGCAGCCGTTCGATTTTTTTGGCCTGTTTTTGTGGATTCCAACGGCTGATTGAGCGCTGCGCCGCAAAAAAGACAATCCGGCTGGCTCCCATTTCAGTAGCCTTTTGCACGATCAGTTCCGGTTTTTCCTTCGTCTTGGGCAGCCCGCAAGCCAAAATCACTTCCACCGGCAATTCGGCATCAGTCCCCAAATCGCTTTGCAGTTCAATGGTCGCTGGATTAAGACTGATGAGCCGGGCCAGGTAGACTTTTTGATCATTAAGCGCAACTTCCAGCTCATCATTCAGCTCCGCGCGCAAAACGTCGATCAAATGATGGGCAATGTCTTTTGGCAAAACAAGTCGTTGATCATCTGGCACCGATTCATTGATAAAATAGCGTTGCATATGATCCCCCCTATTATTCCGCCGGCGTTGGCTTATGAGCAATAATGCCATACCAATCCTTAATGCGCATCGTCTCATCGATTTTAAAGCCACCATCGCGCAATGCTTGGGCCACTTCATCAAATTTGTCGTTGATAATCCCAGAAGTCAGAAAATGACCGCCTGGCTTGAGATTTTCATAAGCCTGTGGAATCAGCGGCAAAATAATTTCAGCCAAAATATTGGCAACGATCAGATCAGCATTTTGATCATGAATGCCATCCAAAAGACTGTTTACGCCAATCTCAACGTCTTTGGCTGCTGGGTTGAGCGCGAGATTCTTTTTGGCAGAGCGGACGGCCACCTCATCAATATCATAGGCCTTAATCTGCCCCACGCCTAACAGTTTAGCTGCGATACTGAGCACGCCTGATCCGGTACCAACGTCCAGCATGCTTTCGCCACCGCGCACCGTAAGCTCCAGCGCCTGCAGCATCAATTGCGTAGTTGGATGCGTTCCCGTACCAAATGCCATCCCAGGGTCTAAAATCAAAAGCTTTTCATCTGAGCTCGGCTGATAGTCTTCCCATTCCGGTACCACCGTCAAAGTCCGCGTGACTCGTACTGGGTGATAGTATTTTTCCCAAGCAGTTTTCCAGTCCTGATTTTCGATTGCTTCGCTTTTAACCGTGGCGGGCATTGGATTCAGGCCAAATTCTTTCAGTTTTAAAACCCGCTGTTTGATGCCGGGCAGCAGCTCTGGGACAAAAATACTACTGGGATAGTAACCCGTAACCGCGGCTCCCGTTTGGCGATGGGGAATCGAGCTGGGATCAATAATCTCATCTCCATAGCGGCCCGGTTTCAATTTGGCAAAATCCGCGGCATCCTCAATCTGAATTCCCGCCGCACCGGTATCGGTCAAAATATAGCTAACCGCGTCAACCGCCTCCGTACTGGTTTCAACAGTTACTGCCGTCCAATCATTCATCTATTTTTCCTCCTTTGCATGGCAAAAAAGCGCCCCTAAAAGGCAAGGACGCTTCAGTTGTAATTATTGATTTTGCGGATCGTCATTTTTAACTGCCAGCTTGGCAATCTTTTTCTGCTCTTCTTTTTCCATGTGCTGCTGCAGATACAAGATCAGATCCGTTTCCGTCTTAAAGATTCGCGGATGATGCTGATGATGCAGCCGAACATCAATCTCATTGATCTTTAAGCGACCCGTCCATGTATGGGAGTAGCGAACGATCACTCGGTTATTGAGCTTGTGCCGCCCAAAACGGAAAATATAAACGTGTTCCGGTGTCATCATCGGTCGAATATATTCACGTTTGTAGTCCAGATCGTTGTCGCGCATGAATTTTTTAGTTCGATTTAAGATGGCAATCCCTCCCCTACAGTAGATTGGAAACAATTTCCTTAGTTAGTACTAACCATTTTAGCATATCTGGCTTAAAATTGAACGGTTCAAGCCTGACAAATTCAAACAATTAAAGTAAAAGTTTATCATAAGATTGAGTAAATACCAAGTTATTTTAGTGCTTTTACCGCCACCAAAATGGTAAAATCAGTCATCAATTATCAATGGAGGAAAAAACGATGGGATTGCTGTTAACGCTGCTCGGTTTATGGTTGCTTTGGAAACTGTTCAAGCTTTCATTGCAGCTGCTGTTTTGGATCGCCATCATTGCCGTCGCCGCCTTCTTTGTCAAAACGCTGATTCTGCCAGCTATTTTGCTGATCGGCGGCATTATCGGCTGGGGCGTTTTACGCGGCTAGCGCAATTTTAGCTGAAATCAGTTATAAAATGATCAAAAACCCAACTTTTTTATCATTTACTTGGCTTTATTTACGCATTATTAACAAATTTCAAATCAGAATGCTATAATAAACCTTGCAATATGCAATACTACTTTAAGGGAGACTTTACTTATGTCTAAGAATCATCAAAAAGTTGTCCTCGTCGGTGACGGCGCGGTAGGTTCAAGCTACGCATTTGCCATGGCTCAACAAGGTCTGGCTGAAGAATTCGCGATCGTCGACATTATCAAGAAGCGTACGGAAGGTGACGCGCTTGACCTTGAAGACGCTACCCCATTCACGGCCCCAAAGGTTATCTACTCTGCTGACTACGACACCTGCAAGGATGCTGACCTGGTAGTTATCACTGCCGGTGCTCCACAAAAGCCAGGTGAAACTCGTCTGCAACTGGTTGACAAGAACCTGAAGATCATCAAGTCCGTTGTTGAACCAATCGTTAAGTCTGGCTTCAACGGTATCTTCCTGGTTGCCGCTAACCCAGTTGACATCCTGACCTACGCCGTTCAAAAGCTGTCCGGCTTCCCACGCAACAAGGTCGTTGGTTCTGGTACTTCACTGGACTCCGCTCGTCTGCGGGTTGCGCTGGCTAAGAAGTTCAACGTTAACCCAGTTGATGTTTCTGCCAACATCATGGCTGAACACGGTGACTCTGAATTTGCTGCCTACTCATCTGCTACGATCGGCGGCAAGCCATTGCTGGACCTGGCCAAGGAAAATGGCGTTTCTGACGATGAACTGCTGAAGATTGAAGACGACGTTCGTAACAAGGCTTACGAAATCATCAACCGCAAAGGCGCTACCTACTACGGTGTTGCTACGGCCCTGACTCGGATTTCCCGCGCTATCCTGCGTGACGAAAATGCCGTTCTGCCAGTTGGTGCCCCAGTTGATGGCGAATACGGTCTGAAGGGCATCTACATTGGTACGCCAGCTGTTGTTAACGCATCTGGTATCGCTCAAGTTCTGGAAGTTCCTCTGAACGAACGCGAATCCAAGGCAATGGCTGACTCTGCCAAGACCCTGCAAGAAGTTGCCGAAAACGGTATGGCTAAGCTGATGGGCGAAAACTAATCCGTTCTGGTATTGAATGCGAGAAAAGCTGCTGGTTATCCAGCGGCTTTTTTTGTACTAAAAAAGCCCGCGCGGTGGCGAGCCTAAAAATTGGTATCTTGATTTAATGGCCTTAATGCTGAGAGGCCCCGCTGGTAGCATCCGTATCCGTTGATGGCTCAGCCGCGTCCTCTGATGCACCGGTTGTGGTGTCGGCAAGCGGCTGATTGTCAGCTTCATCTTCCACGCTGGCCGCCGAAGCTCCTGAGAAGGCATCGATTTCTTCGCCATGCGCTTCCTTAGCGGCCTTTAAGAAGTAGCTGAATGGCTTCAATGCCTGCGCTTGGTACTTTTTAACGTATTCGTCAACCTGTTTTGGATCCTGGGTCTCCTTGTCTAAGAACATGTGGTTGGTTGAAAGCGGCATCTCATGCGTGAGCTTAACGTCAATTACTACTGGCAGATCCGTCTGCTGAGCCTCAACCATGGCGGCTTTGAATTCAGCCTTAGTGCGAACCGTAAAGGCCATGGCGCCCATCCCTTTGGCAACGGTTGCCCAGTCGGTTTCCGGCAGATCAATGCCTGACAGCGGCTGGTGCGAATCATCAAGCTGTTCTGCCACAATGTAGCCCAGGCATTCATTACTGAAGACCACGTTGATGATGTGCATGTGGTACTTAACCTGCGTGAGGATTTCTTCCATCAGCATTGCAAAGCCGCCATCGCCGGAAAGACTGTAGACATCGCGATCTGGGTAGTTCACCTTAGCTGAGATGGCGGCTGGCAGGCCATAGCCCATCGTCGCGTACTGACCAGAAGTACACCACTTTTGATCATCGTGAATCATCAGCAGCCGCTCAAAGTTGATGTTGACGTTGCCGACATCAACTCCAAAGACAGCCTTACTGGAAGCCATTTGATTGATCACGTCAAAGATCGGTTCTGGACGAACGGGCATCTCTTCGCTGTCATTAAAACTGTTTTGCCAGTCCAGCCAGTTCTGCTTGTCGGCCAGCGCGGCGTCATAAAAAGCAGATGGCGCTTTTTCATCCGCAACGTCAGCCAGTGCTGCCAAAGCCGTTTTGGCGTCACACAGCAGCGGTACGTCAATATGATGACGCTTGCCCATCTTTTCTGGATCAGTGTCGATTTGAATGACCTTGGCATCCGGATTAAACAAGAAGATGCTAAACGGAACGTCGGTACCAACCCAAATGATCAGATCAGTGCTAAAACCAATCTCAGCACCAGGTTTAGGCGCAACCCGACCAGCCGAGCCCAGGTAAGCAGGATACTTTTCATCCAAAATCCCCTTGGCTAAAACTGAGGAGACCAGCGGCATCTTGTACTTTTCCGAAACGCGCTTTAATTCCGCAGCGGCATCCTTAGCCCCAATCCCAAAGTAGATCATTGGCGCCTTGGCATCCTTAATCAGTTTGCCGGCCTTAGCCAACAGATCCTGGTCGACGACATAGTGTGCTTTGACGTGGTTGGCAACGTTGGGAACAAAAGTGTCAGGAATCTTGGCCCAGCCAAAGTCTTTTGGAATCGTAACCGTTGCGGGGCCATGATGCTTGTAGGCCTGTCGGATTGCCTCATCAATCATGCGGGGCAGACTTTCCGCCGTCATGGCCGTCTTGTTCCAGACCGAAACGTCCTCAAACGCCGGTTCTTCATCCATTGCTTGGAAAAAGTCTAGGTTCATACGCGTTGAGGGAACCTGAGCAATAATTGCCAAAACCGGCACGTGGTCATGCTTGGCATCGTACAGTCCATTGAGCAGGTGAATGGCACCAGGACCGGCAGAGCCAAAGCAGACCCCGATCTTGCCCGTTAATTTGGCATCAGCAGTTGCCGCTAATGCCCCCGCCTCTTCATGCCGTACCTGAATGAATTTCAATTCTTGACGCTGGTTGTAGATCGCATTCATCGTGGAGTCAAAAGAACCACCAGGATAACCGTAGATGTGCTTAACGCCCCATTGCCGAATTACTTTTAAGACCGCATCGGAGCCACTGATCATTTTTGCCATCTTAATCTTCCTTCCATATTTTAAAAATCATCCCGCCTGTACTTAACAGCCGGTCTCAATTTACGTTTTATCTCAGGCCACTCTCTACTTCAGCCCTCATAGGTTATGATAGCGCTTTTATGCATAATAACAAGTGCATTTTAATGAATATTTTTCACAATGAATAACAAGTCCCTTGATATCAGTGTTTATATCAATCAAAATTTTTATTTTTTCTTTGATAAAAATTAAATTTGGCGTTGTTTTTTGATATTTTTAAAACAGTCATTATCAAATTATAATACGATGTCACGATTTAATAATAGTAATCGTATTTTATTTTTAATTACCAATACATTTTAGCCTGAATCGAATATTTATCACAAATATCATGATGCTTGCTCACTGTTTTATAAGTGTTTTATGCATATTTGCCTGCATGATTTTGTTGTAAGTGGCAAAGAAAAAAGCCGGCTGCCAATCGCAACCGACTTATTGCATCATTGATTTAACATCCATCTAAAGCCTCAGATTGGCTCAAAAGTAGCACGGCAGAGTGAATTACATCATTGATTTAACATCCATCTAAAGCTAAGGCTGATCTGACGTGGTCAAACGTTGCGTGAATTACATCATTGATTTAACATCCATCTAAAGCCGTTTGTTCTTCTGGTTTTTTGATTTCCTGGTGAATTACATCATTGATTTAACATCCATCTAAAGCCTGCAGACCAGCGGGCCAAGCTGGAGCAAGGTGAATTACATCATTGATTTAACATCCATCTAAAGCCAGGTAGGCCACATGGCTATGGCGCAGACTGTGAATTACATCATTGATTTAACATCCATCTAAAGCCAGGTAGGCCACATGGCTATGGCGCAGACTGTGAATTACATCATTGATTTAACATCCATCTAAAGCAAGATATTTTGTTTCCAAGCACTGGCAACGGTGAATTACATCATTGATTTAACATCCATCTAAAGCTTCCTTCATCGCAATATTTACACAAGATAAGTGAATTACATCATTGATTTAACATCCATCTAAAGCCTTTATGCCGGGCCTTTTTTTATTAATAACGTGAATTACATCATTGATTTAACATCCATCTAAAGCCCAGTTTTTGGCAGATTATCAAGAGCCATCGTGAATTACATCATTGATTTAACATCCATCTAAAGCAGGGCGAGGTGGGTAATCTCCCACCTCGGCGTGAATTACATCATTGATTTAACATCCATCTAAAGCATGGTGCAGATGATGGTGAGTGTCATGTTGGTGAATTACATCATTGATTTAACATCCATCTAAAGCTAAGTATCCAATACAGCGGGGACAAACAAAGTGAATTACATCATTGATTTAACATCCATCTAAAGCTAAAGTTATCGGTATCCGGTTTAACCGTTGGTGAATTACATCATTGATTTAACATCCATCTAAAGCCCAATTTAGCAAACTGGCGCTTTAAACCGCGTGAATTACATCATTGATTTAACATCCATCTAAAGCCAGACTGGTCAACATGCTTCCAAATACCAAGTGAATTACATCATTGATTTAACATCCATCTAAAGCGCGTCGTATTACGATTCAGTTCTACTATCCGTGAATTACATCATTGATTTAACATCCATCTAAAGCGACATGTGAAGTCGAACAATTAGTCAATTGGTGAATTACATCATTGATTTAACATCCATCTAAAGCAACTGGACGTGCAGAATTGCCGTGTACTTGGTGAATTACATCATTGATTTAACATCCATCTAAAGCTATCGCCATTCAGAACCGCTTGCTTGGCTTGTGAATTACATCATTGATTTAACATCCATCTAAAGCATGCTGATACGATGAAAAAGATTAAACAATGTGAATTACATCATTGATTTAACATCCATCTAAAGCTGGCGATGATGGTTTAAGCGATGGTCGAGCGTGAATTACATCATTGATTTAACATCCATCTAAAGCCCTGTAAAGCAACGTTTCTGATCATCTGACCGTGAATTACATCATTGATTTAACATCCATCTAAAGCCGTTGTTTTCTAATCAAAAACTAACGATTTAGAGATGCCAATCAACGAAATCTTCATCAATCCAATAAACATCAGCGCTTTGATAATATACACGCTGTTGTTTTTCTGAGAATTCCAATAGAAAAACTGCGAGGCCACTTTCTTCAATCAGCTGAAGAAAAGCCTTAAATTGTTCTGGCAACAAAAAATTAGCGATGTTCTTCATTGCCAGAACGCGACAGTCATTCAACTCTAAATGAATATTTAAATCATTTTTTATTATATCATATGGTGTCGCATTTGCACTGCTGATCAAATGCGGGCGGGCATATTTGTATAATCTTTGAAAGCCATCATCAAGACTGACTTCCAAGGGTAAATCAACTGAAAACAGCGTATCCTGAATGGCTGTCAACAATTCTTGCTGTTTAGTAAGCAATTGCTGCCTTTGATCAACCGTCAATTCATTGCTGATCTTTTTAATCAAAGCTGAGCCGTACTTATCCATTAAATCAGGTGCTGAAGACAGATCCGCGTCCCAACATAAAGCTGTCGACAGATTCAGTTCCGAAAAATTATCATCAATTAAACGAAGCAAATCATTCTTTTCTGCCAGTGCTTGTGCCATTTCAAAGTAAACGTTCTGGTTATTGGTCATCAACACGGTTACACGACCATTTTCAAGTTCCATTGGCTGATGAGCTGCATATATCAAATTCATAATACAATCGTCCTTTTCGAGGTATTTCTAACGTCCTGTACTTTCTTGCCCCGCAAAAAATGCATGTCATTATACTGCTTTTCAGTCATCATAAATGTCTGCACTACTCCCTCGTCAGGCAGAAAGGCTTTGATTCGCTGCTCCATGAAATTAGCCGACTGCCGACTAACGCATACTCGCGCGTAAACTGAATATTGAATCATTAAAAAGCCTTCTTGAATCAGCCTTTTATGAAATTTGCGGTATTCCCGACGCTGTTTACTGGTTTCTACTGGCAGGTCAAACATTACCATTAAGCGCATCATTCGGTACCTCACTTGTAAATTCCACCTCGATTCTCGTTTCGTCTTTGTCACCACTCAAGTAATTTAGACAGTCAGTGACATACCGAGAAATCGCATTGCGTAAAATTTCTTTTTTGCCGTTAAAAATAATCTCGATATTCATGCAATCAATCAAACCGATTTTTACTTCTGGCGTCAGCTCACGAAACTTTTGCCCAGCAACCCAGTAATCAATGATTGGTCGAAAGGGTTCCATCAGGTCGGAGCCCAAATTAAAATGATTGGCTTGATTACGATGATGGATCCCCAGTTCCGTCAAATAACCGTTGCCAGCAATTATGCGATTGGTTTCAGACAACAAGATCGAATAGCCATAATCTAACGCGGCATTGATCGCGCTGCCGTTATGCCTTGAAAAGTCATCATCATAAAGTAACGGAAAATACTTTCTGGCAACCACGGCCTCGCGATTGGTCTCATCACCAACCAGTAGTTGATCCAGCTCATTTTGCAGACACTCAACATCCTTATGGAAACATTTTAAAACCGAAATCTGATTGTTAATCTTGGCAGCCACAATCTTCGTCCATAAGACATCCTTGCGCTGCTGCTGCCAATTAAACTGATTTTCCAACAACTTGCAGTCGCGATTGGCGGATTGATAGCCATTCACCTCGCCAATTGGCTGATGAGCATGATCAACAAAAATCACCTTAATGTTGTTCTTTACCAAAGCACTGATTAAAGCCGAAGTAATCACTGCCTGTGTCGTACTTACCATTAGCAGTGCCATGTCATCAAGCGGTATTTCACTGGTTCCATCCATTGTTTGCACCACCATCAGACCAGCTGAATAAGACATTTTTGCATGCTGAGTTACAATGACTGACCGCCATCCCATAAATACTCCTCCTTGCCAATTTAAAAATTTAAGGTTATACTATGTTTGTTGGGTAGCTCCCAACAGGAATAACATCATTGATTTAACATCCAGAGTTAAAGTCAAACAATGCATTTTGCAGAGTTATTTCTTCTGACCCATTTATTAATGGGCGATACATATTAAAAAGGAATGGTTCACCATTGATGAGCCATTCCTTTTCTTTTTGCTACAGATCTTTCAACAAAACTTCTCTGCTAAATAAGCCCGTTGGTGATTGATATACTAATTTTGCATTTTCTGATAATTGAATACCACTTTTGGTTTGGAAAGCACCAAACCCTGTAGATGTATTTAAAATATATTTCATTTCGGGTGCAGTTGCATTTGCATGAAGCCCTCTAAGCATATTAATAATTGTTTCAGCTTTGCTTGCATCTTTCTTGTTCAATGAGAAAGTTGGCAACTTCAAATATTTGTCCCGACCTGCTTTTAGTCTCTCACGGAACTTGTTTTTATCGTACAGCGTAAAGTAGCGGTTGACCCGGTCAAGAATATCATCATAAAGCATTGTCATCCGTTCATCAGCTTCATCAGGATGTTTTCTGACGTATTCAAAATTATTAGCCAACGTTTCTAATGAATGATCGCTTAAAACCAGCTGCTTGGCATTATGCTGATACTCATGACTCCCTAGCGTAAATTTTGCATCCCCGTCAATGACTAACTGATTATAGCGCACACAGGGAACCAGCACGTCAAAGTCTTTTACCACGGCTTCTTTTAATCCGGTTTTACGGTTCTTTTTAAACGAAGTGAAGTTCCGCGACAAAACATCGTGCAGGGTCTGCATATACTGAGCATGACCTTTTTGTTCTGCCATCTTCAGTCGCTGCAGCATTCTGACTGGTACGCTGACAACCTTATACTTAGGCTTTTTGCCGTTAACGCGAACGATTGCCATATAGGCAGCAACCTCATGGGTATAAGCACCATAGATGTCTACCGGTTTACTATTTTTAATTTTAATTGGGTTAGACTTCGTGGCGGCCTTTGATGCAGGAGCAATTGTTGCATCATATAGCTTTCCATGTTTCACATAAACGGCTTTAGAAATCAGCATATATTTGAAATGCTGAATCTTGGATACATAATCGCTCAGCCAGTCGACATCCACGATTTTTTCCTTGGTTTCCGGATTTACCGCGGTTCCACTGTTGTATTGATCTTTTTCCAAGTCATGAAAAAGATTAACTGAGCGCAACCGTTTCAAATCATCAGCATAGATTTTGGCATAGTCACCGTAGACAAACATCGACCGCAGTTTTGGATAGCGCTGATACAGGTAGTGGCCAGCAAACGCCGTCAAGTAAGCATCAACAGCGTGGTGATAGTCATTTACGTCACGTACTTTATAAAGACTGAATTTTTCACGCAATTGCTTGGTAAGCTCGGCCCGCGTTTCAATCACGGTGCTGTCTGGATAAAGCGAACCAAAAATATTGGCTGCCAGCTTGATGATTTGGCGCGTCTCTACCAACTGCCGATGAACAAATCCCTGCATCTGATACTTGTCAACCTGTTCTGGATCGGTCGTCAGATTAAGATACTTGCGATTGCTGATCAGCTGGCTTTCTTTAAGTTGCTTCCAAAAGGCCCGCATTTTAGCTCCATAAAGCTTTGCCGGTACTCGATCCGACTTAGCCGCGTTTTCAGATTTCTTAACCAAGACCCGATTATCCAAAGAATTATCCTTCAAGAATGATTGTGGCAAAATGTGATCAATCTCGTAATGCGTGCTGATTTCATCGATATTGATTGGCGTGCCATCATACATATCACGACCAGCCTGGGTAAAGTAAAGATAATAGCGATCATTCAAATCCTTGACGTTTCCCAATTCTTCAAGCAGATTGGTTTGCTTGACCAGCTTTTCGGCCGTTTCATGATAAAGCTTTTCAATGCTGCGCCGTCGACTGTTTTTCAATTCCTTGTTGCGATCTTCATTACGAGCAAACTCAATTGAAATCGATGCTGGGGCATCGCCAACCGCCTTGACTACATCAGCAACAACTTTGACAACCTGGCGAATTGCTTTTTTATTTTGGGGCGATGTATACGTGTCAGCCAAAATATCATCAACGACTTCTAATGGTGCCTTGTCAGCGTCTTGCAATAGCTGCTGATTAAGTTCAGTAATTTGTTCTTCAAAGACCGGTTGATGCACGATCTGCATAAAGTTTTTGTTGGTATCCCACATTAGATCAATAATACGCTGACCATTTTCATCAGTGATCCCCGTTAACAGTTTCTTGGAGAGTCTCCCCCATCCCTGATAACGTTTCCGAACCAATTTTTCTCTTTGTTCGTTGGTCAGCCACTGGATTTCCTGCAGTTTGACGCTATAAATCTCACTATCCTCAAATACGGTTGACCATTCAATAATCTTTTCAATATCATCACGATAGTTTAAATCATCAATGCGGTCTCCCAGTATCTTAGACAGATCAATATAGGTACCAAGACTTGAATTAAAGCTGCGACCATTCGACAGTCCTTCGATTTTTGGCTTAGTCAGCGTTGGTTCGTGAATCGCCAAGAAATTCGTCAAGGTCTTAAGATTAACCGTCTTACGCTTCTGAAACAGGTCCGTATAGATGACTTGCTTTAGTGCTGGCTGCAGTTTGCGACCATTCACGCGAATATTATTCAGCTCATTTAAAACCGTAAACTTTTGGTACAGCAGACTCGATGCCGGCAAAACGTCCTCGCTTAACAAATAAGTGTCCTTATTCGTCATCCGTTTGATAAAATTATTGGCCGATTTCTCACGATCAATCTTCTCATCAAAATTCCATGGCGTAATCTTGCCAGCTTCTTTTCTGACTGCCCATGCAAAAGAGGCCTTAGACGTCTTTTGTTGATCAGCCAAAGTAATCATCGGTCCAACATAATATGGAACACGGAAGCTGACTAACTGATCCAGCTTGTATTTGGCATTCTTAATGTTCTTTTCAACTGGATTTGGTTCTGCCAGCCAAGGATAATATTCTTTTTGATTTTCAATTATTTGATCAAGCTCTTGTTGATGCATTTGGTGCGGAATTACACCGTTTGCAGATGTCCGCTGTTTTGGCAGGTAGTCGCCAGCCTCAATCTCGTCTTTAATCTTTTGTCCCAGGTCAGATTTGTCCATCAACTTTTTCAAATCTTTGGTAAAGTCAAATTTGCTGTCTTTAGGAACCTGACCAATGTATTCAGCATAAAGATGATCGAGCTGCTCACGAATTTTTTTATCACAGGCAGCACCATAAGTCTTTAATTCTTTTAACTGACGGCGATGCTTGTAGTAACGGTTCAGCATTGATGCCGAAACGGTTTCACCATTGGGTACGATTTCATTGAGCATGATCTGAGAATACAGCAATGACAGTTGATTAATCAGCTCCATCTGGTAGTCGTCCAGCTCTTCGGCAATTTGCATCAACTGATCATCACTGTTTTCCGTACTCATATCCAGCGTCTGGTCAAGATTGTTTTGCAGGATCAAACCGACCTTTGCCTTATATCCCAAGATTAATTTACTGATTTCACGAGCCGTTTGCTGATGCGCTTTAACGATCTCCTTATCAGTCCCATCTTCAATCAATGGCAATAGTTTGGCAGCAGCCTTTTGACGATCAAGCTTCTTTTGTTTGGTATCCAATAAAAGCTTTCCCAATTCATCTACCTTGGTCAAGTCAATTTGAAATGGGGCGATCGGCTGTACTTGACGGAATAAGTCATTTAGCGTCTCAAACGATTTATTGAAATCAATTTGATCGGCTTTAAACTTGTCAACACTTGTATTATTTAAAAAATTCCCGCGATACTTAACGATATGGTGAACAGCCAAATATATTTCACGTAGATCAAACTTACGCTTTTCATTCATCAGTGCATACCGCAGCTGGTAAATGTTAAAGACTGGAAAATCTGCTGCCTTTTCAGCTGGCATTTCTTTGCGCATTTGAATCAGCGTAGGATATCCATTTCCATCTGATGCAGCTTCCTGATCCGGAAACAGCAATTTCCCCATATATTCTTGATTTTTAGCAGGATCTTTTGCCGAGATATCAGATTGCTTGAGTCTTGCCAAAAAATTAGGATCTACTTCTGCTAAATATGGCGCAAAAAATTCATCCAAAAACTGAAGGCGCCAACGACGTCGACTTAAGCGGCGCCGGGCCGTTCGAAAGCCGCGCCGATCTGCTGCCGTTTCCCCCTCTTTAAAAGTCCGGACGCCGATTGCATTTTTACCTTTAACGCGCAACAATGAAAAATGATCATCAATTGCGGTCCAACCGATTGAATTTGTACCAATATCCAAACCAAGATGATATCTACGCAATCCTTGCTTTGAACTATCCATCGTAATTAACTCCTCCTGTACAACATTTTAATCAGCTATAAGCCCTCTTTATTAAAGGCAGCTTAACTGCTATCTTCTATTTTCCACCATTACCCGGCTTTTAAGCACTTTTTTCCAAAAAAATTTTCGATTTTTTGGAAATTATCCAATTGACAGCGCTAAAGTTCTAAAAATTTATTGTTAAGAAACAATTATTTTTTCCTAGTAAACACATCACTAATCAAGGGCCTAATATGATAATTCACATTAATGCCTATCACCATGTCATCTCATGGAATTGTGACCAGGATCTATTAAAAGCTTTTTTCTATTCCATAATCTTTTTAGTGATAAACTGTTTATCAAAGAAGAAAAAATCATTGACTTAATCTTTGGTTTCACTAACCAAACTTTTTAACATTTCCACTGAATCTGCTTAATTGCCTTTCTAACTATAGAAATTAAATATGTAATTAGGAAAGAAAACTATGAAAAACTCTGAATATAAAGCCCTACATGATTTACCCAAAAAGACCAAATCTACTCACCTGCTTTGTGCAGCCAATGGTCAACAGGCTAATTATGATGGTTTTGCATTGCTGGAACCATCGAATACCTTTAAAGTTATCCAAAATAGAAAAGGTCATCGGCGAACTAATTGCCTTAGCTACATGTTGTTTCATCACAAAAGCGAAAAAATGATCCGTATCGACTTAAACGGAAAACCGCATGAAGGCGTTGCGACACCACATGTACATATTTTTGATGACCAGCATCAAAATGGGCAACATGCAATTCCACTAACTAATTTGGTGAATTATAATTGTACTGATGAGATTGTTACATCGCTTATGGAATTTCTTAAATACAACAACTTTGAAATCAGTGATATCACTATTGAACAATCATTGATTTAGTAAAGAAGGTGAAATAAATGAATACCGTTAAATTGTTAGATAATTATTTTGAATGGTTAAAAAAAGGATATACGATTAATCATTTAGGAAAATGCGATGAAATAGTTACCCCTTTTGTCGATGATATAAACGATAACATCACTATTTATGTCGAGGAAGTATCCGACAAGCAAATAATGCTGACAGATGACGGCTATACTATCACCAATCTGGAATTCATGGGTATTAAGCTCACCCCAACCAGAAGACGTCTAATAGATTCAGTGTGCCAACAATTCCATATCAAAATAATTGAAGATGAAACTTTATCAATTGTCGGCACTCCCAAAGAATTTCCAATTATGAAATATCAATTGACATCTGCTATCTTACGAATTAACGATATTTCATTCACCCAAAAAGAAAATGTTAAAAGCTTTTTTGCCGAGGACGTTTTAAATTACTTTGACACTAATAATTTCGGCGGTTTGCCAACCTCAGTTAGAGGGCAAAGCGGCGTAGAGTATAAATTTTTGTACGCTTTACCTAAACGTAAGGATAAACCGCTAATCCTTTTTAATATTCAGAATAATATTTCTGCAAACGAAATAATGCTTGATGCATTTAAACACAACGACATCAAAAAATCCGCCAATCTGCCTAATATGTATGCGCAAAGTCGTTATGTCGTCATATTTAATGAAAAACAAAAAAATATTAGTGAAAAAGCGGCAAAAATTGCCCAGGCCTATGATATTGACGTTATCTCCTGGGAAAATAAAGCTGCATTGGCTGAACTAAAAAACTAAAAAATCTCAACCTTTTATAAACATAGAAGATTGGGATTAATTTCTGCGTATAAACCGAACATACGTTTATTAAGAGGCGGTGGATCTGCTCGTAAATTATTAGAAAAAACGGGAAACCCATCACCCCATGTCGGTCAAGTACATGTCTGATCGAATTCAGGTAAAGTTAGGTTTCCCGTTTAATTTTCATAGTTTGAGGTATGCCCATGCCACCATGTTGTTGGAAGCTGGTGCAAGCCCAAAAGAAGTGCAAGTGCAACTAGGACACAGCAGAATTACAACCACACTAGATACTTATGTTCACCTAAGTGATAGCAAGAAACGGCAAACAGCCGATTTGTTCGATCAAGTATCTAGCTAATCTTGCCCACATTTGATTTTATGTGGGCAAATTGTGGGCAAATGCCAAAAAATTGGTCTAGTTTTAGCCATCCCTAAAACATAAATGCCGTCATAGCTACTTCTTCTTTTCGTCGATTTCCTCATCTGTCTTCAAAACGGCCATGAAGGCTTCTTGTGGGACCTCAACGCGCCCAACTGCCTTCATCCGCTTCTTACCGCGCTTCTGCTTGTCCAACAGCTTGGCCCGTCGATCAGGATCCCCAGTATGAATCCGCGCCGTAACGTCCTTGCGGTAAGCCTTGATGTTGGTCCGTGCGATGATCTTGGAGCCAATGGCGGCTTGAATTGGAATCTCAAAGTTCTGGCGCGGAATAATCTTCTTGAGCTTGGTCGTGATTTCGCGGCCCCGTTCTTCGGCAAAGTCGCGGTGTGCGATGAAGCTTAAGGCATCAACCTTGTCGCCATTAAGCAGAATATCGATCTTAACCAGGTCACTGACGCGGTAGTCATCAATCTCATAATCCAGCGAGGCATAGCCATGCGTGGAACTCTTCAGCTTATCAAAGAAGTCAAAGATGATTTCAGACAACGGAATGTGATAGATCACGTTGACCCGCGTCTCACTCAGATATTCCATCGTGTCAAACTCGCCCCGCTTGCGTTGGCAAAGCTCCATAACCGGGCCGACGTAATCGTTTGGCACCATGATCGAAGCTTTGACGTAAGGCTCTTTAATATCCTTGATAGAAGAAGTATCCGGCATTTCAGCAGGGTTTTCAACTTCTTTCATCGTACCATCATGCAAGTCGACATGGTAGGTTACGGAAGGTGCCGTGGTAATCAGATCCAGATTGAATTCACGTTCCAGCCGCTCCTGCACGACGTCCATATGCAAAAGTCCTAAGAAGCCGCAGCGGAAACCAAAGCCCAATGCTTGTGAGGATTCTGGCTCAAACGTCAAAGCCGCGTCGTTGAGCTGCAGTTTTTCCAAGGCATCCCGCAGATCGTTGAACTTGGCGTTGTCAGTTGGATAAAGTCCCGCGTAAACCATTGGCGTCATTTGACGGTAGCCGGCTAATGGCTTATCAGTTGGGTGCTTGGCATCGGTAACCGTATCACCAACCCGCGTATCTTTAATGTCTTTAATGGCCGCGGTAATATAGCCAACGTCCCCCGCCATCAAGAAATCACGGGCTAATGGCTTAGGCGAGTTGATTCCGACTTCGGCGACTTCATATTCAGTACCAGAGTTCATCAGTTTAATGCGGTCGCCCTTCTTGACGGTTCCTTCAAAGACCCGGACGCTCAAAACCACGCCGCGATAGTCATCGTATTTGGAATCAAAAATCAGCGCCTTTAGCGGAGCCGTCAGATCACCAGTTGGCGCCGGTACTTCGGCAACGATTTTTTCCAGTACCTTTTCGACGCCCAGACCGGTTTTGGCACTGACGTCACAGGCATCGCTGCAGTCCAGACCGATTTCTTCCTCAATCTGCTTTTTAGTCCCCGCCACGTCAGCGGAAGGCAGATCGATTTTGTTAATGACCGGCAGGATCTCCAAGTCGTTGTCCAATGCCAGGTAAACGTTGGCCAAGGTTTGTGCTTCAACCCCCTGCGTTGCGTCAACGACCAGAATTGCCCCTTCACAGGCTGCCAAAGAGCGTGAGACCTCATAGGAAAAGTCGACGTGCCCAGGCGTGTCGATCAGATGGAAAATGTAGTCTTCACCATCTTTAGCATGGTAAGTCAGCGCCACGGCATTTAATTTGATGGTAATGCCGCGTTCCCGCTCCAATGGCATGTCGTCAAGGATCTGGGCCTTCATTTCCCGCTTAGAGATCGAATCCGTCATTTCTAGAATCCGGTCCGCCAGCGTAGACTTCCCATGGTCGATATGGGCGACAATCGAAAAGTTCCGAATGTGCTTTTGGCGTTCTTTCATTTCTTCAAGATTCATTGATTTTTTGTGCTCACTTTCTACGTTAAATGTCTATCTACCAGTATATCAAATCCCGTTGGCAACTCAAACTGGGTCGGTGCAAATACTGAAAAAAGAGCAATTCGCCGCGCGCTGCAGCGTCTTGCTCTTTAAAACTTTAGGCTTATTTTTCTTCAAAGTGATCCTTGAGTTTGTCTAAGAAACCGCCCTTGTAGCCGGCGACACGTTCGCCACTGGCTTCAGCAAAGGCCAGCATGGCTTCTTTTTGCCGCTTGTTAAGATTCTTAGGCGTCTTAACGTGAACCGTGACATGCTCATCGCCATTGCCATTGCCGTTAAGATGTGGAACCCCTTTGCCCCGCAGCCGGAATGAGGTTTCTGATTCCGTGCCCGCTGGAATCTTTAAATCAACATCGCCATGCACAGTCTTGACCTTGATCTTGTCACCCAACGCGGCTTGCGCAAACGAGATATCCTGATCAACGTAGATCGTGGAGCCATCCCGCTTAAAGTCGCGACTAGGCGTAACTCTAAAGACAATGTACAGATCACCGTATGGACCGCCATTGGTACCCGCTTCACCTTGGTTCTGCAGGCGCATCTGCTGACCATCATCAATGCCAGCCGGCACCTTGACCTTAAGCTTGTGTTTTTCTTGAACGTGGCCTGAGCCGTGGCACTTGTCGCATTGATCTTCCGGCTTAATTTCCTTACCGGTACCATGACAGGTTGGGCAGACGGTCTGGGACTGCATCATCCCCATCATCGTTTGCCGGCGCTGCATCACAACCCCGGAACCGCCACAAGTATGACACGTTGCAGGCGACTTGCCCGGCTTGGCACCAGAACCGTGGCAGACATCGCATTCGGCTTCTCGATCATACTTAATCGTAGTCTCCTTACCAAAGATGGCATCCATAAAGTCCAGCGTCATATTGTACTGCAAATCGCGTCCTTGTCTTGGTGCCGAAGGATCGCGCCGAGCACGGCCGCCACCAAACAGATCACTGAAGATATCGCCAAAGTCGCCAAAGCCACCCTGACTAAAACCGCCCTGACCAAAGCCGCCGAAGCCTTGACCGCCACCAAAGCCGCCTTGAGGGCCAGCGGAGCCAAACTGATCATATTGTGCCCGCTTCTGCTGATCATGCAGCACTTCATAGGCTTCATTGATTTTCTTGAATTTTTCTTCGGCTCCCGGCTCATGGTTGACGTCTGGGTGATACTTAGCCGCCAGCTTCCGATAGGCCCGATTGATTTCGGCGTCTGAAGCATCCTTTTTGACGCCTAAAATGTCGTAATAGTTTTTCTCTGCCATTTAAATCCCTCGCAACGCAATTTTTCTCTCTTACTTTATAGCATAGTCACGATAAATAAGCAAAAGCCAAAGTCCGTTATAGGGGCTTTGGCTTTTTTGCTTATCTAAATCGGCTTCGGCTGACTGGCCTACTTGTTGTCGTCGTCATTGACTTCAGTAAAGTCGCCATCAACGGTCTTGCCGTCGCCCTTGCCGTTATTGTTGTCAGCACCGCCATTGTTGCCGTCAGTACCATTTTGTTGGTTTGCTTGTTGAGCTTGTTGGTAGAGCTTGACTGCCAAGTCTTGAACGATCTTGTTTAATTCGTCCTTCTTGGTCTTCATCGCATCAAAGTCCTTGGCGTCCTTAGCTTTTTGCAGAGCATCCCGGGCGTCCTTGGCCTTCTTGATCTCATCTTCAGAAACCTTGCCGTCAAGTTCCTTAATGGTCTTGTCGGTTTGGAAGATCAGCTGGTCAGATTCGTTCATCAGATCAACTTCTTCCTTCTTCTTCTTGTCGGCTTCGGCGTGTTCTTCAGCGTCCTTACGCATCCGTTCGATTTCTTCATCAGACAGACCAGAGTTGGACTTGATCGTAATGTTTTGCTTCTTGTGCGTTCCTTGGTCTTCGGCAGAAACGTTAACGATCCCGTTCTTGTCAATGTCGAAGGTAACCTTGATTTGAGGAACGCCACGTGGTGCAGGCGGAATATCCGTCAGTTGGAAGTTGCCAAGCGTCTTGTTGTCGGCAGCCATTGGACGTTCACCTTGCAGAACATGGATATCAACGGCTGGTTGGTTGTCAGCGGCCGTTGAGAAGATCTGGCTCTTGGAAGTTGGAATCGTCGTGTTGCGGTCGATCAGCTTGGTCATTACCCCACCCATGGTTTCAATACCAAGGGACAGTGGCGTAACGTCAAGCAAAACAACGTCCTTAACGTCACCAGTCAGAACCCCACCTTGAATGGCAGCCCCCAGCGCAACGGCTTCATCAGGATTGATGGAGTGGTTTGGTTCCTTACCAGTCAAGTCCTTAACCAGTTCTTGAACGGCTGGAATCCGCGTTGAGCCACCGTTTAAGATGACTTCATCAATGTCGTTAAAGTCCAGACCAGCATCATGCAAAGCATTCATAACTGGCTGCTTGGTCTTTTCAACCAGGTCGTTGGTCAGTTGGTTGAACTTAGCCCGCGTCAGCGTTTGGTCCAGGTGTACTGGTTGACCATCTTTTTGAGCGATAAATGGCAAGTTGATTTCAGCGGATTGGGAGCTGGAAAGTTCCTTCTTAGCCTTTTCAGCAGCATCCTTCAGCCGTTGCAACGCCATCTTGTCTTGGGACAGGTCAATGCCTTGGTCTGCCTTAAAGCCATCGATCAGCCAATCCATGATCTTTTGGTCAAAGTCGTCACCACCCAGATGAGTGTCACCAGAAGTGGAAAGAACTTGGAAGACGCCATCGCCTAGTTCCAGGATGGAAACATCGAACGTCCCACCACCAAGGTCATAAACCAGGATCTTTTCGTCTTTGTCCTTTTTGTCCAGACCATATGCCAGTGAAGAAGCAGTTGGTTCGTTGATGATCCGCTTAACTTCCAGACCAGCAATCTTACCAGCATCCTTGGTAGCTTGACGCTGAGCATCGTTGAAGTAGGCTGGCACCGTGATAACAGCTTGGGTTACCGTGTCGCCAATGTAGTCTTCAGCGTACTTCTTGATGTATTGCAGAATCATTGCCGAGATTTCTTGTGGCGTGTACTTCTTGCCATCAACATCAACCGTGTAGCCTGGTTCGCCCATGTGGCTCTTGATTGAAGTAATGGTGTTTGGGTTGGTGATGGCTTGACGCTTGGCCGTTTCACCAACTTGAACCTCACCATTCTTGAAAGATACGACAGAAGGAGTCGTCCGGCCACCTTCTGGGTTGGTAATAATCTTAGGTTCGTTACCTTCCATAACAGCAACGGCGGAATTAGTGGTACCAAGGTCGATACCGATAATCTTATTGCTTGCCATAAATGTTTTCCCTCTTTTTATATTGGTTTATCTAAATTATTGTGCAACAACGACCATTGAAGGACGCAGCACGCGATCCTTCATTTCATAGCCAGCCTGCAGAACCTGAACAATGGTGTCAGCTTTTTGATCATCCGAAGCTGGCGCGGTTTGAACCGCCTGATGCTTGGTCGGATCAAAAGGCGTGCCTGGCTCAGCTGGAATCTCAACAATCCCATGGTCCTTGAGCGCCTTTTCCAAATGGTCGTGAACCATTTGAATGCCCTTCTTGAACTCTTGGGCCTGCTTGTCATCCAATTGTGTTGCCAAGGCCCGCTTCAAGTTGTCCAAAACCGGCAGGATGTCTTTAGCCAGCCCTTGACCATCGTACTTGATCAATTGCGCGCGTTCTTTTTTAAAGTGGTTGTTCATGTTTTGAATTTCCGCTTGCGCCCGCAGATACTGGTCGTCTTTTTCATCGAGCTGCTTTTTCAGATCGGCAATCTGCTGCTTGAGCGCGGCAGTTGGATCTTCCTTGGTAGCTGACTTGGCATCCTTGGCTTCTTCGGCATTCTTAGCCGCTTGGTCAGCCGCAGTCGGTTCAGCTGCTTGAGCCGCCTTTTCTTCCTTGGCAGCTGCTGATTTCTTTTCAGCCATCGAACCCCTCCTATAAATCGTAATAATTGTGATAGTAGTCGAGCAGTCGTTTAGCCAGCTCGCGTCTGAACGCGTCAACCAGGCCAATCGTCCGCGAATAAGGCATCCGCGTCGGTCCCAGCACGGCGATAATACCCTTGCCGTATTGGTTGACGTCGTAGGTAGCGGTGATCAGACTGTAGTCGTTGAGCACCTGATTGTTGGCAATCTCACTGCCAATCTTGACATTGACTCCATCATCTGGAGAATCGGAATCAATGATGCTTGACAGATTATCGCTTTGATCGAGCAGTCCATACAATGCCCGCAGCGCCTGAGGATTCTGCCGATCAGAATAGCCGAGAATGTTGAGCCGACCACCAACGAAGTATTTTTCGCGAGCCGCCCGCCCCAATACGCTGTCAAAGATCTGCAGAAAGCCGTCGGGACTGTGCAGATACTGACTAACCTTTAATGGAATGTCAGTCTGCAGATGCTTGACGACCGTGGCCAGTGGCAAGCCTACCAGCTGGTCATTGATCAAGCGCACCACGGCCTCCAAAGCCTGCGTATCCAGGTTCTTAGGCAAGGTGAATGATTGGCTTTCCACCTCACCGCTGTCTGTAACCAGAATGGCAATGACCTTTTGATTACCCAACGGCACCAAACGAAAACCGCTCAAGTGCACGTCTTTTTGCTCTGGCTTCAGCGTAAACGCCGTGTAAGACGTCAGCGCTGAAAGAATATCAGCTGAATGTGAAACGATCTCATCAATCTTGCGAAAATCAGCCCCCAATGAATTTTGGATCACCATCAGATCACTGTCGGTAACAGCTGCTGGATCAAGCAGATGGTCAACGTAATAACGATAGCCCTGCTTGGAAGGAACGCGACCAGAACTCGAATGCTCCTTTTTCACGAACCCTTCTCGCTCCAAGACTGCCATCTCGTTGCGGATCGTAGCTGAGCTGACCTTAATGGGGAGCTTGTCAGCCAAGACCTTGCTGCCGACCGGTTGACCAGTCGCTGTATATTGACGTACAATCGCTTGCAGGATTTGCTTTTGACGCTGTGTTAGCATTGGCATCACTTCCTTTTAGCACTCTAACTGCCTAAGTGCTAAACACAATTTATAATATACCAACCCCACCGATAAAAGTCAACAATAGTCAAACTTTTTTTCGATAAAAATGTCAAGATTAGTCAAAAGCCGCTGCATCTTGATATCAAGGCAGCAGCTTCAAGCAAAGGAGCCATCTATGAACGAAGAAAACCGCTATGTCCAGCCTCAAAACGCCAAAGAAGCCATGGAGCTGATTCAAAAACTGTTCAACCAATACCGCAACGCGCCATTGACCGCCGAACTGCTTCAATATCACAACAACCTGATCATGCGGCTGCAGTCCGACATCAAGCAGGCGGCCGAAGCAGAAGGTCAGCCCGCGCTTTTAAAGGACCTGCATGAAATGACCGAACTGATGCGCCGCTGGACGACGATTCGGCTCAGCGGGCGTCCGTTTGCCGGCAAGATGCGTCATTTCCATTTCGCACCCGCCAACGGACAGAAATTCAAGCGCCAGGTGCACAAAATCGGTGGCAGCAATGCTCACCGCGCCAGCCGTCATTAATTCGATCATCGGCAATATCTTGAGTTGCGAGCTGCTAAGCATGATGCACGGCAAGCCAATTCGTTGCCTGCTTCATGACAGTAGCCATCAGTTTCAGGATTTCATCGCATTTGACTCATGCCTGCGTGTGGCTAGACTGAGGGACCGTGCTTATTGAGGTGCGATATCATTTTTAGCTGCGTTCACAGTTCTCATAGCGGAAAGTTCGCGGCTGGTCCTGTTCACGTGTTGGATGACTGCAAAATGACTTTGGTTGATGTGCCAGTCATATTCACGTAATGGGCGGCTGACTTTTCCGACCATTTTGATACTACATTACCTACGATTCGCGTTTTTTTCGTCAATCGTAGGTAATGTATAAACGATTCTGAGATTTTTACCTACTTTAGGGCATTTTCAAAAAAATAGTAGGTAAAATTGCATATTTTGGGCTTCACCAATCCTGACCAACATCGACTTTACCTACTATTTCAATCTTTTTAAGGATTAGTAGGTAAAGTTAGGAGTTCTTAACTCGATATACACCGAAATTTACCTACTATGCATCGTTTTTTTAACATAGTAGGTAATGAAAACTTTGATTGGCAGATTATGCAAAATTTTATACAGTTTACCCAAGTCATCGCAAGTCTGATTCTAACGACAGCATCGCGAACTCTTCTTAGTCGCTTCTGGCAGACAACTTTCAGATCTTTAATCAAGCCGCACAATGACAAACTCCCAGATCAGCCATTTTGATGACGAATTCAGCTTTGCACTTTAAATCATCGTTCTTTTACCAACGATTCGACCTTGCCAAGTCAAGCAGTTCTATTAATTAGCAAGTCCATCATTAAGACTTACTCGGAACCGACTTTAACTTTCAATAAAATTTGAAATCACTTCAATCAAAACATCCACTCA
>NZ_JBKZAY010000008.1:0-71797 GCF_046939755.1 Limosilactobacillus mucosae
CGGTATTTCATTTAAGTTAAGAGGAAAATGGGACTTTTTTCCCAGCCGCTTTTAATTATGCTTTAGCGCTTTTTTTGAACTGGAATTGGTTGGTTGTCTAAATCGGTACGAACGACTAAGACATCACAGATTGCAGTCCGAGTAACAAATTCAGTAACCGAGCCAATCAAGATCCGTTCAACGGCGTTTAAACCAGTGGCACCGATCATGATCAGGTCAGCGTGCATTTCCTTTGGCACTTCGCGGGCAATGATCGTCTTAGGCGCGCCGTATTCAATCGTGTAGCTGACATTGGCAACGCCTTGTTTTTTAGCGTAGTCAACGTATTGATCCAGCGTCTTCTTGGCAGTCGTGGTTACTTGTTCAACCATTGAGCTGTCGAAACTGGAGATGTTTTGGAAAGCACGAGTATCAACAACGTGCAGCAGGCGCAATTCCGTATCAGCACCATTCCGTTTAGCAACAGCAACAGCTTTCTTAAAAGCCAGTTCAGCTTCCTTTGATCCATCTACAGGAACCAAAATGTGTTGGTATTGTTGAGTCATATCAAGTACCCCCTTAATGCTTAAGCTTCTTCGTTTATTTATATTTTACAACATTGTAAAGGCTTTCGCAAAAAAATGTTTATGAAATTAGTGTTTTCTGAACACTAACGAGCTAGTTGCCAGTGCCATTGCCATATCAGCCAGGCAGCCAATCACTAATACGGTTGCGATTAAGCCAACGTGATCTGAGAAAAATGCGGCAATCAGACTTACGATGCCCCAGATCAGCAGCAGCCAGCCCCAGATGCTGCAGTGGCGAAGACTGCGCTCAGTAGCGGCTTGACCGAAGATACCGGTCTTGCGGTGACTTAATAGATACCAGCTTTCAATCAGCATAATTGCGGCAAAAATGATCATTAAAACAGTAATCAAAAAATCAAAACTCCTTTCTCTGCCAAGGTACCATAAAAGCGGGATTGAAACCAGTAATGATTTCAATCCCGCTTGATTATGATATGTATCGGCTCCGTTCATGCCGTTAATTGTCTTTCAGTGTTGACCTGTGGATAAGACAGGTGGGCCATGGCCGACAAAGCTTCGACTACCAAGTGAGAAGGCATGTCGTTACAGTGTCGAGGCACTAGTCCCAAAGTAACGAAACTGTAAGGCAAGACTGCGAATTAGACAACACGCACACTACAGAACCTCTACTAGTATGTTAGCATTTTTTTTAAACAGGTGCAATCGTTTTCAACTTCTTGGCTGGCGCTGTGCCTTTAGCAGCCGTCGATACTGAATTCCCAGGGCTTTTTCAAATTCACCGTTTGGCTTGGGATGATAATACTCATCAGTTTTGATTTTATCTGGCAGATATTGCTGGCGAACCCAGTCCTGTGGAAAATCATGCGGATACTGGTAGTCAACACCATGGCCAAGTTTTTTGGCACCTTGGTAGTGAGCATCTTTTAGCCAGTTGGGGATCTCGCCGAAGTTGCCTTGATCGATGCGCTTTAAAGCAGCATCGATGGCTTGGATACCAGAATTTGACTTGGGCGACAGTGCAAGTTCGATTACGGCGTCGGCCAGTGGAATGCGAGCTTCTGGCAGACCGATTCTTTCAGCTGACTGAATTGCCGTGATGGCTCGCTGAACGGCTGGCGGGTTTGCCAGACCAATATCCTCATAGGCAATTACGGTCAGGCGGCGGGCGATGCTTGGCAGGTCGCCCGCCGCAATTAGCCGTGCCAAATAATGAAGCGCGGCATCGACATCACTGCCGCGGATCGATTTTTGAAAAGCAGAAATGACGTCATAGTGGGCATCGCCATCTTTATCGGCAGATAGGGCTTTTTTCTGGACGCATTCCTCAATAATCGGCAGTGTTAGGTGGATTTTACCGTCTTGAGCTGGATTGGTTGATTTTGCGGCCAGCTCCAATCCATTTAACGCACTGCGCAAATCGCCATTGACGGCGCGAATCAGCTGCTGACGAGCATTGTCGGCCAGTTCCAGCGGCATTTTCCCCAGGCCCCGCTCTTGGTCGGTGAGGGCGCGGTCAATGGCCAGGCTGATGTCTTTTTCAGCCAAAGGGTAGACCGGAAAAATCTGAGTACGGCTGCGAATAGCGGGATTAATCGACAAATACGGGTTTTCGGTCGTGGCGCCAATTAAGATGATATGGCCGTTTTCCAAATGAGGCAGCAAAAAATCCTGCTTGGTTTTATCAAGGCGATGAATCTCGTCAAGCAGCAGAATCACGGTTCCACTCATTTTAGCTTCTTCGGCGACAATCTGCAGATCTTTTTTTGAATCGGTGGCGGCGTTCAGCATGCGAAAGGCATACTTGGTTGAGCCGGCAATGGCGCTGGCGATACTGGTTTTGCCGGTGCCAGGCGGACCGTATAGAATCATTGAGCTGAGCATTTTGGCCTTAACCATGCGATTGATGATCTTGCCAGGACCAACCAAATGCTGCTGACCAACGACTTCGTTTAGATTGCGCGGCCGCATGCGATAGGCTAATGGCTGCAAAAAACAATGCCTCCTTTGTTTTATCTAGAATGAAACAGTCGCTGCCAAAAACCTTGCTTGGCTGGCGTCTTGACTTGAGGAGCTGACTTTAACAGATTTGGATAGCGCTTGGCAACATCAACTGGCGATTGGTAGACCGCAGTTTTAGCCGCTACTACGACTGCCATTTTTTCAGGATCCGTTAAAAATTCAGGATCCGTTTTTAAAGTGAAGCTGGCATGTTCTTGAACGGCCGCTTGCATATATGGACGCAGCTGCTCATCATCCAGATTGCCATTTAAAAAGACGAGATTGCCGATTCCTTTTTTAAGCTCCAATCGCAGGGCATCAGACCAGTCGCGTTCGCCAAGCTGAGCTATGCTGATCGTCAGGCAGACCCGCTCACGAAAAGTTCCCAGATAGCGTCTTTGCTCATCGGGATTGATTTTAGGCGTGCCATAGACCGCGTTTTGCAGGCGCTGATCAACTGCACTTTTTTCTTCGTTCGCCATGCATGTTGCTCCTTCGTAGGTAGTTTCATCCTATTGTATCATTGATTGATCTTGAATAATAAAAAAACGCCACTGCATTAAGCAATGGCGCGAATCATCCTAGTCTTTGACGATTTCACAGAATTCAATGGTTTCAGCATTTGGTCCTTCAATATTGAAGAACTTGATGCCATGCTGCCAAAAGTCGAGATGCTGAACTTCATTTTCTTTCATCTTAAAGCCGGCTGCCTTGGCTGCTTTAAAGGCGGCATCGGCATCAGAAGTATTTAAAGAGATATGGTTGATTGCACCGGTTTGGCGAACGGCACCATCACCAGTCCAGATTTCCAAAGTCAGATGAGCGTATTGCATAAAGACAACCTCATTACCCTGGTTATCAGTATCAAAATTGCCCAGCATCTTGAAACCGAGCTTCTCCCAAAAAGCAACCGTTTTTTGCAGATCGTCAGTTGGAATGCCAATGTGTTGCAGATCATCGAAGTAGCCAGCTAAACTTTTGTTGAATGCCATAATTTTTCTCCTTTAATCAAAACTGTTGTTAATAAAAGTGAAGAGTCTAAACATCTAAGGCTTGATGCTTGAGGTTAGGGAAAACAATTCGATCGGCAAGCCCAGTAATACTGCCTTGGAAGAGCAACGCAAAAATCGTTCCGAGACCAAAGTTTGCCAGCCCCATTTTAGGGAAAGCCAGCAGAGCCATAATTGTTGGTGGAATATATGACGCCCACATTGATAAAGTTGCATTGCCTTTGAAATAACGAAAACGTAGAATCTGGAATAAATCATCAGCAGGGTGCAGCACCAGATTTACTCGCTGATAGATTGAAATGGCCACTCCAATAAAAGTAACGCCTAAGAAATTTATCAGAACGTACAAAACTACCATTGGCAAAGAATGAGCATCAGGCATGATTCGGTTGAAAATATCAGAAAACCATTGAATAAAGATTGAAAACGGCAGCATAAACATGAAATTGCCAAAAATTCGTTTCCATTCCCATTTATGCATCAGAATTGCGTTTAAGATTGAGGTTAGCATCCCAAGAACCATAAATGCCCAAAACAGTGTCATTGAATTATTACCCAAGACGGCAATACCAAGATTGTTTTCAGCCGCCGTCCAGTAGGCGGATCCCAAAAAATGCGGATGAATATGTGAACTGGTAACCAGCGTCAAAACATTTCCCATCGAGTTGATAACGATCGATAGGGCAAAGTAGGCGATACTGACCGGCATTGAAATGGTACGCTTCGGTGCCGCGGTGACGTTTTTTGAACTTGCTTGTTCCAAATTGATTCCCTTCTTCCTGACAAGATCACGTTTTGAAAATTGGTGATAGATTTCACTTGCCACGATAAAGATACCCCTAGCAATCGTTAATGTCAACCGGTTGACAGATTTTAAAACGTAAAAAAGGATTTTGATTCTAGTTTGGTAAAGCGATTTCTTTACTGCTGCAATCGAATAGCAGATCTCCATCGTATTATCGAGATATTTTTAAGTTTTTTCATGAATTTGTTGTTTGATTCACAGTCTTTTGGCAGCTCCATCTTGCTCAATTTGAAATTGGTATAGGAGTATCATAAGGGTGTAAATGAAAATAAGATCATATGTAACTAAAAAATATAAAGTTTTGCGCAATCGATTGCTTAACAATATAAAGTCACGTTTATCCAATGGTCCAGATGTGAATTATCGTTGATATAACGGCGATTAATCCAAATGATGACTGATGGCAAGTGCACAAGAATGAATTGGTATTGCTAACCGATTAGCAAAAATAATTTCAAAATTCGATTGACGACGTTGGTAAATTCAGTCATGATACGAGTCATGAATTAATTGTTAACTAAAAATTGGTATATTTAACAAAGGAGCTAGAGAAATGCAATCAACTGAGCAAAAAACGATTGCCATCTATGCTGACGGTGCTGTCATTGATGATATGCGTCAAATGGCCAAACTGCCAGAAGTAACGGGCTTTACAACCAATCCATCACTGATGAAACGGGCAGGGGTTACTAATTACCTGACGTTTGCCAAACAAGTGGTAAGCGAATTTCCAGAAGCTTCCCTGTCTTTTGAGGTTTTTTCACAAGATCCTCAAAAAATGCAGCGGGAAGCAGAAATCTTAAGTTCATTAGGTAAACATGTCTATGTTAAGATTCCGATTTTAAACTTGAATGGGCAGCCTAATACGGAACTGATTTATCAACTGGCACATGCCGGCATCAAGCTGAACATTACCGCAGTAACGACCAGTGAACAGGTACGCTTGGCACTAGAAGCATTGGACGAACAGACGCCAGCAATTATTTCACTGTTTGTAGGACGAGTTGCTGATACGGGAGCCGATCCAACTTCCTTTGTCAATGCCAGTGTAGCGATGTCGCATCTGCATCCAAACGTTGAATTGTTGTGGGCCTCAACGCGTGAAGTCGACAACATTCGTCAGGCTAAGCAGGCTGGGATCGATATTATCACGGTACCACCGGCAATTTTACAAAAGTGGCTGGCACGGCGCGAGTTTACGCCAGAAGACGTTGCCCTGGATACGGTTCGTGGTTTTGATCAAGATATTAGTACGCTGGGATTCAGCATTCTGGATGAAGTTGCGGAGGAGGCGGCAGTTAATGAGTAATCAGCAAGCAACTTTGGATCAAAAATCAGTTACGGCTGCTCGGATGCTGGGTGTAGAAATGATTGAAGCCTCACGCAGTGGTCATCCTGGGATCGTTTTGGATGCCGCGCCAATGGCTTACACGCTGTTTGAATATCATATGCGTTTTAACCCTAAGCAGCCTAAGTGGATCAATCGTGATCGTTTTGTCTTGTCAGCAGGTCATGGTTCTGCGCTGCTCTACAGTCTGCTGCATCTAAATGGTTTTGATCTCACTATTGATGACTTGAAGGCGTTTCGTCAAATGGGTTCCAAAACGCCAGGCCATCCGGAATATGGTTGGACCCCGGGGGTTGACGCCTCGACCGGTCCCTTGGGCCAAGGTCTTGGCATGGCTGTTGGCATGGCAATTGCAGAAAAGCATTTAGCCGCGCAGTGCAATCGACCAGGAATGCCGGTAATTGATCATTACACCTATGCCTTGGCAGGTGATGGCGACTTAATGGAGGGCATCAGTCAAGAAGCCTTGGATATCGCTGGTAATCTGCAGCTTAATAAGCTGATCGTACTCTACGACTCAAATGATGTTTCACTGGATGGCCCATTGTCAATGAGTACGCATGACAATGTTGAACAGCGTGTCAAGGCGGCTTCGTGGAATTATGAACGCGTTGAGGACGGCAATGATCTGGCTCAGATTGATGCAGCCTTATGGCGGGCCAAACGCGCTGACAAGCCAACTTTGATTGAAGTTAAGACGGTAATCGGCTACGGCGCGCCTAAGCAGGGAACCAACAAAGTTCATGGTACGCCGGTTGGTCAAGATGGTCTGGCTGTGCTTAAAGAAAGATTTGACTGGCATGAGCCATCCTTCACCGTACCACAGGCTGTTTATGATCACTTCCAAGAATTAGTGGCTGCCAAAGAAAAGCAATACCAACGCTGGCTGGAAATGTGGGCTTCCTATCAGCAGCAGTATCCGCAGCTGGCCGCTCAATTAATGAATGATGAGTTTAAGCTAAGTGATGCCGACTTGAACTATGAGCCAGGTGAAAAAATTGCCACACGGCTGGTATGTGATGATGCCCTCCAGGAAATTGCCCGTCAGAATCCGATGTTTTGGGGAGGGGCAGCTGATCTGGCCAGTTCTAACAAAACGCTGCTGAAAAAAGATGATAATTTTGCGGCGGAAAATCCATTAGGCCGCAATCTGCGATTTGGCGTGCGGGAATTCGGCATGGCAGCAGCTTTGAACGGAATCACGCTGCATGGCGGTACCCGAGCCTTTGGCAGCACGTTTTTGGTATTTAGCGATTATCTTAAAGGGGCCGTTCGTTTGGCTGCTTTAATGAAAATCCCGACTGCTTTTGTTTTTTCTCATGATTCCTTGGCCGTTGGTGAAGATGGTCCAACGCATGAGCCTGTTGAGCAGCTGGCGGCACTGCGTTCGATGCCGGGCGTCGATGTCTACCGTCCGGCTGATGCCAATGAAACGATTGCTACCTGGCAGGTTATTGGCAAAACCACTGATCGGCCGAGCGTAATTGTCACCTCGCGTCAGGGGCTGCCGGTTTTGGCAGCAGTCAAGCATGCACCAGTAGAACGAGGTGCCTATGTCTTGGCGCCGGCTCAAACCAATCATCCGGCTGGAATCTTGATTGCCAGCGGCTCTGAAGTCTCTTTGGCGTTGCAGGCTAGAGAACGATTGGCCAAAGAAGGCATTGACGTGCAGGTTGTCTCAATGCCATGTCAGGAACGTTTCTTACGGCAGTCAAAGCAATATCAAGAAATGGTGTTGCCGCCGCGTCTGGATAAGCGCTTGGCAATCGAAATGGGCAGTTCAATGTGCTGGCATCGTTTTGTCGGCCTAAATGGTACGGTAATGGGTGTTGATGAATTCGGTACCAGTGCGCCAGGCGAACAGGTTATTGAAAAGTTTGGCTTCACGCCAGAGCATGTTGCTGCAGCCTTTAAGCAGACAGCCGGGCTTGAAAATGAAAAATCAGATCAAATGGCCGTTAATGGCTAGCCGCTGTTTTCTAAAAACTACGTATCACACATAAATCTTAATCTCTAAACCTCAAAATACTCCAAAAATCCCCAAAGGCCATGAGCGATCTATCATCCCAGTCGCTCATGGCCTTTTTGGCTTGAATTTAGTATATCCGTGCATTGTTAAAAATAAAAAACTCTGTGATTTTAAATCACAGAGCTTTTTAAGAAATAAACCGTAATCAGATATTACAGCTTGTTGTAGAATTCGACAATCAGCGCTTCGTCGATGTCGGCGTTCATGTCTTCACGTTCTGGCAGGCGAACCAGCTTACCTTCGAGCTTGTCAGCATCGAATTCAACGTATGAAGGACGTGCAACAACGGCTTCAACAGCGTTCTTGATAACGTCCAGGTTCTTGGACTTGTCGCGAACAGAGATGACTTGACCAACCTTAACTTCGAAGGAAGGAATGTCAACGCGCTTGCCATCTACGGTGATGTGACCGTGGTTAACCAGTTGACGAGCTTGACGACGAGTAGTAGCCAGACCCAGACGGTAAACCATGTTGTCCAGACGACGTTCCAGCAGGATCATGAAGTTAGTACCGTGAGTGCCTTCCTTGATCTTACCGGCACGCTTGAACAGGTTACGGAATTGACGTTCAGTCATACCGTACATGTAACGCAGCTTTTGCTTTTCGCGCAGTTGCATACCGTATTCAGACAGGCGGCCACGACGGTCATTACCGTGATCACCAGGTGCGTAGTTGCGACGAGCCAGTTCCTTACCGGTACCGGACAGAGACATGCCGAGACGGCGAGATACACGCCAGCTAGGGCCAGTGTAACGAGACATATTAGAATTCCTCCAATAAAATTATTTGGAGTAAAATAATCCGATTGTGAGCTTGACATTCGTGCAGGCCAATTGGATCGTTCACCCTTGCAGCTGGGTTACTGGAAACACCATGCGGCATTGGTCTGTTGACGAGCTTGCCCCTCACTGCTGCATTATTTTACACAAAGAGTACTTTAACTCGAAAAACATGCCTAGTCAAGATGTTTGATCAGTTCATCGACAAAAGATTGAATACCAGCCTGCATTTTTACATCAAATCTTTTTTCAACTGGGGCATCTAAATCCAAGACACCAAGTAATTGCTGATCTTTAATCAATGGAATCACAAGCTCAGAACGGGCGGCAGCATCACATGAGATATAGCCAGGAAATTTGGTGACGTCATCAACCGCTAATGTCTGCCGCTGAGCAGCTGACTGACCACAGACGCCTTTATTCATTGCGATATGCATGCAGGCCGGATGACCTTGAAATGGTCCCAGAATCAGTTCGTTTTCTTTAGGATCATAAAGGTAAAAGCCAACCCAGTTCAGTTGATCAACGCTGTCGTTTAAGAGTGCTGAGGCATTGGCCAGATTAGCAATTAAGTTGGTTTCATTTTCCAATAAGGCAGCCAACTGGGCGTTAATAAGCTTAAAGTTTGGCAAAATAAAAATCCCTCCGATAAATAATAAGTTGTCAAGAGTAGATATGATATAATTTTAATTAGTAAAATTTTATGATTAAACGGTGAAAAACGCAAAGCATAAACCGTGCAAAATTAGGTGGGATATAGATGTTTCAAGTGTTGATCGGAATTTTAGTTATTGCTGCGTTGGTAATTATTGGTGTATACGTCTATCAAAAGCGAATTCTTAATGCAGTAGACGCCCTGCTGAATCAAAAAACTACCGCAATGGCAGCTCATTTGGATGAACGGCTGGCCAAAAACGCGAATCCGGAGCTGAGCGGCGACTCGCTGAAGGATTTTAATCAGCTCAAGGATGAATATCAAGATGAATTCCTGACGGCTGCCAGTCGAGTTGATGACTTGGCCGATCAAATTGCTCAAGATCTGCATGGCTTTAACCTATTGAAAGTCAAGCCGGATCTGCGTAAGCTGCAGGATGCAACTGCCAAGCTGCTGAGTGAACAGACAAATCTTGAAGAAGGTTTGAAAAAAATCGATGATGCCAAGGCAGAGCATCAAAAAGCAATTAGCGAGCTGAAAAAACAATATCAGCAGTTTCATAATGACCTGGAAGAAAACAGCTATCGCTATGGTAAAAGCAGTACGGCTCTGCGCCAGCGTTTGACTAATCTGGAAGCTCGTTTTGCCAAGTTTACCACGCTTACAGCTAAGGGCGACTATGAAGCGGCCCAAGACGTACTTAACGAGTTGCAGCAGGATACCGAGAAATTGGCCCGACTGATGCAAAAAATTCCAGATATCTATAAGCCACTACTGACAGAATTTCCCACCCAGCTGCAGGAACTAAAAAATGGCTATGAGCAGCTGAAACGACACCACTATAACTTTGCTGATGGCCAGATCGATCAAGAAATTGAGCGGCTTGGTCAGCTTTGCGAACAAGCAGATGCTGATTTGAATGCCTTGCGACTGGATGAGGCGGCAACGGTAAATGATCAGCTGACGCAGCATATTGAGCAGCTTTACGATGTTATGCAGCGCGAACTTGATGCTCGGCCAAAAGTTGCACCATTGATGCGCGATGTAGGTCGGCATTTGAGTCATGCCAAACAGCAGAATCGTGAGCTGATTGATGAACTGGAACGTTTAAGTCTTAACTATACGCTTAACAATGACGAACTGGCCAACGCACGCGGCCTTGACGAACAGTTGCGGCAACTGCAGGCATCATATGACCAAGATCAAGAAGCACTGGCAGTCGAAGAAGCTATTGACAGCCAGGTCGTTGCTCGTCAGACTGATAATGAAAAGTCATTGACGGCAATCGAAGAACAGCAAAAACAGATTAATGATAGTGTTGCTGATCTTCAGTCTGATGAGGCGCGAGCCAAAAAAACGCTGCAGCGATTCTCAGTTGAGATTCGTACAATCAAACGGCGTGTGGAGTCACTGAATCTGCCGGGAATTCCCCAAGACTACATGGATTATTTCTTCCTGGTCAGTGATGAAATTGGTAAACTAGCCGATGCAATCAGCCAGGTTAAGATTGATATGGAAGACATCACCAAGCAGCTTTTAATCGTGCAAGACGATCTTGAAACGCTGCAGGAAAAAACTGATGACTTAAGAGACAGTGCCGAACTGACCGAACGGCTGATTCAATATGCCAACCGGCTCAGTATTGACCATGAAGAGATTAATGATGCAATTGCTCAGGCACAAAAGGAATTCAATCGTTATAACTATCCAGGCAGTCTGGAAATCTTGGAAAAAGCCGTTGAAAAAGTTGAGCCGGGGTCTTATAAGCGAATGGAGCAGCGTTACTACGCTGAGCTTAAGCGAAATTCTTAATAAAAAACGCGTCATTTCGTTGACGCGTTTTTTATTTTCGGACGTCAATCATGGTTAAAAGATTCATGATCTGTTATAATGTAGCGTTGTTTTAGGAGCCGAACCTTCGTCGCGGATGTGATCCATCGGCGGCAATATCTTGCGAGGAAAAACTTTTTTCCCGCGTGCATTAAAGGAGCAAGCACAGTATGATTTATTTTGACAATAGTGCCACGACACAGATCTGGCCGGAAGTTTTGGATACGTATAATCAAGTCTGCCAAAAGATTTGGGGGAATCCCTCCAGTCTGCATAAGGTTGGTGAGATGGCATGGAATCTTCAAGAGCAGGCACGTAAGCAGATTGCGGACCTGTTTAGCGTTTTGCCAAGTGAGATCGTTTTTACCAGTGGCGGTTCAGAAGGCGACAACTGGGTCATTAAAGGAACGGCAATTGAAAAGCGTCAATATGGCAAGCACATCATTACGACCAGTGTTGAGCATGCTGCGGTACGTAATTCAATGGAGCGATTAGCCGACCTTGGCTTTGAGATTACCTATCTGCCAGTCGATGACCAGGGACGTATTGATCCGGAAGACGTTAGAAAAGCGCTGCGTCCAGACACGATCCTGGTTGAATCAATGGTTGTCAACAATGAGATTGGTACGATTCAGCCAATCAAGGAAATTGGTGAAATCTTAAAGGACTATCCTAAGATTCACTTTATGGTGGATGCGGTGCAGGCAATCGGCAAGGGAATCGATGACATTGTCTTCTCGGATCGAGTTGATTTTGCGGTCTTTTCTGGTCATAAATTCCATGCACCGCGCGGGACTGGCTTTGTATATGCCAAATCAGGCCGCAAGCTGGCTCCGCTGATCGACGGTGGCGGGCAGGAACGCGGCCGTCGCAACGGGACTGAAAATACGGCTGGTTTTGTTGCGATGGCCAAGGCATTACGGTTGGTCAAACAAAACGAAAAGCAGGCCGTTGAGCGTGAAAAAGCAATCAAAACGCGGATTTACGATCATATCAAGAATTTTGAACACGTTGAGGTTATCTCACAAAATGATGATTCATTTGCTCCTCACATTTTAACGTTTGCAATTGTTGGCGTACGTGGTGAAACGATCGTGCATGCTTTTGAAGATCACGACATCTATATTTCAACGACCAGTGCCTGCTCTTCAAAGAAGCACGTTGAAGCCGGGACTTTGGCGGCTATGAAGGTTCCCGATGAGATTGCAACCAGTGCCGTCCGGATCAGCCTGGGGGATCAAAACACTCTGGCTGAGGCTGATGAGTTCAATCGAGTCTTTGATGAGCTGTATGCCGGTTTTAAGAAGATTATCGATTAGTTTTTGAAAGGAAAATCTAGTTGTAAAATGCAATATGATGAAATTATGGTGCGTTACGGCGAGCTTTCGACTAAAGGACGCAACCAAAAGAACTTTATTGACCGTTTGGGAGCCAATGTTACCAAGGCGTTGCATGGCTTTGATCAGGTTAAGATTCATCCGCAAAGAGACCGGATGCATATTGACTTAAACGGTGCCGACAGCAGTCAGGTCATGGATCGCCTGAAGCAGGTATTTGGGATCCAGACCTTCTCGCCTTCTTTGCGAGTTGAAAGCGACTTTGAGGCAGTTAAGCAGGCAGCGGCTAAGATGATTAGAGAACAGGTAAAAGAACCGGCAACCTTTAAGATCAGTACCCGGCATGCCGACCATGGCTTTCCAATGGGGACGTTTGAGATGAATCGTGAGCTGGGAGCCTATCTGTTAAAAGAATTTCCTGATCTTTTAACAGTTGACGTTCACCATCCAGATATTGATCTGATGGTTGAGATTCGTAAGAGCGGGATCTATCTGACTAGTGAAAAGATCAAGGGCGCAGGTGGTCTGCCGGTTGGAACGGCTGGTAAGGGTATGATGATGCTTTCAGGCGGAATCGATTCACCAGTTGCTGCCTACCTGGCCATGAAGCGTGGGGTTTCTTTGGAGATGGTGCACTTCTACAGTCCTCCATATACCAGTGAACAGGCATTAGCCAAATCAAAGGAACTGACCAGCAAACTGGCAAAATATTGTGGCAGCATTAAGTTCATTCAAGTGCCGTTTACTGAAATTCAAGAAACGGTTAAGGAAAAGGTTCCCGAAGGCTATCTGATGACCGTCCAGCGTCGATTGATGCTTAGACTGGCTGCGGCTTTAGCTATGAAGCGCCATGGTCTGGCCATCTTTAACGGTGAAAGCCTTGGACAGGTAGCCTCACAGACAATGGAAAGCATGGTAGCCATCAACGATGTAACTACCTGGCCAGTGCTGCGGCCGGTTCTGTCGTTTGATAAGACTGAAATCATCAAGATCGCCGAAGAAATCGATACCTATGAATTGTCGATTCTGCCATATGAGGACTGCTGTACGGTCTTTACGCCACCATCGCCAAAAACCAAGCCGAACCTGAAACGGACGCGGGCCTATGAAGCACGGCTAGATGTTGAAGGGTTGATGCAGCGGGCTTTGGAAAACATTAAAATTACTGAGATTCATGCTGGTGACGAATTCTTGAATCAGAATCAAGACGTATTCGCCGAATTGCTGTAAAATTTAAGCTGATGCAAGACTTTTTAATGCATCAGCTTTTTTATTTCAAACACCGGATTTGGCTATTCGAATGGTGCTAAATTTGGTATACTGTTCCCACACAAAATTAAAAAACGCTGTGAAACTGAAAGGAGCGTTCATCGTGGAAGTTACTGTCAATGGTGAGAAGATGCAGCTGGTAGGCAATCCGCCAGAAGTAGGTACGGAAATTCCTCACTTTAAGCTGTTTGATGCTCAGAATCAACGTGTTAAGACTCGTGAGCTGCTGGGCAAGCCAACTTTATTCTCAGTCGTACCAGACATCAATACGTCGGTCTGCTCGCTGCAGTCACGCAAATTCAACAAGGCAATGGCTGAATATCCTGACGTCCGCTTGATTACGGTCTCCACCAATCCAATTAACGAGCAGAAGGGCTGGTGTGCGGCCAATGATATCCCAAATGCTGAGCTTTTATCTGATTATGAACAGTCATTTGGCTATGCAATGAAGCTTTTGATCCCTGATGAAGGCGTCTTGGCACGGTCAATCTTCCTCATTGATGCTGATGGCCAGATCGTCTATCGACAGATCGTTCCTGAAATGACGCATGAGCCTGACTACTTGGCTGCCTTGAATGCGGTGGAAAAATTGGGCGCGTCTGCTAAATAATTAAAAAATTATTTGAATCGACTTGACGTTATCAAAAATTTCTTTTATTATTACGCTATTCAAGCATTGAACGAGAGAGTAGACTTGATAAAGCTGTTCAGAGAGACCTTGTTGCTGAAAAAAGGTTCGGCTTTCCAGGTTGAAAGTAGCTCGCGAGCAGAATTGCTGAAACCAAGTAGGTGATTCCGGTTCATGGCCGATATCCCATGTTTGAGCGGAAACCTGTCTTTCGATGGGTTTCAATTTAGGTGGTACCGCGAGCAGACTCGTCCTAATTATTAGGGCGAGTCTTTTTTTGTTTGATGCCAATTAAATTAACCAATAACTGTAAATTTGAAAGGGGAACTTGCCATGTCAGAAAAGAACATGTCCACCAAGTTCAACCCAGCTTCAATTGAAGAAGGGCGCTACCAGTGGTGGATCGATGAAGGGTTCTTTAAGCCAAGCGGTAATAAGAAAGCCAAGCCATATTCAATCGTTATTCCACCTCCTAACGTTACTGGTAAGCTGCACTTGGGTCATGCCTGGGACACGACGCTGCAGGATATGATTATTCGGCAAAAGCGGATGCAGGGCTATGACGTTTTGTGGCTGCCAGGGATGGACCACGCCGGTATTGCAACGCAGGCGAAGGTTGAAGCACGGCTGCGCGAACAAGGCATTTCACGCTATGACCTGGGTCGCGAAAAGTTTATTCAACAAGTATGGGACTGGAAAGATGAATATGCAGACATCATCCACAAACAGTGGGCTAAGCTGGGAATCTCAGTTGACTACGATCGTGAACGCTTTACCCTTGATGAGGGCCTGAACAAAGCCGTTCGCAAGGTTTTTGTTGATCTGTACAATAAGGGGCTCATCTACCGAGCAACTTACATTATCAACTGGGATCCACAGGCACGGACGGCGCTTTCTGACATGGAGGTTATCCATAAAGACGACAAGGGTGCCTTCTACCATGTCAAGTACCCATTCACGGATGGCACGACGTTTAATGGCAAGGACTACATTGAAGTTGCCACGACGCGTCCTGAAACCATGTTTGGTGATGAAGCCGTTGCCGTAAACCCAAATGATGAACGTTACAAGGAACTGGTCGGCAAGCATGTCATGGTACCACTGGTCAACCGTGAGATCGAAATCATTGCCGATGATTACGTAACGCCAGACTTTGGTACTGGGATGGTTAAAATCACGCCGGCACATGACCCCAACGACTTCTTGGTCGGCAAGCGTCATAATCTGCCAGAGCTCAACACGATGAACGAAGATGCCTCATTGAACGAAAATGCCGGCAAATACTGCGGGATGGATCGTTTTGAAGCGCGTGAGGCAATCGCTAAGGATCTAGAAGACGGCGGCTACATGTTGAAGATCGATCCAATCGTGCACTCTGTTGGTCACTCTGAACGGACGGGCGTACAGGTCGAAGCACGGCTTTCAACGCAATGGTTCGTTAAGATGAAGCCACTGGCCGAAAAAGCATTGGCCAACCAAAAGACGGCTGATCGGGTCAACTTTGTCCCAGAACGTTTTGAACATACCTTTACTCAATGGATGGAAAACGTGCATGACTGGGTTATCTCACGTCAATTATGGTGGGGTCACCGGATTCCAGCTTGGTACAACAAGCAGACCGGCGAAATGTATGTTGGCATGGAAGCACCAAAAGACGTCGAAAACTGGGAACAAGACAAAGACGTGCTGGACACTTGGTTTAGTTCGGCATTGTGGCCATTTTCAACGATGGGCTGGCCTGATACTGATTCAGCTGACTTTAAGCGCTACTTCCCAACCAACACGCTGGTCAGCGGTTATGACATCATTTTCTTCTGGGTTGCCCGGATGATCTTCCAATCCCTTGAGTTTACCGGCAAGGCACCATTCCGCAACGTCTTGCTGCACGGCTTGATTCGTGATGAGCAGGGCCGCAAGATGAGCAAGTCTTTGGGTAATGGGATTGATCCAATGGACGTCATCGAAAAGTATGGTACGGACGCTTTGCGCTGGTTCCTGGTTACGGGTTCCACGCCTGGTCAAGATATTCGTTTCTCTTACAAGAAGATGGATGCGGCCTGGAACTTTATCAACAAGATCTGGAATGCCAGCCGTTACGTAATCATGAACCTTGGCGACATGCAAAACGCACCAAAGCTGCCGGCCCAAGATAAGTGGGATCTGGCTGACCGTTGGATTTTGAGTCGTTTGAACGCAACGGTCAAGCAGGTTACTGATCAGTTTGAGTCATTTGACTTTGGTGAAGCTTGCCGCTGTCTGTACAACTTCATCTGGAACGACTTCTGTGACTGGTACATTGAAATGACTAAAGAAAAGCTCAACAATGGTACTGAAGCAGAAAAGGCCGACACTAAGAACATTTTAGGCTACGTGCTCGACCAAACGCTTAAACTGATGCACCCAATCATGCCATTCGTTACCGAAGCGTTATGGCAAGACATGCCGCATGAAGGCAAGTCGATCATGGTTGCTGACTACCCAGTCGTTCATGATGAATTTACGGATGAAAAATCAGAAGAACAGATGAAGCGGCTGATCGAACTGATCACTGCTGTTCGTAACATCCGCAATGAGGCCAATGCGCCAATGTCCAAACCGGTTGATCTGCTGGTCAAGACAGATGACCAGGCTGCTGCTGACATGCTTTTGGCCAATGCAGACTACATCAAGCGCTTCTGTCATCCAGCCAACCTGCAGATTGCTACCGATACGCAGGCGCCAAAACTGGCCATGAGCGGAATCGTAACCGGTGCTGAAGTCTACATTCCAATGGCTGAGTTGGTTGATTTGCAAGAAGAACAGGCTCGGATGGAAAAAGAGATTGTCAAGTTGGAAAAAGAAGTTCAGCGCTCTGAAAAGAAACTCGGCAATGAAAAATTTGTCAACAATGCTCCTGAAGCTGTTGTAGCCGAAGAACGTGCTAAGGCAGTTGAATGGAAGCAAAAGCTGGAAGCAGCTCAAGCACGTCTTGCTTCGCTGCGGAATGCCTAATTAAGTAAGACATCCCCAGAGTTCAATCGAGCTTTGGGGATGTTTTTTACAAATCAAATCGATTTTTACGAACAATTGTTCTATAATTGGGAGCAAAAATGAAAGGATTTATCATGATAAATATTCAGAACTATGATGATGCACTGGCATTTATTCATGGCCGGACTAAGTTTAAAAAGATTCCAACGCTGAAACGAATGCGGCGATTTTTGAAAGAACTTGGCAATCCACAAGAAAATCTCAGCTATCTGCACGTTACCGGTACCAATGGCAAGGGTTCAACCGTAGCCATGCTGCGATCGCTTTTAATGGCGAGCGGCTTGACGGTAGGGACTTTTACCTCGCCGTTTATTGTCCGTTTTAATGAGCGGATCTCGCTGAATGGACAATCAATTCCAGATGATGAGCTGGTAAAGGCTGCGCAAAAAGTAGCACCAGTTGTTGATTATTTAGACCAAGTATTACCCGAGGGTGGTCCCACTGAATTTGAGATTGATACAGCAATCATGTTTACCTGGTTTGCACAAAAAAAACCAGATGTTGTAATTCTCGAGGTGGGAATTGGCGGCCTTTATGACTCAACCAATGTTATCGTGCCAGCAGTCAGCGGTATTGTTACGGTTGGCTACGATCATATGCATGTTTTGGGTAATACACTGGCTGAGATTGCATATCAAAAAGCTGGTATCATCAAACCAAATGTGCCAGTAGTGATTGGTAGATTGCCTCAGGCTGCACGACAGACAATCATCGAAAATGCACAAAATAAACAGGCACCATTGTATGAAAACGGGCAGCAGTTTATGGCTAAAAAACTGAACAATCATCAGTTAAGAAATGAAATCGAATATGATGGACTAATGCTTCATCGGCAAAAATTTCAGTTAAGCCTGCTTGGCGAGTATCAAGTTGATAATGCAGCTGTTGCACTCACCATGGCGCAGCTTTACTTAAAACACCGTGGAATGCAAATTGACGTTAAAGCTTTCAAAGCAGGCCTGGTTAACACACGTTGGCCGGGGCGGTTGGAAATCGTCAATAACTCACCATTGGTTGTTTTAGACGGTGCTCATAATCTGCCCGGAATGCAGGCTTTAACAACAACGCTGCAAAATGACTTTAAAGGGATGGAGATCTATGTTTTGGTAGCAATTCTGGCTGATAAACAATATCAGCTGATGTTAGGAGAGATTGCCAGCCTGTCCAATGTGCACTTGATGCTGACCAATTTTGCCGGCCCCGGTCCAAAGCGGCCGAGCGCAGATTTAAAAAAGGCAGCTAAAGACATCAAAACACATTGGCCAATTGAGACGGCGCCCAGCTGGCAAGGGGGATTGCTGCATTTATCAAGAGAAGTTTCGGCCGATGATGTTATCTTGATTACTGGCTCGCTGTACTTTATCTCAGAGGTTCGACGTTTTTTTGCTGATTAAAAATAAAATCTGCTCTGTCTTGCATATAGTAATGACAGAGGAGGTAATCAAATGATTGAAAAAACTTGCCAGCAGCGCTATGTAGCATTGATCAACATGGTATTTGATCAAGAAAGTGACCTTGCCAATCATTTTTTAGAACTGTTTCCCACGCCAGCTGTTTTTCGTAATATGACGATGGAAGAACAGGATGCTTTTTTGGGGTACGATCGCCAACGTCTCAAACCGGTTTTGGCAGCAATTGAGCTGGGAAATCTGATTTTAACATGTCCGCATGATATCTTGGGTCACGCCTATTCCAGCAATGAGGTTGGCCAATTTTTGATGGATGAGATGGCTGGACAAACACAAGAGTCAGTTGAAGTGCTTTGTACGGACGTGCACAACGAGATCATAGCACGGCGCTGCTTGTTTAAAGGCGGTCAGGCAGAATGCATGCTCTATCCGGATCAAATTTTTCGCTACGTGTTGCATTGGAATTCATTTGGTCTGATCATGGTTCATAATCATCCTTCAGGTGATCCCGAACCATCCAGGCAGGATCTGAGCTTTATGCGACGGTTGGAACGGGGCTGTCAGCTGCTGGGACTGCATCTGTTGGACTGCCTTGTGATTGGTAGCCAGGACTATTACAGCTGGCGGGAAAGCCAAGAAGCGCATGCGACATTTAATGACCAAATTGCGAATTGAATTTTAAAATTCGGTTAAGGAAGCCTGAATGATGAATAGCAATGCTGTTTTTCTCTGGCGTTTGGTGTATAGTAATGTCTGTTAATTTAACGTTCGGCTATGGTATAATATCAACGCTATTGTATTATGAAAATGAACGACTACTTTTGTATACGAAGGGAAGAAACAGATTGCTAGGAATTGGAGCAAAAAATATTGGCATTGATCTTGGTACTGCCAATACTATTGTTTACATTGAAGGCAAAGGCATCGTTTTGCGTGAACCATCCGTAGTTGCCCGCAATAAAAAGAGCGGCGAGGTCATTGCGGTGGGCGAAGAAGCACGTGATATGATCGGACGCACGCCTGCAAGCATTGTAGCGATTCGTCCAATGAAAGATGGCGTGATTGCCGATTATGACACGACGGTTGCTATGATGAAGCACTATATGGAAAAGGCACTCGGCAAAAATGGCGGCAAGCCATATGTAATGGTCTGTGTACCTAGTGGCATTACGGAAGTTGAAAAGCGCGCCGTAATTGACGCGACGCGGGTTGCCGGCGCACGCGATGCCTATGTGATCGAAGAACCTTTTGCAGCTGCAATTGGTGCTGGTCTGCCGGTTATGGATCCAACTGGAAGCATGGTTGTTGATATTGGTGGCGGTACGACGGATGTTGCTACGATTTCGCTTGGCGGCATCGTTTCAAGTCGTTCGATTCGCATGGCTGGCGACAAGATGAATGATGCGATTGCACAGTTCGTTCGTCAAAACAAGAACCTGCTGATTGGTGAACGTACGGCGGAAAAGCTTAAGTGGGATATTGGTTCAGCTTCTGTTGAGGCAGCTAAGGAAATGGGAACGACCGAAGTCCGTGGCCGTGATCTGGTAACTGGTCTGCCACAGACTAAAGAAGTTTCAGCAGTTGATGTTTCTAACGCCTTGCAAGACGTTGTAGAAGCCATTATTGAGGCTATCAAGGGAACGCTGGAAGAAACCTCACCGGAAATTGCGGCTGACGTAATCGATCACGGGATCGTGCTGACTGGTGGCGGTGCCTTGCTTAAGCACTTGCCAGAAGTTATTGCGGACGCTACCAAGGTGCCAGTATTTATCGCCAATGATCCATTGGACTGTGTTGCTATCGGGACTGGTGAGTCACTGAAGAGCATTGACGTGATGAAAAAAAGCAAGTAGTCACGCAAACGAGTAAAGAGAATAACTGATACACAGTTAACAGGGCGGGGCTGGTCGCAAAACGATTTGTTTTGCCCAGCCCCGTTAAATGTATCTGGGTGCATTGGAGGATAAAAATGCAGAAGTTTTTTTCGAATCGCCGCTTGGTAATTACAGTGGTAATTCTGGTAGTCTGCTTTGGCTTGATGGGCGGCTCGATTGCGATGCGCAATCGTCGCTCAACTCCGCCGCTGATTCAGCAGTTTGGTAATGATATCGCCGGCTTTGCCGATGGCATCGTGGCATATCCGGTCAATGCCGTACAGGGAGTCGCTGATTCAGTTTCTGGATTGATGAATGCCTACACGGAAAATCGCGAGCTGAAGCAGAAAGTGTCTGAGCTGGCCCAGGTTAAGGTTCGTGACCAAACGCTGGCCCAGGAAAATAAGCAGTTAAAAGCGGAATTAAAGCTCAAAAATTCACTGACCGACTATTCAACCGTTAGCGCGGCCGTAATGTCCAGAACGCCTTCTTCATGGCAGCAGCAATTGGTGATTAACAAGGGGCAGACCAGTGGTATTAAAAAGAATATGCCGGTGCTTTCTGGCGGCGGCTTAATTGGTCGAGTGGCGGAAGTCAATAAGACCAACAGTAAAGTTGAGCTGCTCAGCGACACCAGCGAATCATCCAATCGTTTTTCAATTGTGATCAATGGTACCGATGGCAAGAGCGTCAATGGAATTATTACCGGTTATAATGCTACGACCAATGAACTGATTATGGGGCAGGTAACCTCAACGGCCAAGCTTAAAAAAGGTGCTAAGGTCGTAACCAACGGAATGGGTGGTATTACGCCAAAAGGACTCTATGTCGGCAAAGTCTCACGTATCGGCAAGGATGACTATGGACTGGCTAAGAAAGTCTACATCAAGCCGGCTACGAACTTTAACGAGATCAATATCGTTACGGTAGCGGAATTAAACGATTAGAGGCGGTGTGACATGTATAGATTATCCCGGTTGAGATATGTGTTTCCTTTGGGCCTGTTCGCTGCACTCTTTTTGGATGGTTCTTTAAGCAAGGTATTTGCAGGCTTTTTCTTTCATTATCCCTACGCAATGGTTAGTCAATTGGTCATTGTCTGGTTGGTTTGTTCGTATTTTTTTGAAGGCGATATTCAGATTCCATTGATTGGATTTTCGGTTGTGGCAGGGATTTTTTGTGATCTCTACTATTCAGGGATTTTGGGATTGTTTATGTTTCTTTACCCAATGGTCATTGGTCTGACTAAGGTATTGGCTAAGTTTGTAACACCAACATTTCCTATGATTGCTTTAATCTTTTTGATTGATCTGACGGTTTTTGAGCTTTTTAACTATTGGGCCTATGCGGCGGTTGGAATTGCCAAAGTTGGTTTAGGTAGCTTTTTATTGAATACGCTGCTGCCAACACTGCTTTTGAATCTGGTTTATTTGGTGTTTTTGTATTTTCCATTGCAAAAGCTGATTACATGGGCTGCCGATACCGAACGTCGTTAAATTTATGACGAGGCCTTGACAAGGTCGCAGGATGATAGTAAGATACTGACAATTATTAAAAAACGATAACAAAAACAAAGAACAGACTAGTAGCTGTTTAGTCGTCTGCTTAGCGAGTCGCGGTTGATGGGAAGCGACCAGAAGGCAACAGTGAATCACATCTGCGAGTTGGGCGATCGAATTTAGTAAGTCGCTCCGGGGAAGCCCGTTACAGCACAGAGTTTAAATTTGAACTCGCTAAGGCAGTTAAGCGTGAGCTGGCTGTAATGATGAGGTGGAACCGCGGCAACGCCCTCTGAGCCATTGTGCTCAGGGGCGTTTTTGCTTTTCTGGAAAATTTGAACTTAATGAGGCAATGGCTGCGAAGCCCTTGCAAATCCGAGGTGGGATCACGCTGCGGCGTCCTCGACAGTCTTCATGGCTGTTGAGGACGTTTTTTGTTATCGAAGCATTTGAGGGAGGTTACATCATGTCAATGCACTATATTATGGAGATTCTGCCATCGCTATTTCAAGGCGCTGGCATGACATTAAAGCTGTTTTTCTGGACGCTGCTTGGCTCACTGCCTTTAGGAATCTTGGTTAGTTTAGGACTGACTTCCAAGTTTCGTCCACTGCAATGGGTACTTGAGATCTATGTTTGGCTGATGCGAGGCACGCCATTGCTGTTGCAATTAATTTTTGTTTTTTATGGCTTGCCGATTGTTGGTATTGTGTTTCAGCGTTATGATGCAGCGCTGTTTGCTTTTATTCTTAACTATGGTGCCTACTTTGCCGAAATTTTTCGGGGTGGCTTTCAGTCAATCGATCAAGGCCAATATGAGGCAGCACGAGTTCTGCGTTTGAGCTATGGTCAGACGCTGCGTAAGATCGTGATTCCACAGGTCGTCAAGATTGTAATTCCATCAATTGGGAATGAAGTTATCAATCTGGTTAAGGACTCATCGCTGGTATACGTAATTGGCCTGGGCGATCTGTTGCGGGCTGGCAATGTTGCTACGGCACGGGACGTAACTTTGGTGCCATTGCTTTTGGTTGGCTTGATCTACTTAATCTTGATTGGGATCTGCACGTTTATCCTGAACAAGGTTGAAAAGCGCTACTCATACTTTAAGTAAAAGGAGGCCATGAAGATGCTGGAAGTACAAGAACTAAAAAAGAGTTTTGGTGGTCGTCAGATTTTGGATGGCGTCAACTTAACGGTTAAAGACGGTGAGATTTTATGCATCGTTGGTCCGTCTGGAGCTGGTAAAACGACACTCTTGCGTTGCATTACAGGATTGGAAACGGCTGATAGCGGTAAGTTTTTAATTGATGGCCGTCCTTTTGATCCACAAGGGACTGAACGCTCCGACAGCGTGATTGGGGTTGTTTTCCAAGATTTTAACCTTTTCCCTAATCTAACGGTTCTTGAAAATGTTACCTTGGCACCAATGCTGGTTTTAAAAAGAGCCAAAACCGAGGCTCATCAAGAAGCTGAAAAGCTGTTAAAGGAGTTGGGGCTGGATGGCAAAGGCGATTTGTATCCATATCAGCTTTCTGGTGGTCAAAAACAGCGTGTGGCAATTGCGCGGGCACTGGCGATGAAACCTAAGATTCTTTGTTATGATGAACCAACCTCAGCACTTGACCCTAATTTGCGTGATGAAGTTGCCAAGCTGATTATGGGACTGAAAAAAGATGGCATGACGCAGCTGGTAGTTACGCACGATATGGATTTTGCTCAAAAAGTTGCTGACGATATTCTGCAGGTTAAGGCTTTGGATCAACAGTAATAACGGGGGGCCAGAAAATTGAAGAAGTTCAAATATTGGCTGCTTTTGCTGCTAGCCTTACCAGTCATGCTGCTGAGCGGCTGTCAAAACGTTACCCAGCGTGCCGATACGCAAGACACCTGGCAGCAGATTCAGCGGCGCGGTAAAGTTGTCATTGGCCTTGATGACAGTTTTGTGCCAATGGGTTTTAGGGAAAAGAACGGCAAGCTAGTTGGCTATGACATTGACCTAGCTAAAGCAGTCTTTAAACAGTATGGTATTAAAGTTGATTTTCAAACGATTGATTGGTCAATGAAAGAAACCGAATTAAAAAATGGTACTATTGATTTGTTATGGAACGGATATTCAGTAACTTCGCAACGAGCTAAAAAAGTTGCCTTCAGTCGTGTTTACCTGCTTAACAAACAAGTGCTGGTTACCAAGAAAAAAGATCACATCAATAATTTCAACGATATGGCGGGGAAGAGTCTAGGCGTTCAAAATGGCTCAACGGGAGCAATGGCTTTAGACGAGTATCCTAAACTGTTAAAAAATAAGATCAAAAATCACAAGGCCGTGCTCTATGATACTTTCCCTGATGCGTTTATCGATTTGAACGCGGGGCGAATTCAGGGCATTTTAATGGATGAGGTCTATGCGGACTATTACATCAAGCACCAAAAAGACAGCTCGGCCTATCGAGTCTACTCAGATCCGCAGATGCCGCAAGACTATTTTGCCGTCGGGATGCGTAAGGGTGACAAGACTCTGCAAAAGAAGATTAACGACGGATTGGCTAGACTTCAGAAAAATGGTGAGCTCCGGCGAATCAATAAGAAGTGGTTTGGCGTCAGCAGCAATTATCTGGGGCCGGTAAAAAAATAAAATCAATTAACTAACGAGGGCGCGGCTTGACGGGCCCTCGTTTGTAATTTGTGGGCGAATCAAGTAATATGGAATATTGTATCTATCAGTAAGAATGAACTATGGCAATAAAAATCATTAATTAATTTTGGAAATGAGGGTAATATGGTGGATTTTAATCTGCAGCCGGGCGTTAGATTACATGTTGAGCCAACGTCGCGGTTTCATGTTAATCGAATTCTAATCAACTTTGCAACGCCACAGACGGCAGATAATTCAGCATCGCGCAATCTGTTGGCCAATCTTTTAGAAACCAGTACGGCAGCATATCCAACGCAGACAGCATTTGCTAAGGCCTTGAATCATCTATATGGTGCCGATGCCAGTGCCAGCGTCAGTCGGATCGGCTATGCACATACGCTGCGGGTACGCGCTGAGGCAGTTGATGATCGTTTTGCTCAGCCAGGTATTTTTGCCAGTCTGGTGGATATTTTGTATCAGATGATCTTTCGGCCTTTAATAACGAATGGTTCCTTTGATGTAGCAACTTTTAAGACCCAGCGGCAAAACGTTGCCAATGAGCTGGCTTCCATTAAGGAAAACAAGCAATACTACGCTGCTTGGCAATTAGACCGCCTTTATTATGATCAAAGCTCTTTGATGCGGATTCCCAGCTATGGTCGATTAGAAGATTTGGACAAGATAACGCCGGCATCTTTGGTTGAGACTTATTATGCCATGTTGACTCATGATCAGATCGACATTTTTGTCTATGGTAATGTGGATCCACAGACCGTGCTTGATCTTTTCAGACAGTGGCCGTTGTCACCGCGTCAGTCGCCACTGCCTAAAGATATCTACTATCGTCAACCATTTCATCATCGCGTTCGAGAGCTGAGTGAACGCCAAGATGTTAATCAGGCCAAGCTGAATCTGGCTTATCATTTTCCGGTTTTCTATCGTGATGAAAACTACTATGCTGCGTTAGTGATGAATGGAATCTTAGGTGGCACGCCATATTCCAAGTTGTTTGCCAACGTGCGGGAAAAAGCCAGCCTGGCCTATTATGCATCCAGTCAGCTGCGTTTATTCAGCAGTCATCTGGCAATTCAGACGGGGATCGATGCTAAAAACTATCACCAGACGAGACAATTGATTGAGGCTCAGGTCAAAGCGGTTCAGCAGGGTGATTTTAGTGAAACGGTCATGCAGGAAGTCAAGGATGCCTTGATCAACCAATATCAGACCGGGCTGGATGCTCCTGGCGGCATTGTTGAACATTGGCTGGTTGACTGTATGAGCAATCGACGGCCAGCGGAAAACGTCATTGAATCACTGCAGCAAGTGACCAAAGAGCAGGTTGCCGATTTGGCTAAAAAGCTTCAGCTGCAGGCAGTCTATTTTTTGGATGGTGAAGAATAATGCAGCAATTCAAATATTCAGAATTCAATCAAAACGTGTATCAAAAACAGCTGGACAATGGCCTTTTGGTAACGATGCTGCCAATGGAAGGCTTTCATAAGACCTATGCTGTTTTGTCGACTGAATTTGGCTCGATTGATAATGTATTCGTGCCTTATCAAAAAGATGAGCTGCTGACGGTTCCTGATGGCGTGGCCCATTTCTTAGAGCATAAGATGTTTGAAAAGGCCGATCATGACGCGTTTGACTTGTTTGGTAAGCTGGGGGCCGATGCCAATGCTTTTACCAGTTTTACGCAGACGCGCTACCTGTTTTCAACGACTTCTCATCTCCACGAAAACCTGGATGTATTGCTGGATTTTGTCCAGGATCCATATTTTACTGAACAAACCGTCGATAAAGAAAAGGGAATCATTGGTCAAGAAATCACCATGTATAATGATGATCCCAGCTGGCGCTTATATCTTGGGATGTTGGGCAACTTGTATCCAAACGATCCAATGCATATTGACATTGCCGGTACCCAGGAATCGATTCAAAAGATTACGGCACCGATTCTTTATGATGCCTATCGCACTTTTTATCAACCAGCCAATATGAATCTGTTTATTGCTGGACGACTTGATGTTGAGCAGGTTTTAGAGTGGGTTGAGCAAAATCAGGCTGCCAAGCATTTTGATGAGCCCAAGCTGCCTAAGCGAACCGCGGTAATCAGCGATTCAACCGCCAGCGACGTCATTCCGTTTCGCACATTGACAATGGCAGTTGAGCGGCCTAAGGTAATGGTCGGATTGCGCGGCATTCAAAGCTTTAAAGATGGTAGAGAACGGCTGCTTTATAAGTGGCGGATCAATCTTTTGCTGGCAATGCTGTTTGATGAGACGTCGGCCAACTTTTTGCGTTTGTATGATGCTGGGGTTATAGACGATTCTTTTAATTATAATTTTGAGATTCAACGCGGTTTTCATTTGGCGACCTTCAGTACGGATACTGTTCAAATGGAGCAGTTTGCCGATGCCATGATTCAGATTCTAAAAGAGGCACCTGAACAGCTGGCAGCAGTTAAAAATCAGTTTGAAGACGTGAAGCATGCGATGCTGGGCCGCTTGATCAACCAGCTGGACTCGCCGGAAAATATCGCAATGCTGTACGGCGGCTGCTATTTTGATCATGCAACGCTGCTGGATGAAATTGAGATTTTGCGCGGTATTGATTATGATGAGCTGGCAATTGTCATTGATCAATTCATCAAACCAGAGCGGCTCTCGGTCTATCAGATCGTACCACCAACGAAATAAGTGTTTCTTAAAATTTGTCGTCGCGATAGTATGCTATACTATCTTAGGTTATGGACTAATTTAAAATTTAAAAGAATGAGGATTAGGTATGAGTGAAAACGAAGAAAAACGACCAGAAGTTGGTAAAAAGCTTCACGATGCTCGGGTAGCCAAGGGATATACCCTAGACGACCTGCAGCAGGCGACCAAGATTCAAAAACGCTACTTGATTGCCATCGAAGACGAAAAGTTTGATGAACTGCCTGGTGATTTCTATGTACGGGCATTCGTCAAGCAGTATGCTGATACGGTTGGTCTGGACGGCAAGGATCTGTTAAAAGAATACGATGACGATCTGCCGAAAGCCAAGACTGATGAATATTCAGAACATATTGCTCAAGCAGTTGAGACGCGGGCAACTTCCAAACGCAAGCTTACTAAGGTTAACGATGCCAGAAAGTATCTGCCAACGGTGATTGCGATTGTTATCGTCGTTATTGTTCTGGCGGCAATTTGGCTGACTGCAATCGTTAGAGGTCATCGTGATTCTTCGACCAAGATTGACAACAGTTCGGTTAAGGTTTCAGGTGAATCAAGCAAGAAGTCTTCCAGCTCAAGCAAAAAGAAGTCGTCATCCAGTTCAAAGAAGACGTCCAGCAACATCAAACTGACGGCTTCAACGCGGACCAGCAGTGCGGTTACGTTTACCGGTGATGCCTTAACCAAAGACACGACCTTGACGATCAAGACTTCTGGACAAGCCTGGAATGCTGTAACGGTTGATAACTCACAGCGTTTAAGCAAGACAATGAGTGCCAACCAAACAGAAAAAATCAATATTGCCAAGAATGCGCAAACGATCGTCTTAACGCTTGGCAATGCCAGTGCTACTACAGTCAAACTTGGCAACACCACCGTTGATTTGACGCAGAACAAGGCTTATCCAAACACGCGGACGGTAACGATTAAACTCGGCAACACCACGCAATCGTCATCGGTTTCATCAGCCTCTTCTTCATCAGTTGCGACGAATAGTGCGTCACAAAGTACTTCTTCAACGACTGGTTCAAGTACGACGACTGGAGTTTCATCGTCAACACCGACGACAGCAGCTAGTACGCGTTAACTTATTTGAATAGGGGGAAGTTTCGTTGAATTTACCAAATAAACTAACCATCGTAAGGCTGATTATTATTCCGTTTTTCTTGATTCTAATGGTTGTGCCATTTGGCTGGGGCAATGTGACGTTTTGGGGTGCCACGATGCCTGTTGCCGAGCTGATTGCTGCGATCTTGTTTATTGCGGCAACGATTACGGATAATCTGGATGGACGGATTGCTCGTCGTGATCATTTGGTAACCAATTTTGGTAAGTTTGCTGATCCATTAGCAGACAAGCTGTTGGTAATGACGGCCTTTATCGTGCTGACTGGTCAAGGCGTCGTACCTTCTTGGGTAACTGCCATTATTATTTGGCGTGAGCTTTCGGTAACTGGGCTGCGATTGTTACTGGTAGAGCAAAATGGGACAGTGCTGGCGGCTAAGATGCCGGGTAAGATTAAGACAACGACACAGTTTATTGCGATTATCTTCTTGTTGCTGCATAACGTGATCTTTGCCATCTGGAATATTCCATTTGGCCAGATTATGCTGTATATCTGCCTGTTCTTTACGGTCTACTCAGGAATCGATTACTTCGTTAAGGGACGCGGCGTTTTCGCGGATGGTTTTAAATAGGATTGCTTAAACAAAGCAGGTTTTCAGAGTCACTGGACTTTAAAACTTGCTTTTTTTTAATGCCAAAGCCGATAATCGGCATATATTAAATTGAGGGGGTTGCTTATGGAAGCAGAAATTATCTCAATTGGAACTGAAATCATATTGGGACAAATCGTCAATACCAATGCACGTTTTTTAGCTGATCAGTTGCGTCAGCTGGATATTGATGCACATTGGCAGACGACGACGGATGATGATCCCAAGCACATTCAAGCAGCGATTAAACTGGCACAAAAACGCGCGCAGCTGATTTTTATCTGCGGCGGTTTAGGGCCAACGCCTGATGATCAAACGATGGCCAGTACGGCAGCTGCAATCGGGGTTGAATTAGCCTTAGATAATGAGCAGTGGCAAAAGATTCAGGCTGATTTTATAGCCAGAAAGACTAAAATGATGCCGGAAAATATTAAAATGGCATATTATCTAAAAGGCGGTCAGGTGCTGTCCAATCCTACTGGGATGGCGATCGGTGCTTATTTAAATCACCAAGAACATACCTATGTCGTTTTGCCAGGGCCACCGCGTGAATTCAAGCCAATGGTAATTCAGAGCCTATTACCGCTTTTAAGACAGCAGTTTAGCAATGGCAAAGCTATTTATAGTCATAATCTGCATTTTTTAGGATTGCCAGAATCGCAGTTGATGGATGAGATTGAGCAGTCGTTGAATAATGCTGGCTTAGATGATGTTTTGGCGACCTCCTACGTTCAGCCTGGCGAGATTCAAGTACGGTTGACGATTCGTGACGTAACACGGGCTCAGGCCATTCAAAGGCTGGATGAGGCAAAACGAGCTGTCGTTAAGCATGTAGGGCAATACTGTTTTGGAATTGGCGAGGATATTACGCTGGCTGGCCAGGTTGTTAAGCTGCTGCAGGAACGTCATTGGACGATTACTGGTGCTGAAAGTCTGACGGGTGGTATGTTTCAAAGTATGATCTGTAGCGTTCCAGGAGCGTCCAAAGTTTTCAATGGTGGCTTTGTAACATATGCAGCTCAGGCTAAGGTTCAGCTGCTGGATGTGCCCCAAGCCGTGGTTGATCGATATGGCGTCGTCAGTGCGCAGACGGCCAGGGCAATGGCTGAAGGATGTCAAAAGAAGATGGGAGCCGAGGTTGGCATTTCATTTACTGGTGTAGCGGGTCCGGATGATTTGGAAGGACAGCCGGCAGGGACGGTTTGGATTGGAATTGCAATCAAAGATCAGCCAACGCAGACCAAACAATTGCATCTTTCACGAAAGATGGCAACGCGGCAATGGATTCGACAGCGCAGCGTTCAAATGGGACTTTTGTTTACTTATTGGGCACTACAAAATAAAACGAACTAACGTTCACTTTTTGCTTGTCTTTTACCCTCAATTACTGATAAGATAGTTACAGACAACTTCGGACATTAAGGAGGAAAAATTTTGGCTGATCAACGACAGGCAGCGCTGGAAAATGCACTGCGTAAAATCGAAAAAAACTTCGGCAAAGGCTCCATTATGCGAATGGGCGATGCCGCCGATACCAAAATTGCAACGGTTTCCAGTGGTTCACTGGCGATTGATGAAGCACTAGGGGTAGGCGGATATCCGCGTGGGCGAATTATTGAAATGTATGGTCCAGAAAGTTCCGGTAAGACGACAGTAGCATTGCATGCAGTTGCTGAAGTGCAAAAACGTGGTGGAACGGCAGCTTACATTGATGCTGAAAATGCATTGGATCCTCAATATGCACAAGCTTTAGGCGTTAACGTCAAGGATCTGTTGCTTTCACAGCCAGATACTGGTGAAGAAGGTCTGGAAATTGCGGATGCTTTGATTGCCAGCGGCGCAGTTGACATCGTCATTGTGGATTCGGTTGCGGCCCTGGTTCCTCGTGCTGAAATTGAAGGTGAAATGGGTGACACGCATGTTGGTCTGCAAGCCCGTTTAATGTCGCAGGCACTGCGTAAACTGTCCGGCGAGATCAACAAAACCAAGACGATTGCCATCTTTATCAACCAGATTCGTGAAAAAGTCGGGGTAATGTTTGGCAATCCAGAAACAACGCCTGGTGGTCGGGCACTGAAGTTCTATTCCACAATCCGGATGGAAATCCGACGTGGCGAACAGTTAAAAGACGGAACTGAGGTTATTGGTAATCGAGCCAAGATTAAGGTCGTAAAAAATAAGGTTGCACCGCCATTCAGAAAAGCTGAAGTCGACATCATGTATGGTCAAGGAATCTCGAAGACTGGTGAAGTCTTGGATATGGCCGTTGAAAAAGATCTGGTTAAAAAGAGTGGTGCTTGGTATGCATATGGCAGTGAACGAATTGGTCAAGGTCGTGAAAATGCCAAAAAATGGTTGGAAGAGCACCAAGAAGCAATGGCTGAACTGACCAACAAGGTACGAGTAGCTTATGGCATGGAACCAGATGCTTCATTAACCGAAAATACCGGGGACGAAAAAACCGCTGATAAGAAAAAGAAACCACAGCAGGAAAGTCTGGATGTGGCAACCGAAAATAACGATAAATAGCCAGTAAGACTCAAATCCGTTTAGCCGGATTTGGGTTTTATTACTTAATAAAGAAATCTTGAAAGCTATGTTAAGATTTGTTTAACATGAATTGTTGACACTATTAATAAGCACGATTAAAATTAATTTGTGTGCAAATTTTCGTTTGTTCACTATTAATTAATTGTTAATTCAACCAACAACATAAAATAGTTGATGCGGAGGTGAAACGATGAGTGCTTTCGGCTTGTTTATCGCCGCGCTCGCTATGGTTGTCGGTATTATTGTCGGCTATGTAATTCGAAAATTCTCTTATGAGAAACAGATTGCACAGGCGCACAATAGCGCCGAGGGGATTATCGCTGCTGCGAAAAAAGATGCTGCGACGGCTAAAAAAGAGGCCATTTTGGAGGCCAAAGAAGAAAGTCACAGATATCGGGAAAGTGTGGAACAGGAGCTCAAAAAGCGTCGCGATGAGGTTCAGCGTCAAGAAGACCGGATGCTGCAGCGTGAAACCACACTTGATCGCAAGGATAACGCCCTTGAAAAAAGAGAAAATGCAGTCAGTTCCCGCGAACATAAATTGGATCAACGGAACGAGCAGATTCAAAAAAGTCAACAACAAGTAACGCAATTGATTGAACAGCGTCAGGCTGAACTGGAAAAAGTAGCTCAGATGTCGCATGAAGATGCCAAAGAACTGTTGTTAAAACAGCTCCAGAATGAATTGAAGACGGAACGCGAGGTTATGATCCGCGAAAGTGAGCAGACTGCTGAACTGGCAGCTGACAGAAAGGCTAAACAGCTGATTGTTGAAGCAATTCAACGCAGCGCGGCCGATACGGTTTCAGAAGCGACCGTTTCCGTTGTCGCCCTGCCCAATGACGATATGAAAGGTCGAATTATTGGGCGTGAGGGACGCAACATTCGAACTTTGGAAACTTTAACCGGAATTGATCTGATTATCGACGACACGCCACAAGCGGTCGTTTTGAGTGGTTTTGATCCGGTGCGGCGTGAAATTGCTAAAATGGCTTTGGAACGCTTAATCCAAGATGGTCGAATTCATCCTGCCAAGATCGAAGAAGCAGTTGAAAAAGCTCGCCGAGATATGGATACTCAGCTGCGTGAGACTGGTGAACAGACCGTATTTGATTTGGGACTGCACGCGATGCATCCCGATCTGATCAAAACGATTGGCCGGATGAAATATCGGACCAGCTATGGCCAAAATGTTTTGGACCATTCAATTGAGGTTGCCAAGCTGGCAGGCATTATGGCTGCTGAGCTTGGCGAAGACGTTACCCTAGCGAAACGCGCTGGTTTATTACATGATATCGGCAAAGCCGTCGATCATGAGGTTGATGGCTCACATGTCGAATTGGGGGTTGAGCTGACTCGCAAGTACAAAGAAAATCCAGTTGTGATTAATACGATCGCATCTCATCATGGTGATGTGCCGGCTGAATCAATCATTGCCGTATTGGTTCAGGCTGCTGATGCAGTTTCAGGTGCGCGTCCAGGTGCTAGAAGCGAGTCGCTTGAACAATATATTCAACGGCTTAAAAAACTAGAAGAGATTGCCAACCGTAATCCAGGTGTTGATCACAGCTATGCTATTCAAGCTGGGCGGGAAGTTCGCGTCATTGTCAAGCCAGACAAGATTACGGACTTGCAGGCCACTGCTTTGGCACATGATATTAAGCGAGAAATCGAAGGGCAGCTCGAATATCCTGGCCATATCAAGGTTACGGTTATTCGCGAAGTACGCGCCGTTGATTATGCTAAATAGTAAAAATAGGGATTGGAGAAGCGGTTCTTCAGTCCCTGTTTTGCGTTTTTGATTCAAAGTCATGTAAAATAAAGAAATTAATAAAAATGGAGCAGGTGAAATTTTTTGGCTAAAAAGCTTACGCCAATGATGGCACAATATCAACAAGTTAAAGACCAATATCCAGATGCTTTTTTGTTCTATCGATTGGGCGATTTTTATGAGCTGTTTAATGACGATGCCGTCAAAGGTGCCCAGATTCTTGAATTGACGCTGACGACGCGCAACCATAGTGCTGCCAACCCAATTCCAATGTGCGGTGTTCCACATAAGGCGGTTGATGGTTATGTCGACATTCTGATTGATAAGGGATACAAGGTTGCTATCTGCGAACAGATGGAAGATCCGAAAAAAGCCAAGGGAATGGTTAAACGTGCCGTTACGCGCCTGATTACCCCAGGAACACAGATGGACCAAAGCGGGGATGCTGCTCGCAATAACAACTATTTGGCCGCTTTGAATCAGCAAGGGCAGACTTTCGAGCTGGCCTATGCTGACCTGGCAACCGGTGAATTAAAAACTACCACTCTGAAAGGAAAAAGCGCGGCATTAAATGAATTGATCAACCTGCAGACTAAAGAAATCGTTGCTGATGACTCGCTGTCTGCTGAAGTAAAACAGCAGCTGACGAAACGCAACATTTTACTGTCCAAACAGTCTGAAATTTTAAAAAATGCCGAAGTCAGCTACCTGACACAAGACCTTGAACGACCTGGCGAAAAACAGGTGGTGGCGCGGCTTGTATCATACTTGCTGACGACGCAGAAACGCTCGCTTGACCATCTGCAAAAGGCGATCTCTTATCAGCCAAGCTCCTATATGAAAATTGATCATTATTCCAAGACCAATCTGGAATTAACGACCAATATGCGTAGCGGCAAACGTCAAGGAACGTTGGTATGGCTTTTGGATGAAACGAAAACGGCAATGGGCAGTCGGCTGCTAAAGCGCTGGTTGGATCGTCCTTTGATTGATACTGAACAGATTGCCCAGCGTCAGGATAAAGTTCAGGTGCTGCTGGACAATTATTTTGAAAGAAGCAATCTGCAACAGGAACTAACTCAAGTATACGATCTGGAGCGTCTGGCCGGTCGAGTTGCGTATGGCAGCGTAAACGGTCGCGATCTGATTCAGCTAAAGACGTCACTTCTGCAGGTACCAAAAATCAAGTATATTTTAGAAACGCTTGACGCACCGGTTTTTGATGATCTGGCAGCCAAACTGGATCCTTTGTCCGATATCGCAGACCTGATTGAACGCTCGATTGCCGAAGAACCGCCAATCTCGGTTACTGACGGCGGCGTGATCAAGACAGGATACAACGACCAGCTTGATCAGTATCGTGATGCGATGAATAATGGCAAGCAGTGGATTGCACAGCTGCAGGCCAAGGAACGAGAAGCAACCGGCATCAACAACCTTAAGATTGGCTATAATCATGTTTTTGGCTACTATATTGAAGTTACCAAGGCCAATCTAAGCAAGTTGCCGACCGATCGCTATGAACGCAAGCAGACACTGACGAATGCTGAGCGTTTCAGCACGCCAGAACTAAAAGCCAAGGAAGCCTTGATTTTAGGCGCGCAGGAAAAATCAACTGCTTTAGAATACGACCTGTTTGTAGGCGTACGTGAAACCGTCAAGCAGGCAATCGATCGGCTGCAGGCACTGGCTAAAGCATTATCGGAGCTGGATGTCTTGCAGAGTTTTGCAGTGGTCAGCGAAGATTATCATTTTGTACGGCCAAAAATGAACCAAGAGCACCGTCTAGAAATCAAAAACGGCCGGCATCCGGTGGTTGAAAAGGTAATGGGCTATCAGAAGTACGTCCCAAATGACGTTTTGATGGATCCACAGACATCGATTCTATTAATCACAGGCCCTAACATGTCAGGTAAAAGTACCTACATGCGACAACTGGCTCTAACAGCAGTTATGGCGCAGATGGGCTGTTTTGTACCGGCAGATCAAGCGAACCTGCCGATATTTGATCAGATTTTTACGCGAATTGGTGCTGCTGATGACTTGATTGCTGGCGAAAGTACGTTTATGGTCGAGATGATGGAAGCTAATAATGCGCTGCAGCATGCTACGGGCAACAGCCTGATCTTATTTGATGAGATTGGACGAGGCACGGCAACCTATGATGGCATGGCGCTGGCGCAGGCAATTATTGAGTACGTTCATGATCATGTCGGAGCCAAGACGCTGTTTTCCACGCACTATCATGAGCTGACTGCCTTGGAACGTGATCTTAAGCACCTGCATAACGTTCATGTCGGAGCAACTGAAGAAAACGGCGAGCTCGTCTTTTTGCATAAAATTGAGGATGGTCCGGCTGATAAGTCGTATGGGATTCATGTTGCCAAACTAGCAGGGATGCCGGCAGATCTGTTGAAACGGGCTGCTCAGATTCTCAGTCAGCTCGAAAGTCAAGATGAGATCAAATTAACCGCGCCAACTGAAAAAAAGGCTGCATCAACTGTTCCATCGTCAGTTGCGGCACCAAATGCTGATGAGTCAGCTCCACTTGCCGCTGAGCCAGATGGACAGCTGGAACTGTTTACCCCAGCACCAAAAGCTGTTAAATCCGTATCAGGCCCAGAAGCAAAAGTGATCAGACAGCTTAAGAATCTAAATTTAATGGGAATGACGCCAATGGAAATCATGAACCAGGTCTACGAATGGCAGACAAAACTGGCAAAACAAAAGTGAGCTGAGCATTCATGGGAAAAATTCATCAACTAAGCAGCGTTTTGGCCAATCAGATTGCGGCTGGCGAGGTAATTGAACGTCCCTCATCAATCGTAAAAGAATTGGTCGAAAATGCTTTGGACGCACACAGTCATCGGATTGACGTAGTAGTAACTGAGGCTGGGTTGGGCAGTATTCGCGTAATCGATGATGGCGACGGAATTGCCAGAAGCGACGTGCCAATGGCCTTTAAGCGGCATGCAACCAGTAAGATTGAATCGGCACGCGATCTGTTTCGCGTCCAGACGATGGGCTTTCGTGGTGAAGCGCTGCCCAGTATCGCCTCAGTTGCTGATGTAATCATGACAACGGCAATTAAGGGTCAAGAAGGGACGGCCTATCATATTCGCGGTGGCGAGGAGAAATCGCTTAAACCGGCAATTGCGCGGCAAGGAACGGATATTTTGGTAACGGAACTGTTTTATAATACCCCGGCGCGGCTAAAGTATTTGAAGTCACCTAAAACCGAGCTGAGTCATCTGGTTGATATCGTCAATCGTTTGGCTTTGGCTAATCCTGATGTTGCAATCTCGTTTACTCATGACGGGCGAGAAATGTTTCGCTCAGCAGGCAATGGCAGATTGCAACAGGTCATTGCCGCTATCGATGGCGTTAACGTTGGGCGCGAGATGATTCCAGTCCAAGGGGAAAATCCCGATTTTAGAATTTCTGGCTATATCTCACGACCAGAATTAACGCGTGCCCAAAGAAGTCATATCACACTGACGATCAACCATCGCTATGTGCGCAGCTATGCGTTGACCAAGGCGATTATTGCCGGTTATCAGTCAAAACTGATGGTAGGACGGTTTCCGCTTGCCGTTATTAATATTGATCTGGATCCGGTCTTGGTTGATGTCAATGTGCATCCAGCCAAACGTGAGGTCCGCTTAAGCAAAGAAGATCAATTGGCGAGTCTTTTGGAACAGGCTGTCTATCATAGCCTGGCCAATCAGAATCTGATCCCGGATGCTGGCTTACAGGCACAGCAGCTAAAAGGCAATCAAGAAGCTCAATCGGCGCAGTTTGCTGAAGCTGTGCCTGCTTATCAGACAACTGATGAAAAAGCACCAACTCAAGCCACGCCGCCGACTCTTGCTGCAGCTGAGGATGATGAGCGCCAAGCTGCTGCGCCAGTAGTCATCAAAGAGCGGCAGGATCTAACACGGCCTGCATTGGCTGCTTTTGATCAGCGCTATCAAAATGAGACACAGGCACCACCGTTTGATCAGCCGATTTTAACCAGCCATCAAACTGAAGCCGATGCAAAGACTGAAGAGATGGCGTTAGATATTGATGATGCAGGCGATCAGGAAAACCAGCGCTTCCCTGATTTGCAGTATCTGGCTCAGTATCATGGCACCTTTTTACTGGCCCAGGCTTCAGATGGATTATATCTGATTGATCAGCATGCCGCACAGGAACGAATCAATTTTGAGCGCTTTCGGCATGAGATCGGTGAGGTTGGTCATGATCAGCAGGCATTTTTGACTCCTTTGGTCTTAAGCTTTTCCACTGCCGAGACGTTAAAAATCAGTGAGCATCTAGAAGTTCTTAAAGGGGTCGGCCTGAATCTGGAACCGTTTGGACAGAATAGTTTTGTTCTTTCGGAGCATCCTACTTGGTTTGTTGAAGGACAAGAAGAGGCAACAGCCAAAGAAATGATTGATTGGGTATTGAGCGATGCTGAGCTGAGCGTGGCGCATTTTCGTTTGAAAACGGCAATGATGATGAGCTGCAAGCGTGCAATCAAGGCTAATCATCATTTGGATAATCAGCAGGCTAAGGCACTGTTGAAAAAGCTGGCCCAGTGTCAAAATCCGTTTAATTGTCCACATGGCCGTCCAGTCACGATTCGCTTTACTGATACAGATCTAGAGAAGCTTTTTAAACGAATTCAGGATCATCACCAAGCCTATTCGCGCGATTTTGATGCTCATTCATTCTAGATGGCGAACATTTGTGTGGTATAATGGACGACAACAGTTAAAAAGTGAGGAATAAAAATTGTTTGAATATCTTACTGGGGCAATCGTTGATACGGCGCCAACCTACATCGTAATCGACGTCAATGGCGTAGGCTATCGGCTGGCCTGTGCCAATCCATTTCGTTGGCAGGTCAATCCCAGCGATCAGGTCAAGGTTTATGTATATCAAGCCGTTAGAGAAGATGCGATTACCCTGTATGGCTTTGTCAGTGCAGAAGAAAAGCAGCTTTTTATGCAGCTGATCAACGTATCGGGAATCGGTCCCAAAAGCGCCTTGGCAATTCTGGCCAATCCGGATCACCAGGGCTTGATTGATGCGATAGCTAACGACAATGTCAGCTACTTAACCAAATTTCCTGGCATTGGGAAGAAAACGGCTGGACAAATCGTCTTGGATCTGCATGACAAGATTGATCAGCTGCATGCCAATGAGCCGCTAGATTTCAACGTGCCGGTCAGTGACGTAGAGATGACGAATGAATTGCGGGATGCCTTGGCTGCTTTAACAGCTCTGGGCTATCCAGAACGATCGGTAAAAAAAGTACAAAAAGCGCTTAGCAAGGAAACGGCAATGTCGACTGATGATTATCTGCGACAGGGATTGCGCTTGCTAAGCTAAGAGAGGAGGAACCTTTTTGGACGATGATCAGCACTTGATGTCGGCACAGGTTGAAAACGAGGCGGAAAGTGCCGGTGAGACCAGTCTACGGCCACAGTGGCTGGCTGACTATATTGGTCAAGAACAGATTAAAAGAAAGCTTTCCGTCTATATTCAAGCTGCTCGCAGTCGTGAAGAGGCACTGGACCACGTGCTGCTATACGGACCGCCGGGATTAGGGAAAACCACGCTGGCAATGGTGATTGCTCATGAGATGAACGTTGGCATTAAGACGACCAGCGGACCAGCAATTGAAAAGCCGGGTGATCTGGTTGCGATGCTAAATGAGCTTCACCCAGGCGATGTCTTGTTTATCGATGAGATTCACCGATTGCCGAAAACGGTTGAGGAAATGCTCTACTCAGCAATGGAAGACTATTTTATCGATATTGTCGTTGGTGAAGGACCAACCGCGCATCCGATTCATTTTCCACTGCCGCCGTTTACTCTGATTGGCGCAACGACCCGAGCGGGAGTCTTATCGGCGCCTTTGCGGGATCGTTTCGGCATTATTGAGCACATGGCATATTATAGTCAGGCAGAATTGGAAAAGATCATTTTTCGATCGGCCAAGATTTTTGCCATGCCGATTGAACCAACTGGCGCCCATGAGCTGGCAATGCGTTCAAGAGGTACGCCACGGATTGCCAACCGGCTCTTGAAACGGGTGCGTGACTTTGCCCAGGTTGCTGGCTGCGATGCTATTGATGCAGCCACCGTTAACAAGGCATTAAAACTTCTACAGGTTGATGAGCGTGGCTTAGACGAGATTGACCGCCGTATTCTGCATACAATGATCGACTACTATCATGGCGGTCCAGTGGGCTTAAAAACGATTGCGGCCAACGTTGGCGAAGAGATGGGGACAATTGAGGAGATGTATGAGCCATATCTGCTGCAGATTGGCTTCATTGCTCGTACGCCAAGAGGCCGAGTTGCAACGCCGGCTGCTTACCAGCATTTAGGGGTTTCTTTGCCCAGTGATTAGGACTCATCAGGTACACTAGAGAAAAAGGAAAGGATAACCGTTTTGAAGCTTGATTTTAAACTGCAGCATCATACTGGAACAGCCCGCGCAGCCCAGCTTGCGATTGGCCAACGGACTCTTGAGACGCCAAGTCTGATCATTCCTGCACCGGCCTTAACGGTTCATGACCTGGCGTTGGCTGAAGTCAAACGATCCCAGATCAAGGGGCTCAGTATTGATGAAAGCATCATCTCGCAAAATCCTGGAACCGAAACAGTCCATGACTTGGGCGGTCTGCATCGTTTCATGGCTTGGGATGGGCTGGTGATTGCCAAGCCAGGTGATTTTCGGCATCTGCCGTTGGTCAAGAAAAACCATCTGACTAAAGACGGCGTACGTTTTCATGACGTTAAGACCGGTGCGGTTCGCTTGATGACGCCGCAAACGGTAATTGAATCACAAACCGAATTGCAGCCGGATATCATGCTGATGCTCAGCCAAACGCCATCTTATTATGCATCGTATGACTATGTTGAAAAAGCCGTGGCGATCAATTCTACATGGGCAGCCACGGCTATTCAAAAACTGACCGCTGATTCGCCGGCGTTGTTTGGTGTGATGCAAGGCGCTGGGTTTGCTCAGTTAAGAAAACAGAGTGCCGAGGCTTTGCTTAAAATGGATTTTTCCGGTTATGTAATTGGTGGCTTAAGCGATATTGACAATGATAAGGAATTTGATCGCATCTTGAAGCTGAGCGTTAATCTGCTGCCTGCAGATAAGGCGCGGATGATCGTTGACGTTCAATCACCGGCACAGCTGGTCAGCGCGCTTAAAAACGGTATCGATCTGATTGAAACCTCTTTACCGACTCATTGGGGACGCTATGGCAAGGCTTTAACTTCCCAAGGGTTGCTGCCGATTAAAAAAGCGTGTTTTGCTGCTGACCCGCAACCGCTCGCTAAAGACTGCCATTGTCCGGTCTGTCATCAATATTCAAGAGCCTATCTGAGGCATTTGCTGCATATGAATGATTCAGTTGGTTCGCGTTTGATTAGTCAGCATAATCTTTGGTATTTGCAGCAGCTGGTAAGTCAGGTTCGTTTGGCAATTATGCATGATCAACCCATCACGGCGGCTTTTGAGAGTTTGATATAGAAAAAACGCCTCATCAAGACAACTAGCAGTCTTTTTGATTGAACCAGTGGTATTTGCGCCGCTTTTTTGGTAAAGTTATTTATTGAGCATATAATTATAAATTACTAAGAGAGGATGAACGGCAGTGGAAATTTTAGCTGCAAGCAGTACCGGATCTGGAATGTCTAGCATCATCATTATCGTTTTGATGATCGCCTTCATGTATTTCTTTATGATTCGGCCACAACAAAAACAACGCAAAGAACATCAATCAATGGTAAATCACTTGAAGAAGGGTGATCAGGTCGTGATGATCAGCCGTCTACATGGGGTAATTGACGAGATCAATACTACCGATCAAACGGTAACGATTGATTGTGAAGGCGTCTACTTGACTTTTGACCTTTCCGCAATTGCACGGGTAATTCCAAGCAAGACGCAAGCTGCTGAAGCCCAACCTGCCAGTCAGGCTACGACCAGCGCAGAACCAGCCAGTGAGGCCAGTGAAGCTGACCAGGCTCCAGCAAGTGAAGCCGCACCAGCCAGTGAAGCTGCTGAAGCTGCTGATGACCAAAAGCCCGCTGAAAGCGACAGTGCTGACGCCGACAAGTAATCGTAACCTAACGTTAAAAAATCCTGATGGGCATACAGCTCATCGGGATTTTTACGTTTAAGGGGCAAGCAAAAAACGTCAATTGCTGATATACTGGTGAATGGTTTTAAAATAGCAATTTAATATGCAAGGAGGATTTTGTTAAATGGACGAGTTAACGTCAATTCTTGAACAGATAAAAAAATACAGCAAAATCATCATTCATCGCCACCAGCGTCCTGATCCCGATGCAATCGGCTCGCAGGTTGGTTTGGCTGAGATTTTAAAGGCTTCTTTCCCCTACAAGCAGATCTATGTTGTTGGCAAACACATCCCAGGATTTGATTGGATCGGCACGATGGATGAAATCGAAGGCGACGTCTATGATGATGCTTTGGTAATCGTGACTGATACGGCCAACGCTCCTCGCATTGATGATCGCCGATTCAATAATGGCGATGAGCTGATCAAGATCGATCACCATCCTAATGACGAGCCTTATGGTGATTTGATGTGGGTTAGAGATGATGCTTCCAGCTGTTCAGAAATGATTTATGAATTTTATGAACGATTCACAAACGAATTAAAACTGTCTCAAAAGGCTGCACATGCTTTGTATGCGGGAATCGTTGGCGATACGGGCCGCTTTTTGTATCCGGCAACTACGCCCAACACGATGCGTATTGCTGGTGAGCTGATGGCTGCCGGTGCGGATGCGGCAACGATCTGTCAGCGTGAGGATACGATCACGCTGCCCTTAGCTCGTTTATCGGCATACGTCTATGAAAACATGACTCTGTTGGAAAGCGGAGCAGCCTACGTGGTTTTAACCGATGCAATCTTAAAGCGCTATGGCTTGACCGAAGCTGGAACTTCAGCTGTCGTGCCTTTGTTGGGCAAGATTCAAGGCGTCAAGGCATGGGCAATCTTTGTTGAGCAAGAAGACGGCCATTATCGGATTCGTCTGCGTTCTAAAGGTCCTTTTATCAACGAATTGGCCAAACAGCATCAAGGTGGTGGTCACCCATTAGCCAGTGGTGCCAAGGCTCGTGATGAACAAGAAATCAAAGAAGTGGTCAGCCAGCTGGATAAGTTGGCTGCCAATGCCTGACCAAGAAAGGAAATCCAACCTCAATGACTGAAACATTTGCTGATTTTCATTTTCAACCATTTTTAATGGAGGCTTTAAAAGATCTCCATTTTACTAAGCCGACCCCAGTTCAAGAAAAAGTAATTCCAATCGTGCTTACCAACAAGAGCGTGGTTGGTCAGTCCCAAACCGGGAGCGGTAAGACGCATGCTTTTTTGCTACCGATTTTTGAGCAACTGGACGCTGAAAATCAAAACGTACAGGTCGTAATTACCACGCCCAGTCGTGAACTGGCCTACCAGATCTATAATGCGGCCAAGCAGCTGAATAAGTTTACACCACAAAAGTTTACGATTCACAATTACGTTGGGGGTACCGACAAGCAACATCAGATTGAGCAACTACAGCGCAAACAGCCTCAACTGGTAATTGGTACGCCGGGGAGAATTCTGGATCTGATCAACTCACAGGCCTTAGATATTCATACTGCTCACCGCTTTGTCGTTGATGAAGCTGATATGACGCTTGACATGGGCTTTTTGGAACAGGTTGACGGCATTGCCAGCCATTTTCCAGAAGACTTGCAGATGATGGTCTTTTCAGCAACGATTCCTCAAGGTTTGCGGCCGTTTTTGAAGAAATACATGGAAAATCCGGTTGTTGAAGAGATTCCTACTGAAACGGTAATCAATCCCAACGTCGACAATTGGCTGATGTCTACTAAAGGTCGCGATAAAAATGAGATGCTCTATCAGCTTTTGACGTTAGGGGATCCATACTTGGCACTAGTTTTTGCTAATACGCGCCAACGAGCTGAGGAAATCACCAACTACTTGCAGCAGCAAGGCTTAAAGGTTGCCTTGATTCATGGCGGCCTTGAGCCAAGAGCACGGAAACGAATCATGCGCCAGATCCATAACCTTGACTATCAATATGTCGTCGCTACAGATCTGGCTGCGCGGGGAATTGATATTGATGGCGTATCGTTGGTAATCAATGATGATATCCCAAGTGATCTGGAATATTTTGTTCACCGCGTTGGTCGGACGGGGCGTGCCAATATGAAGGGGACGGCGATTACGCTGTATGCCCCGGCAGAAGATGAGATGATTGCCAAATTGGAAGAACGTGGCATCAAATTTACTCCGAAGACGTTTAAGAATGGTCAGATTGTGACGACCTATGATCGCAATCGGCGGAAAAACTATCATCGTCGCAAAGAAAGTCTTGATACGACGCTGCGTGGTTTCGTCAAGAAGACTAAGAAGAAGGTCAAGCCTGGCTACAAGAAACGGATCCAACGAGCTATCAAAGAAGATGAGCAGGAAAAACGCAAGCTCGCCAAGCGTCATGAAATGCGTAAGGCAAAACGCCAGCGTCAGCGTCAGCATCGCCGCGAGCGGGAAAATAATGGTCGTTGATTTTTAGGATCAGCTCGCTTATAATATGGACTGTTTGGGATATGCTTTTTGATGTGAGCTTTCAGAAACGTTTTGGCTGCTGTGAAAAACGACGATCATCATCAAGTGCTCCCCAGATTCACAATTCAACAATTAACTTCCGAAATTCGGAAATTTAAAGAGGTAAACGAAATCCATCGTTGCAAGCAGAGTGGTACCGCGTCTAAGGGCGTCTCTGATTCGCAAGGATGGGTTTTTGTTTTTACCAGGAAAGGAAGATAACATGAGCAAGGAATTAAAGCACCTTAATAGTGCCCAAGTACGCCGCATGTACCTGGATTTCTTTATTCAACACGGTCATACCGAAATGCCAAGTGCCTCTTTGGTGCCGGTTGATGACCCAACGCTGCTCTGGATTAACTCTGGGGTTGCTACGATGAAAAAGTATTTTGATGGTGAGGTTGTACCTAAGAACCCGCGCATGACCAGCTCGCAAAAGAGTATTCGGACCAATGATATTGAAAACGTTGGTAAAACGGCGCGTCACCACACGATGTTTGAAATGCTGGGTAACTTCTCAGTTGGCGACTACTTTAAAAAAGAAGTCATTCCTTGGGCCTGGGAGCTGCTGACCAGTGACGAATGGTTCGGCTTTGATCCTGAAAAGCTGTATGTTACTTATTACCCAAAGGACAATGATGCTCACCGCTGCTGGCTGGAAGCCGGAGTTGCCGCAGATCACCTGTTGGCCAACCAAGACAACTTTTGGGATATTGGTCAAGGTCCATCTGGTCCCGATACGGAAATTTTTTATGACCGTGGCCAGGAAATGAACAATGTACCTGAAGATGATCCAGAAAACTACCCAGGTGGTGAAAATGAGCGCTATCTGGAAATCTGGAATATCGTCTTCTCTCAATTCAACCACACGCCAGAGGATACCTATGAGCCGCTGCCGCATAAAAACATCGATACTGGGATGGGACTGGAACGGGTTGTTTCGATTTTTGAAAATGCCCCAACCAACTTTGAAACTGACCTCTTTATGCCGCTGATCAAGCAGACCGAAGAATTCAGCGGCGTTAAAAAGTATAGTGACAACAAGGATGATGACGTCTTCTTTAAGATCATTGCCGATCATATCCGTACGATCACGTTTGCAATCAGTGATGGTGCTTTGCCATCAAACGTTGGACGTGGTTATGTAATTCGTCGCCTGTTGCGGCGTGCGGTCGTTGCCGGTAAGAAGCTGGGGATTGACAAGCCATTTTTGTACAAGCTGGTGCCAACGGTTGGTAAGATTATGGAATCATACTATCCTGACGTCTTAAAAAACGCCGATTACATTGCCTCAGTTATCAAGTCGGAAGAAGAACGTTTCAACACGACGTTAAACGGCGGCTTGAGTCTGTTAAACGATGTGATTGAAAAGGCCAAGGCAGATGGCAGCAATAAGATTGATGGCAAGACGGCCTTTAAGCTCTATGATACCTATGGCTTCCCAATTGAACTGACCAAGGAATATGCAGCTGATGAAGGTCTCAGTGTTGATGAAGACGGTTTTGAAGCAGCTATGACCGAACAGCAGAATCGGGCCCGCAAAGCTCGTGACATTGACAACGGGATGGGCGTTCAGACGGATGTTTGGACTGAATTCAAGGAACCAAGCAAGTATGTCGGTTATGCCGATCTGGAAGTTCAAAATGCCAAGGTAATTGGTTTGGCTCAAGCTGGTCAGCATGTTGAAGAGGCATTGCCAGGCGACAAGGATGTCGAGGTTATCTTTGACGTTACGCCATTTTATGCCGAGATGGGTGGCCAGGTTGCCGACACAGGGGACATTATCGACAACTTTGGCAATCTGATTGGACGCGTTGTTGACGTTCAGCATGCGCCAAATCAACAAAATCTGCATCGAGTTGAGTTGAAATCACCATTAAAGAAAGGTGCCCGCTATGCCCTTAAGGTTGATCGGCTGCGTCATTTGAAGATTGAAAAGAATCATACGGCTACGCACCTGCTGGATCAAGCTTTGCGCAACGTTTTAGGCGGTCATACGCAACAGGCCGGTTCTTTAGTTGAACAGCACTATCTGCGCTTTGACTTTAATCACTTTGGCCAGGTAACCAATCAAGATTTGAAAGCCGTTGAAGATATGGTCAATGAACAAATCTGGAAGGAAATCCCAGTCACAACGGTCGAAACTGATCTGGAAGCTGCCAAAAAGATGGATGCCATTGCTTTGTTCTCCGACAAGTACGGTGACAAGGTTCGGGTTGTCAAGATTGGCGACTACAACACCGAATTCTGCGGTGGTGATCATGTTAAGAATACCAATGAAATCGGATTGTTTAAGATTGTTTCTGAAGGTGGGGTTGGTGCTGGTGTACGGCGGATTGAAGCCGTTACCTCAAGCGATGCCTTCAAGTTCATGCAGGAACATGACGATCTGCTGACGCAAACAGCTGGCGAATTAAAGGTTGCACAGCTTAAAGAAGTACCACACCGTGTCGAAGAACTGCAAAGTCAGCTTAAAGAAACCCAAAAGCAAAATGAGGCTTTGGAGGCCAAACTGGCTGCCCAACAAGCCAATGCGGTCTTTGACAACGTTCAGGATACCAAGCAGGGAACGCTGATTGCAGCCCAAGTCAATGTTGCCGGCATGGGACAGTTGCGGCAGTTGGCTGATAGTTGGCGGTCAAAACAGCTGTCTGACGTTTTGGTTTTGGCAACTGGCAGTGAAGGCAAGGCCAACATGCTGGTAGCCGTTAGTGATGATAAGACTAAAGACATCAAGGCTGGCGATGTTATCAAGGCGATTGCACCTGCCATCAATGGTGGCGGTGGTGGCCGTCCTAACCTGGCTCAGGCTGGTGGCAAAAAACCAGAAGGAATTCCAACCGCACTAAAGCAGGCAGTCGAATATCTGAATAAATAGCTGCTAGTTAGAAGACGGAGTGTCAAAACGGCACTGCGTCTTTTTTCATTAAAGGTTGATTAAGGAAAAGCTTGCTGATTGTGATTTATTAAGTGGTATAGTAGAATTAAATACTGATAAAGAAAGGTCGGGGGTGAAAAGATGGCAAGTGACAAGACCATGTTTTTTGACTTTGGCAAAGAAAAGCCAAAAGATGTCAAAGAAACCTTAAATACTGTATACCAAGCCTTAGAAGAAAAAGGCTATAATCCAATCAATCAAATCGTTGGTTATCTGCTTTCTGGTGATCCAGCCTATATTCCACGCTTGAATGATGCCCGCAACTTGATTCGTGAACATGAGCGTGATGAAATCATTGAAGAACTCGTGCGCTTCTATCTGCAGAATAATGGAGACGTCAAATGAGACTCTTAGGACTGGATGTCGGCTCTAAGACCGTTGGCGTTGCTGAAAGCGATCCACTAGGCTGGACGGCACAGGCAGTAGAGATCATTCCGATTGATGAGGAAGCCGGCGAGTTTGGTCTTGATCGGGTGGCGGAGCTGGTTAAAAGTCGGCAGATTGCCGGTTTTGTGATCGGTTTGCCGAAGAATATGAATAATACCGAGGGCCCACGTGTTGAGGCCTCACATCATTACGGCGAACTGCTGGTGGAAAAATTTGGCCTGCCAATCGATTTTCAAGATGAGCGCTTGACTACGGTTGAAGCTCATCGAATGCTGGTCGAGCAGGCTGACATTTCAAGACGCAAGCAAAAGAAAGTAATTGACGAGCTGGCCGCAACGCTGATCCTGCAAAATTATCTTGATCGGCATGGTAAGCTGGTTCAAAAGCTATAACGAGCGATAAAGGAGTTACTTATGAGCGAAAACCAACCACGCGATAACGAAGAGATTTTTACGCTGGTCGATGAAAAGGGCAATGAAGAACTCTACAAAGAGGCAATGCGCTTTAAGTCCGATCAAAACGGCAAATGGTACATCTGTCTTTACCCATTGGATGAAGAAAATGCCGATGAAGTTGATATTGAGGCTTTTTCATTTGAACCAGCCAGCGACATGGATGGCGTTGACAGTGGCGATATTCAGCTGATGCCGATTGAAAGTGATGAAGAATGGGCAATGGTTCAAGAAGTGCTTAATACGTTTATTGATGATGAAGGCAATTTCAATGCCTAAGTCCGCCTGGAGATGCTAAAAGAGGTTCTTTTAGCCAGCTCAGGTTAAGATAACAGGACCTGGCGTGCGGTTTATCCGGATGCTGGGTCTTATTTATTATTGATTGAATTGATGCCATAGATTAACGAGGACAGAAAATGATTTTAACGACAGTAATTTTAGTTCTCTTGATTGGCTGCTGGGTTAATGGCACCAACCGTGGCTTATTAGGTATGCTGATCTCGACTTGTACCTATTTGATCAGCTGGCTGGTCGCTAAAGTAGGGACACGCTTTTTAGGCGGAGCGTTGGCTGAACTTCTGCCCCAGATTAGCAGCAGTACTACCGGATCGGTTAGCGGCAGTCTCTTGAACAGTATTGATCCAACTTCTTTTTTCTATAATGGCTTGGCCTTTATGATCATCTTCAGCACGATTTCTTTTTTAGGACATTGGCTGCTTAAAAGGACCAACTGGCTGAATCGTCTTCCTGTACTTGGCTCAGCTAATCGTTTGGCTGGTGGGGCCTTAGACGTTCTAATCGGCTATTTGCTTATTTTTATGTTTTTGATGATTTTTCAGCTGTTTCCTGGTCAATGGTGGCAAGAGCAGCTTGCGCAATCGGGAATTGCTCAGCTGATGATTAAGGATACGCCGGGGATGGCCAAAGCAGCTCTACAGCTATTGGGATAGGTAGGCGCCAGTCTTTAAAGCTTAATGGATGCTTGACACGGACTGAAAGGAGTTTTAGATGAACGAAAAAATTTTAGCAACACTAGAATTTCAGCGAATTAAAGATCAACTGGCAAAGTATCTGGCATCGGCAACCGGCAAGCAGGAACTTGCTGAGCTGGTGCCGCAATCTGATTATGAAACGGTACTTTCCTGGCAAAAAGAAACGATGGATGGGGCAGATATTCTGCGCTTAAAGGGCGGCATGCCGATTCCCAAACTAGCTGATGTTCAGCCACAGATGAAGCGGCTAAAGATCAAGGCCAGCTTAAATGGTGCCGAACTGGCGCAGATTGCCAAGGTCTTGCGGGCCAGCATGAGCGTCCAGCACTTTTTTGAAAGACTGCATGCCGAAAAAATCATGCTGCAGGTACTCCCAGCCGAAGTTGATGAACTGGTGACGATTCCCTCCATTACCAAGCGGCTTTTACAGTCGATCGATCAAGAGACCGGTGCCGTTTTGGATGAGGCCTCCAGCAAACTGCATGGTATTCGGCAGCTGATTGCCAAAACTGAGGCTGAGATTCGACAGCAAATGGAGAAATATACGCATGGTAAAATGGCCAAATACCTAAGCGAGCCGATTATTACGGTCCGCAATGAACGGTATGTGCTGCCAGTACTGAGCCGTGAGCGCAGTCGTTTTGGCGGAGTGGTTCATGATCAAAGCGCCAGTGGCCAAACGCTGTATATTGAGCCGGCCAGTACGGTTGATCTGAATAATCGTCTGCGTCAATCGCAAATCGAGGAGCGGCAAGAAGTTAGAAGAGTATTGGCAGCTCTTTCAACGATGCTGGCTCCTTATCGGCTGGATATTCAGAATAATGCCAAGATTCTAGGACATTTGGATTTTATCAATGCCAAGGCTAAAATGGCCCATGATACCAAGGCAACGCTGCCTTTGCTCAGTCAAGCCGGTCAGGTAATGCTGAAAAAGGCACGGCATCCATTGATTGATCCTAAAAAAGCCGTTGCCAACGACATCAAGTTGGGCCAGGACTATCATGCTATCGTGATCACTGGTCCAAACACGGGTGGGAAAACCATTACTTTAAAGACGCTGGGATTGATTCAGCTGATGGGGCAGTCGGGAATGTTTATTCCGGCAGCTGAGGGCAGCACGATTGCGGTTTATGACGAGATTTTTGCCGACATTGGCGATGAGCAGTCGCTTGAACAGAATTTGAGTACGTTTTCTGGTCATATGGAAAACGTGAAGGCAATTCTGGACCAGACTACGGCTCACAGCCTAGTGCTGCTTGATGAGCTGGGAGCCGGAACTGATCCTAAAGAAGGGGCGGCTCTGGCAATGGCGATTTTAGACAAGATTGGCGCGTTAGGCAGTGACGTTGTGGTTACGACTCACTATCCAGAGCTAAAAGCCTTTGCTTATGATCGGCCGGAAACCATCAATGCCAGCATGGAGTTTGACCAAAAAACGCTGCGGCCGACATATCGCCTGCTGTTAGGGATTCCTGGGCAGTCAAATGGGATTGCCATTGCCAAGCGCCTGGGAATCGGTCAGGATGTAATTGCCGAGGCCCAATCGCTGGTCAGTGATGACAGCCAGGACCTAAACAAGATGATTGGCGAACTTGTTGAGCAGCGCAAACAGGCCCGTGAGCGCAGTGAAAATCTTGAGGTGCTTTTGAAAAAGAATCAGGCAACGGAACAAGAGCTTAACGACAAGTTGACGCGGTTTGAGGAACAGCGCGATAAGCTATATGAAGATGCTCGTTCCAAGGCTAACCATCAAGTTTCACAGGCTAAGAAAAAAGCCGATCAGATTATTCACCATCTGCGCCAACTGGAGATTACCCAAGGCGGCAGCGTTAAGGAAAATGAATTGATTGATGCACAAGGCGCCTTAAATGCGCTGCACCAAAATCCGCGCTTAAAGCACAACTCAGTCTTGAAAAAAGCCAAGCAAAAGCGTGACCTGCATAAGGGGGATGCCGTCTTAGTCAAATCGTACGGTCAAAAAGGCGAGCTTTTGGAGAAACGCGGCAACCACAAATGGGAAGTACAGCTGGGAATCTTGCGGATGGAAATTGACGAAAGCGATCTGGAGAAAATATCCAAACAGCAGCTCGCCAATGCTGAAAAAGAGCGCGCACCCAAGCATCGGCCAGTACGTACGGTGCAAACGCGGCATACGTCAGCCCGCCTGGATCTGCGAGGACATCGTTATGAACAGGCGATGAGCGAATTGGCTCAGTTTATCGATCACGCGCTGCTTAATAATCTTTCACCAGTTACCGTAATTCACGGTAAAGGAACGGGTGCGCTGCGAAAAGGAACATGGGAATATCTGCGCAGCAATCCGCGGGTTAAGTCGTTTGCCTACGCGGCGCCTAATGCTGGTGGCGATGGCGCAACGATCGTCTATCTACAATAGGATGTGTTTACCAAAAAGCAACTTATAAAAAGTAAGCAAAATAAGTGACGAAAATCAAGAGTTTTGATAAGATAAGATCATCAACCAATGAAGGGAGCCTTTATCATGGCAGTAAAAACTACAACCGATCAGACTTTTGAACAGGATACACAGCAAGGCGTTGTTTTAATCGACTTTTGGGCAACGTGGTGTGGTCCCTGCCGTATGCAGTCGCCAGTCGTAGAGGCCTTATCAGAACAGATGCCTAACGTTGCCTTTTACAAGATGGATGTTGATGAAAACCCGGCAACGCCTCAGCAGTTTCGGATTATGAGTATTCCGACCTTGATGATCAAAAAGGATGGTCAGGTAGTTGACCAACTGATTGGCTATCATTCCGCAGATCAGCTCAAGCAGGTTTTGAATCAATACCTGTAAAATAAAAAAGCATCGCTCAATCAATGGATGAGTGATGCTTTTATTTTTGGCCGGCCTGCTTTTTATGACGAAAACGGCGACCTTTGTGAGAATCAGTTTCATGAGAATCAGCTTCAGAAACTTGTTCAGACGCTGGCTTTTCGATTTCAATAAATTCGGCTAGTTCCGTCCTTTCAGATTCGGTATCGGACTGGGGGTCATTTTGGGCAAGAATTTCAACGTAGCTGCGTTTATGCTCGATTACCTCGGCTTCAGTTATGGCACTAAGCTGAAATTCCAGTTCTTGAGCGAGAAAACCGGCCTCTAAAGAAAATGAGGTTTCCTCTTTTTCAACTGCCAATCGCTCCTCAACGATTGGACCACTCAAACGCCAAACATGCTGAATTGAATTTTTTTGGCGCAGTTCCAGCTTTCCCATCCCCAGCTGCTCGGTTAAAACGATCAAGTCCTCAAGCGATGCTACCGGATACTCACGGGCCAGGTCCTTGCCAATCCAATAAAGAATGCCGTCAGTTTCTTTGCCGAGAATTGCTGGCAAAATTACATCGCGCATGGTGCCGGCAATTAAGCCGCGATGACTGTGTATCAAACGGTCGTAGGTTTTTTGACTCATCAGAAATACGATCCTTCCTTTTCGCAAATCATAATTCATTATAATAGAAAGTCAGACATTAGTTCCTTAAATATCGTTAAAAACTTATTTTAATTTGATGCTGATGCTTTTTTAACGATCAAAACGAGTTTGACTGATGATCGGTAAGCCATCAATTCACAATTTTAAGATCAGGTTTGCCGCAAAACTTGAAAATAACGACAAATAAATAGATAATGGAGTTTCAAGTATTTGGAAGAAAGGTGTTGCAATTATGGATAAACGGCCGATTGGGATTATGGATTCCGGCCTTGGCGGCTTATCAGTCATCCGGATCATGAACCAGCAGCTGCCTCACGAAAAATTGATTTTTGTAGGCGATCAAGGACATTTTCCATATGGTACGCGCACGCAACAAAACGTTTGCCACCTGGCCTTAAACATTGGCCAGTTTTTTAAGCGCCAAAACGTCAAAATGATGATCGTGGCCTGTAACACGGCAACAGCGGCTGCTTTACCAACTCTGCAGGCAAAAATGCCGTTTCCGGTAATTGGGATGATTGCTCCTGGAGCCAAAGGAGCGCTGCAGCAAGCTCATCATCATTCAATTGGCGTGATTGGGACGGCATCGACAATTGAAAATCATGCATATGAAAAGAAGCTGCACCAGCTTGATACTAGTGTTCAAGTAGTTGAAAAAGCCGCGCAGCCATTGGTTTCAATCGTAGAGCATGGACAGACTGGGACCGTGCTGGCAAAACAGACGGTTGATGAACAGCTGGCAGTTTTTGACCAGCAGCCGGTTGAGACTTTGATTTTAGGCTGTACGCATTTTCCATTCTTGGCAGCCGAGATTCAACAAAAGCTTGGTAATCAGGTAACGTTGGTTGATCCAGCCAAAGAAGCAGTCAACAATGCACAAGAATGGCTAATTAAGCATGATGCTCTTAACGACACTACATTAGCTCCGCAAAGCAGACTCTATTCAACTGGTGACGTAGCAGTTCTAAAAGCAGGGGCCGAACAGTGGCTGAACAGTCAAAACTATACGTGTGCACATTTGGAACTATAGGAAAGGAAGTCAGTTATGGAAACCATTGTAGTTGCTACCAAAAACCCAGGTAAAGCGCGTGAATATGCTGAAATGCTGGCACCAAAAGGAATTGCGGTCAAGACGCTGGCTGATTTTCCAGCCTTTGAAATTAATGAGGATGGTCAGACTTTTGAAGAAAACGCATTGATTAAGGCCCAGACCGCCGTAGAACAACTTAATTTACCGGTTTTGGCAGATGATTCGGGACTGATGGTCGATGCTTTAAACGGTGAACCAGGAATCTATTCGGCTCGTTATGCTAAGGATCATGATGATGCTGCCAACAATGCCAAACTATTGAAAAAAATGACGGGAGTAGCTGACGAAAAAAGAACGGCTCATTTCCATACGACCATCGTTGGCCTAAAGCCAAATGGAGCTCAATTAACGGCTCATGGGCGCGTTGATGGGCATATTCTGCATCAATTAACTGGTAGCAATGGCTTTGGCTATGATCCGCTTTTTTATGTTGACGAGTTGCATTGTGCAATGGCTGAGCTGACCGATAATCAGAAAAATGCCATCAGTCACCGTGGTCGAGCTCTGGAAGACTTTATGAAACATTTTAATGAGTGGTGGCAGGCATAGTCTGGTTGCGGATGACAGTTTAGGGGAGTTGATTTAATGAAAGCCTTATTCGTCAGTGACAATCACGGCGATCGCGCGATTTTACAAAAAATAGCCGATCGTTTTGGAAATGAAGTCGACATAATGCTGCATTGCGGGGATTCAAATCTTGAGTCCAACGATCCAATCATACAGCCATTTAAAACGGTGATTGGCAATACCGACTGGGGTTTGGATTATCCGCAGTCTCAGTTGGCAGTTGCGGATCAAGAACGGATTTTGGTCGTACATGGTCATCTATATCAAGTCAATTTTACCTTGACGCCATTGATGCTATTGGCCAAAGAACAAAAAGCGACGATTGCTGCTTATGGTCATACTCATCAATTAGCCGTTGAGTTTAATCAAGGAACGCTTTATTTAAATCCAGGCAGCATCAGTCAGCCGCGTGGACAGTATCAAAATATTGGGGGGACCTTGGCGATAGTAACGGCTGATCAAGATAAGTTTGATGTTCAGTACTATGATCGTAGGATGCAGCCAGTCGATGATCTGCATTTTGTCTTTTTACGTCAATAGACGAGCATCTTAGTTTGGAATAACAGTCGCATTTGGCGTCCATAAGCATTACAATAAAAGCCGGTTGATGAAGGGATGATTTAAGAATGATTAACCAACAGATTCGCCAATTAATGATGGATCGTCGTGAAAAATTCATGATTCCAGCCAGCCTGGTTGCTACGGTCAATGAAGATAATTCACTGTATCATGCATTCTTGGTATTGACTAAGGATCATTATGCCAAGATCGTTGTCGTTGACAATGAAAGTCACTATCGCGGATTGCTGTCGCTTTCAATGATTACTGATGAACTGTTAGAAACCGACCGAATCAATCTGGATAAGCTGCAGACGATGAAGGTCAGAGACGTTATGCAGACTGATGCCCCGGTAATTACTGATCCCTATGACGTAGAAGAGAATCTGCATCTGCTGATTGATCAGTCATTTTTGACAGTCGTGTCCGAACACGGTGAATTTACTGGCATCGTTACGCGTCGCGAATTGTTGAAGGCCGTTAACTATGCGGCTCACACGTTCGATCGGCATTTTGAGGTGCTGGATCTGCCAGAAACTGAAAATGTCTAAAAAAGAGCAGCCTAAGTCAGGCTGCTCTTTTTTAGCGCGAAAAGTCAAAATAATGCTCAATTGTATCCAAAACGCCACTCTTTTGATTAGTCAGACGTGTTACATTGGATGCTGCCAAGCGAATTGGCAAAGCAGCATTTTTCATAGCATAACTATGTGAAGTCAGCGTAAGCATGCCCAGATCATTTTCATTGTCGCCGAAAGTCATGATTTCGTTTTGGTGCAGATTGAATTGATTGGCAATGGCCATTAAAGCATTGCGTTTAGTGGCATGAGCATCGCCAATCAGTTCAGTATTGAAGCCCGAGTTTTCCATAATCAGATTAGCGGGCAGCAGATTGTCTAATTCACTGGTAACATTGGTAATATCAATATGATCAGCAAAATTTACCGAAATTTTGGTGAGCGGCTCGTCAAGCGGATATTTAAAAATGTCCTGCAGATTAGACACGCGCTTGACGTTTTCATAAAAAAGCTTGACGATGGCAAAGTTTTGCTCATCCATGGATTGATCAACAAATGAAGTCGTTGGTCCTGAAATAACCAACTGATTGATATCGTCATCACCATACAGTCTGGTCAATGCGACCAAAACGGCCTTTAAATCATCATGATGCAGCGGAAAGCAATCAATCAGCTCATCGCCATAATGAATTACTGAACCATTTTGCGAGATAAAGATCATCTGGTCGGCAACTTCAGCAAATTCGCGACGCAGACGAGGATAGGAGGATCCACTGGCTGCTACTAGCTGAACGCCATTTTTAGTCAGCTTTTTAAAAATTTTTTTAAAGCGGTGATGGTCGTACTTGTGCTCATTATTTAAAAAAGTACCATCCATATCGGTAGCAATTAAACGAATAGACATAGTTATAAACCTTTCTTGGTGAAGTTAGTCAAGCGAAACATGGGCATTGTTTAAAGCCGTCAGATAGGCTGCCAGACAGTCGCTGGTCAATTGATACTCGGCATCATAAGTCGTCGTCAAAGCCACGCGGTAAACTAATGAGGCCTTGGCAGAAGCAGTTGCTTGGATCGTAACGGGGCCAACGATTTTGGGAGCGGGATGCTTGCCGAATTTTCCTTGAGCAATCAGTTCTTGGTTGACCGCCGCAATGACTTTTTTGATGTCATCCAATGGCGCATTGGGACCGATTGGAATGTCAACACTGGCATGCCAGGTTGAGCGGGAAAGATTGCTGACGGTAGTAATATTGCGATTCGGAATATAGTTAAGCGTACCATCCGCGCTGGTGACGCGAGTAGTTCGCAATCCGATGCCAGAAACCGTGCCCTTAACAGTACCAATTACCACGACATCACCAACGTCAAGCTGTTTTTCCAGCAAAATAAAAAAACCGTTGACCATGTCGCTGACGAAACCTTGTGCACCAAGCCCCAAAGCAATACTAAAAATTCCGGCACTGGCGACGAGAGTTCCCACCGGTACGCCAATCAATGAAAGCAGGGCATACAGCAAGAAGAAAAAGCAGGTATACCGATAAATATTGAGCGTCAGCGTGTGAAAAGTCGCAATGCGGTGCGCGCCGAGCATATTAAAGCGTTTGGTATGACTGAAGGCGTAATTGATGATGAGTTTGCCTGCCCAAAGGATCACGAAAAAAATAACGATCGTCAATAAAATCGAGAATAGACGATTGACGATGTTTTGGGCAATTTTGTCCAGATCGACGTTGGCAAAAGATTTAGTCAGCTGTTGGATCTGCTTGTTCATTGAAATCGCTCCTTATATAGATTCCAGACAACTATATCATAAGTCAACTGCTAATAATAATTAACAAAAAATTATGCGATATGTTAAACTTGGTGTAACTACAAAGGAGGAGCTTTTAAATGACTGCTGGACAAATTGCTGGCCTGATCGCGGCGATCGCGTTTGTAGTGCTGGTTTGTTTTATTGGAATGTTTTTGTCTCGCTTGGGCAAAACACTGGAAGAAACGACTAAAAGCATTGATGGATTAAGTAAAGACATTGATGCGCTCACTCATGAATTAGAAAACGTGTTAGGAAATACCAACGAGTTATTGGAAGACTTGAACAAAAAGTCGTCAGAACTGGATCCGGCGGTAAAAGCCATTGCTGATCTTGGTCAGAGTGCCAGTGACGTTAACGCAGCGGCACGCCAGTTTACTGACAAGCTGAATGCGCAGCATGAAAGCGCCAAACAGGGCCGACAGCTATTGGCAAACGCTGGTAAAAAAGCGGCGCTAAACCTATTTAGCAAGTTGCATCGTTCTAAGGAAAACTAGTTTAGATTGGAGGATAAGCACATGACGAAAAAAGTTTTAGCTGGTTTTTTGGTTGGTGGCGCGGCTGCATTTGGAGCCTGGCAAGCGCTGAGTGTCGACAAGAAAAAGCAGATCAAACAGGCTGTGGCTGATAAGACACATGATGCCGTTGATTATGCAACTGACTACGCAATCAATGCCTTGGATCTTGCCGATGGGATGGTGCAGGATGCTAAGGAACAGGCGGTTGACAAATTTGGTGATAAATTTAGCGATTTCGCCGGCTCTGTAAAAAAGGGCGCTGATACGATTAAAAAAAGTGCTGATCAAGCGGTCAATCATTTTACCAACGATGATTTTGACGAACAGACTGCCCAGATTCGAGAAGAACTTGCCAAAGCCCAATCCGATACCTCAAGTCAGGATGATATCGTGATTGACAAAACTAGTGATGAATCTGAAGAAAATGATGATGCTAGTGAAGATGATCATTCATCATCAAGCGACCAAAATTGAGCATCATGAACAATAAAAAAGCACTTCACTTTTGATGGTGAAGTGCTTTTGATTTGCAATTTATCTGCCGACGTATTGCAGTTCTTTTGTTGTATGAGTAAATGGCTCATTGCCATCTTTTGTAATATGGATGCAGTCTTCAATTCGCACACCGGCAAAGCCTGGGATGTAGATCCCCGGTTCAATAGAGAAGCACATGCCCGGTTCTAACAGCATGTCATTTCCTTCCATGATTGAGGGAAATTCGTGATCGGTCATACCCATTCCGTGGCCCAGACGATGAATGAAGTATTCGCCATAGCCAGCATGGTCGATAATGTCGCGAGCAATCTTATCCAGTTCGGCGGCGGTCATACCAGGTTTGGCAGCATCTTGGGCGGCCAACTGAGCTTCAAGGCAGACTTGATAGATGTCTTTTTGTTTATCGTTAAGCGTTCCGATTGCTACTGTTCGCGAAGCATCGCTAGTGTAGCCGTCAACGTTGGTTCCTAGGTCAAACAATACCAACTCATTGTCTTGAATCTTGGTATCATTGGTAGCACCATGTGGTTCGGCTGCATGGGCGCCGGCTTGGACCAAGGTATCAAAGCTCATATGCATAACGCCGTGTTTTTGTAAGGCATAGTGGATTTCAGCGGCGATTTGGTTTTCGGTTGCGCCAATCTTAACGGCATCAAAACCAACCTTAAAAGCAAAATCAGCCCATTTGCCATTTTCTTCCAAAATAGCAATCTCATCTGGCGACTTGATCAAACGCATATGCTGAATCGTTGGCGTCATATCATAGTTAAAGCTGGCTTTAGGAAATTGCTCCTGCAGGGCCCGCAGTCGAGCAACGGTCAAAAAGCCTTGTTCAATCCCGAATCTGCTTGGAGCGGCAACGCGTTTCTTAATTTGTTCAGCAATCATGGCATAAGGCTGCTCATGATCGAGATAGCCGTAAACGTCATATGGCCAGCCAGTATCCTTGATGGCTTCTACTTCAAGTGCTGGAGCGAACAGAAAGGGGTCATCATTAGGAAAGACCAGCAAGGCCAAAACTCGTTCAATCGGATCACTGCCAAAGCCGGTCAGGTATTTAATGGTCATTGGATCACTGAGATAGGCAACATCCAGCTGTGCTTTATTGACAGCTAGACGTAATTGTGTTAGTTTGTTCATTTGTCTTGCTCCTTATGCATAAGATGAGATTTTTTAAGCAATTGTTAATATTATAGCATATTTGTTTATCATTAAGTTTGCGCAAAACCGTTAATTTTGTTATATTGATTGCGGTTATGAAAAACCGATGAAAGCAACTAAAATCAACAAAGAAAGGGCTTATAAATTATGGAAAAACAATCAGTTACCATTTACACCGTGGCACGTGAAGCACGTGTTTCCATGGCGACCGTTTCTCGGGTGGTTAATGGCAATCCCAATGTTAAACCAGAAACGCGCAAAAAAGTGCTCGATGTTATCAAGCAGCTAAACTACCGCCCGAATGCCGTTGCTCGAGGGCTGGCCAGCAAAAAGACGACTACGGTTGGCGTTGTGATTCCAGATGTTACAAATGCATACTTTGCAGAGTTGGCGTTGGGGATTGACGATATTGCTTCAATGTACAAGTACAACATGATTCTGACCAACTCAGATGCAGATGATCGTAAGGCGTTGCAGGTCGTTCGCGGGCTGATGGCCAAGCAGGTTGATGGCATTATCTTTATGGGTCATGACATCTCAGAGGAACTGCGACAGGAATTCAGCTCATCCAATGTACCGGTTGTCGTAGCCGGTTCCGTTACCAATGATGACGAGCTGCCAACGGTTCGGATTGACTATCAAGAGGCTACCAAACAAGCCATTAAGTACCTGATTGAACGCGTTGATGGCCCTGTGGCATTAGTAGTTGGCTCAAAGGACAGTACGATCAACAAGCGTTACCGCATTGAAGGCTACAAGCAGGCTCTGCAGGAAGCTGGCAAGGATTTTGATGAAAAGCTGATCTTTGAGACGCATGATTCTTATGCTGAAGGCTACAAGCAATCACAAGCTATTGTTGACAGCGGCGCTAAGGCAGCCTTTGTCAGCGACGATGGCGCAGCAGCGGGCTTGCTGAACGGTTTGACTGATCACGGCGTTAAGGTTCCTGATGAGTTCCAGATTGTTGCCTCAAACAACACGAAGACCACCGAGATTACGCGCCCTAAGCTGACTACGATCACGCAGCCGCTTTATGACTTAGGGGCTGTATCAATGCGTCTTTTGACTAAGCTGATGAACGGCAAGGATGAAGACAAAGAAGATGATGAATCCAAAGACGTTATTTTGGAACATGGTTTTGAAAAGCGTCAGTCAACGCGCTAGAAGGTGATTGATCCTTGATATCTCGAGAAGAGATGCACCGTCAGCAAAGACAAGCCGATGCTTCCGTTAAGCAGTCGCGTCCTCATCATTTTGGGGCTGCCTTTTTGGGGGTCTTGCTGACGATGGTGATGGCAATCGCTATTTTGTTAAATGTGACGGTCTTGAATGCTGATTTTGCGGCTGATGAGTTGGCCGCTTCACCAATCAGTACGCAGCTCCAAGAAGAAGTCAATGGCAGTTTAAGTGAATATGGCGTTTCTGGCACACTGCTAACGGCCAAAGAAACGCGCCACTTGGTAAGGCAGGCAGTAAAGCAAGTCTATGCTGGCAAGAGCATCAAACTTGATCTTACCAATGTTGAAAAAAGACTGCAGTCAAAAGTTGATGATGAGCTGGGATCGTATGGGCTTTCAACATCATTGCTCCCATCTTCAGCAACCAGTCAATTCAATCAGCAGCTAACGAATCAGGTTAATCAAAAACTGAATACCGATGAGGTACAGACGGCTGCTAAAACGATTACGACCGTTAAAACAGTCGTTAACGTTTTATTGGCAATCAGCGGACTGGCACTGGCGGTCTTAATCGTTTGGAGCTTATTTAAACACTGTTTTCTGGCAGTTTTCAGCTGGTCGACTGCCTGGTCAGCAGGATTGTACTTTGGCTTTGTCTGGCTGATCAAGCTGGGAATCAATCAGGCTGCCCAAGAGGAACCGGATTATGCTTCAACGATTGCAACCATTGGCAATGACGTTTTAACCAGGGGATGGAGAACGGCCTGGCTGCTGTTGGTGCTGGCTCTGGTTGGCTGGCTCTTACGCGGTGGGTTACGAATTGTTCGTCGTCATTGATAAAGTCTTGAATTTACCAGCTTAATTTGGTAAAATTTCAATGTTTGTTATCTAAATCTATATAAGAAAAGAGGAGTTAGTAATGTCAGGACATTCAAAATGGCATAACATTCAAGGGCGTAAAAACGCTCAGGATGCCAAGCGTGGCAAGATTTTCCAAAAGATTTCTCGTGACTTGTACCAAGCCGCTAAAACAGGTGATCCTGATCCAGCAAACAACCCTCAACTGCGTCTGGTAATCGACAAGGCTCATGCAGCCAACATGCCTAAAAAGAACATTCAACGGGCAATTGAAAAGGCTACTGGTGCTGGTGGTGCCAAGTTTGAAGAAGTTACTTACGAAGGCTATGGCCCAGGTGGGGTTGCAGTGATGGTCTTTGCCTTGACTGACAACAAAAACCGGACGGCCGCTGCAGTACGTTCTGCATTTACTCATTCCGGCGGTTCGCTGGGTGCCAGTGGATCTGTTTCCTACATGTTTGATCGCAAGGGCTTGATTGAAATTCTGCGTGACGGTCTCGACAAGAGCGAAGACGACATGCTGATGGATGCTCTGGATGCCGGTGCTGAAGATATGAAGGCTACTGACGACAAGTTCCAGATCTTCACGGCACCAAGTGACATGACCAGCGTTCGTGATGCTTTGCAAGAACAAGGCTACGAACTGGACACAGCTGAAGTAACGATGATCCCTCAAAACACGACGGTTGTTCCTAGCGACAAGGTTAGTCAATACAAGCACTTGATTGACGAACTGACGGACAACGACGACGTTGCCGACATTTATGAAGCTGGGGTTATCGAAGACGATGACGATGCTGAATAGTTTCGTTTTTAGATGCGGGCGGTAATGCCTGCGTCTTTTTTTTACCTCAAAGAATCCAACATCAACATTTACCAATATCCAGCTATTTTAAGAATTTTGGCTGGTTATATTAGAAGATCACGCTAACAGCGACGCTTATGGTCGAGAGTGGCGTGATTTTTTTATTGGAAAACTTTTGCAAGCGAATAATCGGCATTAAAAAAATATCATCCTGCTTCTTTTGGCATATAGCATTGTTAGAGGAGGGATAATTTTGAAAAGCGAGTTTTCAAGAGACATTGCGGTTTTAATTCGCTACCGGGTGTCGGATCTCTATGTTCTGCCATATCGCAGCTACTATCGACTTTTAATTATGCATGAGGGCCAGTTGCAGCTTTATCAGCAATGGCCATTACCACTTGCCAAGCGCTTAATTGCATATTTAAAGTATCGTGCTGACATGTCAGTCAGTGAGCATCGTCGCCCGCAGTCAGGATCGCTTTGCTGGCACGCGCCTAGGGGAAAGGTAGATTTAAGATTGTCATCAGTTGGTGACTGTCGTGGGCAGGAATCGCTGGTGGTACGTTTTATCTATCGTTTATGCAATGATTATCGGATGCTGGTACCACCACAATGGCAAAAATTGCAGCAGGCTGCTAAAAAGCGTGGTTTGATGCTGTTTGCTGGACCGATGGGATCAGGAAAGACAACGACGATGTACCATTTGGCGCGGCAGTTCGTTGGTCAGCGTGTTGTTATGACGATAGAGGATCCGGTTGAGATTACCGAGCCGCTGTTTATTCAGCTGCAGGTCAACGAATTAGCGGAGATGGGCTATCAGCAGCTGCTTAAGGTTGGCTTGCGACATCGACCACAGATCTTTATTATTGGTGAGATTCGTGATCCGCAAACGGCACACATGGCTGTTCAAGCAGCCTTAAGCGGTCATCTAGTTATGGCAACTGTGCATGCAAGAAATGTCTATGGAGCGTTGACTCGTCTGGAACAGCTGAACGTCGATGGCTTTTATCTGCAACAGGCGGTCAGCTGTGTCTGCTATCAACGACTCTTGCCGACTGTAAAAAAACAATTGGCGGTACTGTTTGATCTATTGGCTGATGATGCATTGCAGGAAAGCTTTACAAAGCGAAAGGTGGGGATGACCGATGATTGGCAGCAGCATCTTAAAAATTGCGTGGCCAAGGGCTATGTGGAAAAAAGCGTGGCCCAGTCATACCAAGCCGGTTAAATTTAAAGCCAGTCAACAGGCTGATTGGTTTTTACTGATGCATGATCTGTTGATGGTTGGTTTCTCGCTGCAGCATGCAGTTCAATTCTCACAGCGAGCCTATCCGCGACAGGCTGCTTTTTTTTCAAAAATTGATCAGCAGCTTAGGAACGGTCGGCTGCTGGCAGATGCGTTAAAGCCATATTTAAGAATTGAGCTTTACTATCAGCTTTTGCTGGCTGAGCAGCATGGCAGTCTTTCGATAACGCTAAAAGAGGTTGGTCAGTATTTACAAGTCCAAAAGCAGCAGCAACAGCAGCTAAGGACGCTTTTGGAATATCCGTTGATTTTATTGGTGATGCTGGGGACGATTTTGGCTGCCTTGCTGATTTTTGTTTTTCCTGAGCTGCAAAGCTGGCAGCAGCAGAATCAGCTGACAAGCAGCGAACAATGGCCGATTGGTGAGACGCTGATAATTATAGGCGGTGTTTTCTTAAGCTATGGAGGATTGGCAGCAATTCACTGGCGGCATATGTCAACGCTAAAAAAAGTGCGACATCAGTGTCGCTGGCCGCTGTTTGGCAAGATCTTTCGTGAATACTATGGTTATTATTTGACTTCCAATCTGGCCATTTTGCTGCAGCATGGTTTCTCTTTGCGTGAAATATGCCAGCTGACGAATAACTTTGATGATGATTCGTTATTGCATCAGGTTGGTCAGGCAGCATTTGAGCTTAGCTCGCAGGGAAGACAGTTGACCGACTTAATCTTGAAAGCACCTTTCCTACCGGATGAATTGGCCATTTTTATCAATCGTGGCTTGACTAATGAACAATTAGGCCAGGAACTGACATTATTTTCCAAGATCAAGTTTAAAAAGTTTCGGCAGTCAACAATGCATATCCTGGTATTAGTGCAGCCAGCGCTTTTTATTTTGATTGCTGCTGGGATTTTTTTAATGTATCTCAGTATTCTTTTGCCAATCTATCACTCACTGCAGGAGGTTTACTAAGATGTTAGGAAAGCAGAAACGGCATGCGTTTACGCTATTGGAGATGGCCATCGTCTTATTTATTATCAGTCTGTTGGTACTGATTATTTTGCCAAATCTTGGTGCACAGCGCGAACATGCAACTAAGATTCATGAAAATGCCATGACCAATGTCGTCCAGACCCAGCTTGATCTATATGAGAATGATACCGGACAAAAAGCCCAAAGCATAGATCAGCTGGTTGAAAATCAATATCTGACCTCAGCACAGGCACAAAAAGCAGCCAGTGAGCACATTAAAGTCATCAATGGAAAGGCTGAGCGAAAATGAAAATTCGCCGGCCAGCCTTTACTCTGTTGGAAATGATGATTGTCTTGGGAATTACCGCATTGACGATGCTGATTGGCTGGCCCTCAATGCAACGAACCATTCAAAAAAACGAAGAGCGTCAGTTTTGGCAGACCTTCCGTCAAGCATGGCAGGCAGCTCAGGTACGATCAAAGACCAGTAACGAGTCAACACGTGTTTTTTACTTAAAAAGCCACAGTCAGGTTGTCTTTTCCTGGGCAAGCGGTGCCGAGCGTATAAATGTTCCAGATACGCTGTTGGTCAGACGGTTTAATGATGTTGAGATGAAAAAAACGGGTTATGTCAGTCCACAGACAGAGGAGTTTATTTCAACCTTGGACAATACGGATTATCAAATGAGAATTCAATTGGCATGGGGGAGTTATCATGTACAGGCAACGCAAAAAAAAAGGCATCGGGCAGTCATGCTGGGTGAGAGTGTGTCAGCATTGGCGATTGCCGCGCTCAGTATCGTTTTTTTAATGATCAGCCTAAATGGATTGAATCATCAAAGAAAAATTGCTGACGAACAGCTGGCTGCAAGTCGACTGGCTAAAGAGGCCAGTGATGCTCTCAAAAATCACAAAGACCGCGTTAGTATCGTTCGAGATCCGCTAAGGGCAACCGCAGATCGTAATGGGGTAGTCGTTGAGCGATCGGGAAAGTGTATTCTAAAACTGGAAAGGCGGTAATGGCTTGAGACGCTCAGCATTTACGCTGGCAGAAAGCATGATGGCACTACTGATCAGTATGATAACGGTTTTGACTTTGGGACAGACAGTCAAGGCAGTTGATCAAGTCAATCAGCGTACTTTGGATATGCCAACGGATTGGTATTTATTTGTGACCGAGCTGGAATTATCAGATCGGCATTTCAGTCTTTATCAATGCCGTGATGAACAGCATGCGGTGCTGTATGGGGCTGCTACCAAGAAGTATTATGAGCTGACGGCTGAAAATGTTCGAATATTCTTGCGGCTGCAGCATGGTGGCGGTTATTTGCCGATGCTTTATCAAGTTAAGGCGGCAACTTTTAAACGGCTTGGCAGGCAACGATTAGAAATTGAGGTGAAAAGAAACAATGGATATCGGCAAGCAGCGGTTATCTGTCTGGCGGCATCGCAAAAGCAGTACGCTGCTGGCGGCGATGATCATGCTAAGCATTACGACGGCAGCCGTCTTGGCTCAGTATCAATATCAAGCTGGTCAAGCAAAACTGATTCATCGTCTCAGCAATCAATTTATTGCACAGACAATGCTAAATTTGACTGGAAGCAAAGATAATGCATGCTTTAATAAAGGAATCGTCAAGCATAAGGGTAGGTTGACGATCGTCTGTCTCAGTGACGGATCAACCTTTAAGTTTCAAGAAGAAGAGGCGCTTCCTTGAATTTGTCGATAAAAATGGGTAAACTAATTTCGTACGACGAATGAGGATGGGAGTGACCAAAACTGGCAACACCAGAACAACTATTTGTACCATTTGATCGCGCAACGGAACTGTTACAGGCGGATTTGAACAGCTCTTATCTTGATGCATTTCTCGAAAATGCTGAAAATCTGGTTGATAATGGCAAGGTTCGTGTAGAGGATGGTTTGCCTAGGGCAGAGACAGTTGCTGAGTTAAACAGGCTATATCAGCAGCTGGATCTTTTGCATACCGACCGCGAGACAGTACGCCGTCTTTTACAGCTGGATCTGTTAAAAGTGATTCGTAAGGATGCGATTCAAGCCAATCATCAAATGACGCCCGATACTTTGGGGATCATGATGGCCTATTTGATTGAAAAAATCATTGATCGCAGTCATCCATATACGATTTTTGATCCGGCAGTAGGTACGGCTAATCTGCTAACAACGGTCATGAACCACCTACAAGAAGCCATTGATCAGCCAGTACAGGGGTACGGAATTGATAATGATGATGAGCTGCTGGCAGTTGCCAGCGTCAGCGTTTCATTGCAAAGAGAGCCGGTTGAGCTGTTTCACCAAGATGCTATAGAGCCTTTGACGATTCCGCAAAGTGATTTGGCGGTTTCAGATCTGCCAGTTGGATACTACCCGCTTGATGAAAATACGAAAAATTATAAGACGCGTGCTGAAAAAGGACATTCATACGTTCATCATCTGTTGATCGAACAATCAATGAACTACCTTAAACCAGGCGGCTTTGGCGTATTTTTGGTACCGTCGAATCTCTTCCAGACTGAAGAGACGATGGGCTTTGTTAAGTGGATCCACTCGGTAGCGCATTTCCAAGGATTGATCAATCTGCCAGCTGATCTTTTTAAGAATCAAGCTGCCCAAAAATCGATTCTTCTTTTGCAGCGTCAAGGTGGTGGCAGTCATCAAGCCAAACAGGTTTTGTTGGGCAGTTTTCCGTCAGTCAAGAAGCGTGCTGAATTTGTAGCCTTTATGAATCAGATTGATGCATGGGTAGCTGCAAATCTTAAAAGTTGAGAGTTAGTAAAAGGAGAGATTACGCCAATGTCAAAAACGATTGCTGTTAATGCCGGCAGTTCGACCGTCAAGTTCAAGCTGTTTGACATGCCAAGCGAAGAAGTAGTAGCAGAAGGTCAGATTGAACGAATCGGTCTGGAAGTTGGTCATGCCGAAATCAAGTATGGTGACGGTCAAAAGCTGAAAGAAGATAAGCCATTTGCTGACCATGAGGCTGCCGTTCAATATCTGCTCAAGCAGCTGCTGGATTTGAAGATTGTTGCCAGCTATGATGAAATTACAGCTGTTGGTCACCGGATTGTTGCCGGTGGTGAATACTTTAAGGATTCGGTTGTCATCGATGAAGACGTTATGAACAAGATCGATGCGCTGGCTGAATATGCACCATTGCATGACCCAGCTGAATTACAAGGTATCAAGGCCTTTAAGGAAGTCTTGCCGGATGCATTTGCAGTTGCCGTTTTTGACACTGCTTTCCATGCCAATATGCCAAAAATGAATGCTCTTTATAGCGTTCCTTATGAATGGTACGAGAAATACGGTGCCCGCAAGTATGGTGCTCACGGTACCAGTCACCGTTATGTAGCGGCCCGGGCAGCTGAAATGCTTGGTCGACCATTGGAAGAACTGAAACTGATTACGTGCCACATTGGTGCTGGGGCTTCGATTACTGCTATTAAGGGTGGCAAGTCCTTTGACACTTCAATGGGCTTTTCACCATTAGCCGGGGTTACGATGGCCACTCGCTCTGGAGATGTTGATCCATCGCTGGTTGCTTTCGTTCAAAAGAAGCTGGGCGTTTCTAGCGATGAAATGGTTGACATGCTTAACCACAAATCCGGTCTGTTGGGAATTTCTGGCGTTTCCAGCGACATGCGTGACGTTGAAAAGGCCAAAAACGAAGGTAACGAGCGCGCACAGTTGGCTTGGGACATCTATGTCAACCGGATCGTTCGCTACATCGGCGCCTACATTGCTGAACTAGGCGGAGCAGATGCCATTGTCTTTACTGCGGGTGTTGGTGAGAACAGTATTACCGTTCGTCAGGCCGTAGCTGACAAGTTGGGCTACTTTGGCATTGCAATTGATCCAGAAAAGAACAACATTCGTGGCGTAGAGCGTGATCTGTCGACTGATGATGCGAAGATTAAGACGCTGCTGATTCCAACTAACGAAGAATTAATGATCGTTCATGATATCGAACGACTTAAAAAAGCCAGCAAGTAGTTGCTGTTAAAATTAAAATGGGGCGCTGGTGAGCGTCCCATTTTTGTGTTTAGGAGTGATAATGATGCGTTTTGTAACTTCTGATACTCACTTTTTGGATTATCATTTGTTAGGGGTTGACGATTTTGCGCCACGGCCTTTTGTTGATACCAAACAGATGGATGAGCAGATTATTGAACACTGGAATGCTAAGGTTGCTGAAAATGATATTGTATACCATTTGGGCGATATTGCAGTATATTTTACTAAGCCAGCCAAGCGAGCTGATGAAATGATTTTTGAAATTTTAAATGCGTTGCATGGTCATCTGGTACTGATCAAAGGCAATCATGATCGAAGAGAACTGTTTAAGTATCTGGCTGCTCATAATTATGACTTAAATGGTCAGCCTAAATTCAGCTTTCATGATGTAGGGGCTCTGATTAAGTATAATCATTGTCAGTACTATTTGACGCATTATCCAATGATGCTGGGGATTGCACCACGGATTATAAATCTGCATGGTCATATTCATCACTATGCCGTTCCAGTAAAAGAAAACGTTAATGTCGGAATTGATTCCCCGGAACTGGAATATCTAAAAAAGCGGCCGGCATTTGGCGAGCCCTTGACACTGGCAGAGGTTGAGACAATTGCCCGGATAAAGGCAGAAAAGCTGACTCGACATTAGATCATAGCAGTGAGTATAATAGTTTGGATATTTATTAAGACAAGAAAGGAGTGGCTGATATCAATCGCAGTAAAGTTGAAGAATACATTGAACGTCGTCAGGTGCAGCGGCAAGGCGTTTTTCGGGTTCTGCAGCAAGATGCTCAGCATTTTTTGATCAACAATCATCCTTATACGCTGGTTGCTGACTATAAAAACGCCTTTAATTCTGAGGCACTTGCTGATCGTTTTAGTTCCATTTTGGGTAAATATGACTATATAGTTGGTGATTGGGGATATGGACAGCTGCGATTGCGCGGCTTCTATAATCCTGATAATCCACAGTATAATCCTGAGCAAGGGATGCAGACGATTCAAGACTATCTGTATGAAGACTGCAACTTTGGCTGTGCCTACTTCATCATCCATAATCAAGAGGTGCAGCTGCCCAGAAAGAATCGGCGATCTGGCAGACGGTTTTCAAATCGGCGCAAAGTTTCTGGGAACAGTAAAAAACATCAGTCAGGCGCAGCTGTCAAAGAGGTTCGACAATCACTCAGGCAGCCACCTTTAAAAGAACGTAAAAACCAGGAAGTGCGTCGCGTAAAAACTGGCAAGCATCGTCAAAAATTGGTAGTGAAAAATAAGAATAATAAGCGAGAGAAAGCATGAAACAATATCAAGGCTATTTTATCGATTTAGATGGCACGGTTTATCGTGGTAAGGAAAGAATCCCAGCTGCTGCCCGATTTATCAAGCGCTTGCAGGAGCATCAGCGAGAGATTCTGTTTGTTACCAACAATAGTACCCGCAGTCCGAAAGAAGTCGCTGCTAATCTAAGAACAAATCATGATATTAATGTGACGGCGACTAATGTATATACCTCAGCAATGGCAACTGCAGATTATCTGGCACAGCATGCTGGTCAAAAGTGCCGTGTTTATGTAATCGGGGAACGAGGACTAAAAGACGCTTTGTTAAATAAGGGAATGCAATTGACTGATCAAGACCCTGACTATGTCGTTGTTGGCTTGGATCGTAACGTAACTTATGAGCAGTTTAAGGTTGCAACGCTTTGTATTCGCGCTGGTGCTGTTTTTATCGGTACGAATGGCGATACCAATCTGCCAAGCGAAGAAGGGATGATTCCGAGTGCTGGTGCCTTGATTGAACTGGTTCGCTATGCTACGCAGCAGGAACCAATCATGATTGGCAAGCCGCAAAAAACCATTGTTGAAATGGCTTTAAAGGCTAGCGGACTGAAAAAATCAGAGGTACTGATGGTTGGTGATAATTATCAGACTGATGTGCGAGCCGGCATTAATACCGGAGTCGACACGTTGCTTGTCTATACCGGCCTTTCAAAGCCAGCTGATATTGAACATGTAGAAACTAAACCAACTTATACGGTCAAGACGCTTGATGAATGGAACGTTTAGAAAACAAATAGTTGAGACCATCGGGACAATCCTTGCATTGCTACTAGTAACTATCGCGGCGGCTGGGCTTGCCCTTTTTTTAACGCTGCTGATCTCGCCATTGATTTTAAGGATTCCATCGCATTTTTTGGATCTTTCGAAGGCAGTGGTTTTAAAAGATTATCGTCATTTACTAATGTATCTTGTTCAACCTTGGCCACAGCCGCCCTTACGCTTGGTCGGTATTCCAATGACTGAAAGTGCCGTTGAGCATTTTAGCGATGTCAGACATCTAATCATAACAGCATTAGGTATAACCGGATTGGCATTATTTGGTGCATGTGGAATCGTGCAGTATGAAAAAAAGACCTGGCAGCTTTGGAAACTGTCAGGTCTATTGAAGAATTTATTGGCATTGTTGATAGTGGTCGGAATGATAATTATCGTAGACTTTGATGACTTTTTTATCAAATTCCATTATCTTGCTTTTTCCAATATGAACTGGGTGTTTTCGCCGACCAGCAACCCAATTATTAATCTATTTCCCGATGATTTTTTTGCGATGCTGTTTGGAATCTGGTGGCTATTCACCATCTTGCTCTTGGTTTTGATTCAATGGCGAGTCAACCGTTACTTGAGCAGACTTATTTGAGAGCTTTGACTTAATAAAGCTGATTACGGCAGGCATTAAGGTAACCACAATGATTGCCAGGATAATTGCCGAGAAATGTGCCTGGACAAAAGGCAGATTACCAAAGAAATAGCCGCACGAGCAACAGATGGCAACCCAGCTTACACATCCAACGATACTGTAGCGGATAAAACGCCGATATGGGAAACCGGATCCAGCTGCAGCGAAAGGAGCAAAAGTACGAATGATTGGCATATATCGAGCCAAGATAATTGCTGGGGCACCGTGTTTTTCAAAGAATGCTTCTGCTTTTTCAAGACTCTGCTTATCGATTAGTTTTCCGAACCATGAGTGATTTGATAAGCTCTTGCCGATTTTTTGGCCGATCAGGAAGTTAATTGAATCGCCTAAAAGACATGAAGTTAAAAAGCCAAATGCAAAAATCCAGATATTTAAGTGATAGTTTGCATTGGCCGCTAGCGCACTGGCGGCAAACAGTAGCGAGTCACCAGGCAGAAATGGCAAAATTACCGCGCCGGTCTCAATGAAAATAATCAGAAACAGGATCAGGTAGCTGGCATCGCCAAATTGATTAACAATCTGAATCAGATGGGTATCAATGTGAAGGATAAAATCGATTAAAGTCGACATATAAAACTCCTTTTATTTTTTTATATTCAATTATCGCTAAGATTTTAACAGCAATTATGTATTTTTTGAAGAATAATCATTAAATTAAACAAAAACGTAAACAATTTAAAATCATTCAGTAAAGTTCCTTTTTTGTAAATATAGACGATGATATTGGTTTTAAATTATATTAATCGTGTTTTATGGATCGTTTTGCGGAGGTAGTATTTTAAAGTTTGTGTTTTAAAAAAACGTTTAAAAAATATGGAAATAGCATTGACGAAAACTCAGAATATCGGTATAGTAGTTATCGTTGTCGATGAGGCAGACGCTGATTGCAGTTTAGTTTGCTTCTAGCAGTTGTTAACATTTAAAAACGTTGTTGACAGC
>NZ_JBKZAY010000009.1:0-69577 GCF_046939755.1 Limosilactobacillus mucosae
TAGCTTGACTTAAGTGCTAGGCAGGAATTCACCGATTCTTAATCGACGGCGAAATGTTTCTGCTTTAAAAATAACTAAAAACAGACAGGATAATTCACCATTACGCAGCGACTGTCTATTTTTGATCATAGTCTACCCATAACTCATCTACACCATAAAAGCTGGGAGCAATTTGCAATCAGCGCAATTAGCAAAGGAGTTTTCTATGAATCTAGCAGGAATCTATCATCGCCCCGAAAGCGAAATGGCTTATCTCTATTCTAAAGACGTTATGCACATTCGTCTAAAGACTGCTAAAGGAGATATCTCACAAGCTGATTTATTACATGGTGATCCTTATAGTTTATCCAGTCGGCCGGATCTGCCTAAGTTTTACACGCAGCCAATGCCCATGAAAAAGCTTTACTCGGATGGTGTGTATGACTATTGGCAGGCAGCCGTTACCGAACCCCGAAAGCGCCTAGCATATGCTTTTGAAGTGACTGACCAAAACGGCAATCGGATAATCTATTCTGATCAGGGATTTATCCAGCCGACTGACCAAAAGAAGCTGAACGATGCCAATACTTATTTTCGCATGCCTTATTTTCAAGATATTGATGCATTTCACGCGCCAAAATGGGTGGAAAAGACGGTTTGGTATCAGATTTTTCCAGAGCGTTTTGCCAATGGCGATGCTGCCAATGATCCGGTAGGCACTAAGCCTTGGGATCCCCAAACGCATCCTGGGCGCCAGGACTTTTATGGCGGCGATCTGCAGGGCGTGATCAATCACCTGGATGATTTAAAGAAGCTGGGGGTCAATGGGCTGTACTTTAACCCAATTTTTAAAGCACCTTCCAATCATAAATACGATACGCAAGACTATTATCAAATCGATCCGCACTTTGGCGACGCGCGGCTATTCAAAAAACTAGTTAAGCTGGCTCATCAAAAGGGGATGCGGGTAATGCTGGATGCCGTCTTTAATCATATTGGTGATCAGTCGCCGATGTGGCAAGACGTTTTGAAATATGGCCGGGATTCAAGATATGCTGACTGGTTCCACATTAATCAGTTCCCAGCCACCTATACGCCAACAGCCAACTTTGAATTTGCCAAAGATACAACCTATGATACGTTTGCTTACACGCCGCATATGCCTAAACTTAACACGGCTAATCTCGCGGTTCAGAACTATCTTTTGGACATTGCCAAATATTGGGTACGTGAATTTGATATCGATGCCTGGCGCTTAGACGTTGCTAACGAGATCGACCATCATTTCTGGCGCCGCTTTCATGATCAGATGCTGGCATTAAAGAAAGATTTTTATATTCTGGGCGAAATCTGGCATTCTGCCCAGCCATGGCTCAATGGCGATGAGTTTACCGGCGTGATGAACTATGACTACACTGGAGCAATTATCAGCTGCCTGATTAAGCATGACTTAAGTGCTCAAGAATTGGTCGATGAATTAAGTCGCCAACTGATGCTTTATCGTGATCAAACCAACGCGATGATGTTTAACGTGCTTGATTCGCATGATACGGCGCGAATCATGACGGTCGCCCATGAAGATGCTGCCTTGGTTAGACAGACACTGGCGTTTACTTTTCTGCAGCCAGGTTGTCCATCAATTTATTACGGCACCGAATATGGAATGACGGGTGACAGTGATCCGGACTGCCGCAAGCCGATGAACTGGCATCCAGATACCAAGGCTTTGGCAATGTATGATTTTGTCCAAGCTTTGATTAAGCTGCGCCAAGAAAACTGGCGGCTGATTGCTCAAGGGACGCTTGAGCTGACTGCCTTGCCGAATGATCAAGGCATCGTAATTAAGCGTCAACTGCGGCATAAGCAGTTAACGGCAGTTTTCAACACGGGGCGTGAGTCATTGGACTGCCAACTGGTGCCATTGATTTCGCAGGGCCTGCAAAAACGGCGGCTGCGTCCTAAGGGATTCGTGATTGCCATGCAAAGCTAATTATTGGCTTAGGCTTTTGGAGCTTTAGTCGTGGCTAAATAAAAACCACCGCTGCTGGCGATGACGATTGCTTTCCGAATACGGCTTTGACTTTAAGCCCCTTTTGACTGCGATACCAGCCTTGATGATTGAAGCTGATTTCAGCAATGATTTGGCCATTTTGATTTTGAACGTAGACTGGCAGGCGGGTCTTGTACTGCCGCTGAAGCTGATTGGTCTGCTCGCTTAATTTATCTAGCTGCCGTTTAAGTTGTTGATCGGTTGTCGCTGCTGCCGACCGTTTTAAGATGATGCGGGTGCTCGTTACGCTGATTTTAGCGTAGTGGTCATGGCTGAGTTTCTTACTTAGCGCCCGCTCCAATTGAATGATTCTGTCAGATGAGATGGCAAGGCTGGATTCTTCCCGGTGGTCCAGAATAGCCATCAGCATTGCGGTAATAATTGCCATGGCAAATGCTAATCTGATCAGCGCGCGGTAGTTGGCACTATTAATATGGTTATTGTTCCAGCGCATTTTCTCACCTCATGTTATAGAATGTCTTTATTTTACGCCGGCTGGGTTGATGATGGAATGTCAAACATGAGCAAGACGGGCGGATTTTACGGTGAAAAATTAGAAAATAATGATAAAAATTAAAAAATATGTTGACATTAGTGGTTGTGGTGCTTATTATATAAGCATAAATTAAATACGAATTAGAAATCAATTAAAAACGTTGATTAGGAAGAGTAGCTTGATCAGCCAGCCAAGCAGAAAACTGACGGTCGTTGCGAGTCAGTCACGCGGTCAAGTGAAAATCACCTATGAGTTGGGCGTCAAAATTTTAGTAAGACGCACCTGGCAGCACCCATTATCGTGCCGATGAATCCAATTTTCTTGGGTTCATTTGAGGTTAAGTTTCCAGCTTAACGAAAAAAGGTGGTACCACGCCCATGTGACGTCCTTTAAGTGCTTTGCGAAAGCAGGGCAATTAAAGGACGTTTTTTAATTCGTATTCAAATCAAACAATTAAAAGAGGTGAGTGTCATGAAGGACAGCGACATTAGCAACATTAGCAACATTAGCAACATTCAAATCCAAAGCGCGAAACTACTAAAACAAGGACACTCACGCCGGAACCATTATAATCTGCCAGCGTGAGGCAATTAAAAATGGAGGAATCTAATTATGACTGAACAACAAGCAACCCTGACCGATGCACAAGAAAAATTTGCTCAAGCACTGTATGACGCCTACAAGTCTGGCAACCCACTGCTGGAATCTGAATGGGAAGGCGTCGTTACCGATGACGATACGGCCTACCGCGTTCAAGATCGCGTCATGGCACTCAAGGATCAACCAGTTGGCGGCTACAAGGTCTCATTAACCAGTGAACAAACTCAAAAGATGTTTGACTCTGACTCACCACTGTATGGTCAACAGGTTGAAGACCACTTCTTAAAGTCGCCAGCAACGGTTAAGCTCAGTGATCGCATGGCGGCACTGGCTGAAGTTGAACTGGGCTTTCGGGCCAAGGAAGATCTTTCACCAGACGATTCTTTGGAAGATCTGATGAAGAAGACGACGGTTTGCGGGACGCTTGAAGTTCCCGACTCACGCTTTAAAGACTGGTTCCCAAGTCTTTCCAAGTACAACGTTATGTCAGACTGTGCGGTTGGCGGCCTGGTTGTCTATGGTGAAGAACGCGACACTGATAAGGTCTTTGCCACGCCAGAAGATGCAGCCAAAGTTCACGCCGAGCTATATTTTAATGGCGAGAAGAAAGATGAAGGGGATTCCTCAGAAGTTCTTGGCAATCCGCTGAAGTCGCTGCAATGGCTGGTTGCCAAGCTGGCTTCTCAAGGCAAACAGTTTAAGAAGGGTCAGCTGGTATCTTCCGGAACGTTTGTGCTGCCGCCAAAACTGGCTGCCGGCAAGTGGGAAGCCAAGTTTGATCATGGTTTTGGTACGGTTGAACTGAACGTTACCGATTAGGATTATGTTTTCCCTACCTGATTTTGTATTTATATAAATTGACAAAAAATCAGTTTAAGAATTGTTTAAAAACACAATAAAAATTATTTAAATCTATTAATCGACAAAACGTAAGAAAAGCTGTTATAACGGGATTGGGCCCTCGTGGTAGCAGTTTTTTTTATTTATACAATACTTGTTTTAAAAATAGTTTGCACTAAAATGATGATCGAAAATGATAATTTACATCTGTAAAGGAGTGAAGGCTCATGTGTACTGCAGCAACCTATACTGCTGGTGACCACTATTTTGGTCGGAATTTGGATTTGGAACTGTCTTATGGTGAAAAGGTTACGATCACGCCACGCAATTTTCCGCTGACGTTCCGCAAGATGCCAACGCTTGAACATCACTATGCTTTGATCGGGATGGCAACGACGGTCGACAATTATCCGCTTTATTTTGACGCTACCAATGAAAAAGGATTAAGCATGGCTGGCTTGAACTACCCAGGTAACGCTGACTACAAACCATACGCAGAAGGTAAGGACAACGTATCACCATTTGAGTTCGTATCATGGATCCTGGGCCAATGCGCAACACTAGCCGAGGCTAAGGTTTTGTTAGACAAGATCAACCTGGTTAAGATCAACTTTAGCGAACAGCTGCCGCTTTCACCGCTACACTGGCTGATGGCTGAGACGGCATCTGAAAAGACTTTAACGATTGAATGTGATCGTGATGGTCTGCACGTCTATGACAATCCAGTTGGCGTCTTGACCAACAATCCTCAATTTGACAAGCAGCTGTTCAACTTGAACAACTACCAGTTCTTAAGTCCTCAGCAGCCAGAAAACAAGTTCAGCCAAGACCTTGAGCTCGATAACTACAGTCGTGGCTTGGGAACGCGGGGCCTGCCTGGCGGGATGGACTCAATGTCGCGTTTTGTCAAGGTTGCCTTTACCAAGCTTAACGCACCTAAGGGAGAAACCGAAAACGAGAACGTCGGCAACTTCTTCCACATTCTGCACTCGGTTGAACAGCAAAAGAACCTGGATGGCGTCGAGAATAATCAATTTGAATTTACGATTTATTCATCCTGTGTCAATGCTGACCGGGGTATCTACTACTACACCACCTACGACAACAATCAGATCAATGCCGTTGACATGCACAAGGTTGACTTGGATGGCCGAGAATTGATTGATTATGATTTGGTAAACGAACAAAACATCAACTGGCAAAATTAAATCTGAAAAAACCGCCTGGAAAAATTTCCAAGCGGTTTTTTGTTCGATTAGCGTAATTGATTGCCCAATGATTTTAAACCGTCACCATTAATGGTCGCCTCCATTTTGTCGATCCAAATCAGATGACCATCAAAAAGCCGGTTGCTAAGGCCTTGAGCTGCCACGCGGTTCTGCCGATCGCGGGTGCCGCAGAAAACGGTAGTGGGGCATTGAACGTGCATCAGCTGATTGGTTAGGTCGACGTCATACAACGACTGCAGCAGCGCTAAGGATGATTTTTTATCAAGCGGCCGGTCTTTAAAACTGCCTTGGGGAAGCAGTCGCCAGCGGGTTGCCTGCCGTTTCAAGCGGGCCGTCGGGATTTGATACTGCGGTTTAACCAACAGCAGATTGTCAATACGTCCAAACGCGGTAACGGCGACTTTAAGCGCGATGATGGCTCCAATACCATCGCCAATCAACGTGACCGGCTGTGGAACCTGGCGCACCAGTTGTTCAACGGCCTGTGCCAAGGACTGGTAGTCTAAAGCTGCATCGCTGAATTGACGATAATCAACGAGCCTTAGCTGATGATAACCGACTTTAAGCTGCTGCCAAAATGCTGATGATTGTTTTAAATCAGGCAAGACGATGACCGTTCCCATAACTAGTGCCAACTTTCTATAATGTTCTTTAAGAAAAATATTTTACCACAAAATGGCAATAAAAGCCGAGGTGAAGCTCATTGGCGTTATAATTGCAATGTGTTAGATTAAAAGGGATTCAAATGCTGTTTTGGCTGTTAAAGCATGGCTGGCTGATTTTGCCCTTTGTATTTATTTTTCCACTGCCAACCGGTTCTCACCAGAAACTGTGGCTGATCGTTGAACTGATTGGTCTGGCAGGATTGCTGATCTTGCTGTTTTGGTGGTGGCAGACAGCAGGAAAGTCATTGGCTTAAACGGCGATTTTCTACTGAAGTCAAGTTGATGCCTATGATTTTTCGCAGTAAGTGATTTAAAATGAGGTGAAGATTTTGCTGACAAAAGATTTTAAGTATCCTGATACCAAGGCTCATGAATTCGTGGTTACGCGGCTAAAAGAGCGTGGTGTTGATCTGCATCAGCTGGCCAAGATTGCCTTTGACCTGCAGCAGCAGTTTATTCCGGAATTGACGGAGGCTGACTGCTATGAGGAGCTGCTCAACGTCATGCACAAACGTGAGCTGCTCAATAATGCCATGGTGGCACTGGAATTGGATCGCCTGGCGGAAGAAAATCAAATCAAAGAACCGCTGCTTTCGATCATCAGAAAGGATGCCGGCGTTTTTGGCGTTGATGAGGCTTTGGCACTGCAGATCTCGGATATCTATGGTACGATCGGCGCAACTAACTTCGGCTATCTGGATCGCGTCAAGTATGGCATCATTAAAAGCTTTGATACCGATGAAAAACATATCAACACGTTTATTGATGATCTATTGGGCGCGATCGTGGCAGCGGTCTGTGGCAAGATTGCTCATAAATATGCCTAACATCACGGATCGTTGGGCGATTGGTCTTTTAACGATTCTGGATTCCGCATCGACAGCTGGCGACGAGATGACTTTAGCAATTAAGAATTCATCAGCAGCAGCGTTCAGAGCGATTGCCGGAAAAAATTTAAGCCTTTTTCACGAAGGTCAGACCTAAATCATCGATGAATGTTCTATAATAAAAAACAATTCTGACATTATTTAGGGAAAGAGATGACGGGAGTGGAGTTTATCCTTTTAATGATCGGTATTGGTATTTTAGCAGGGATCATCAGTGCCGCGGCCGGTTTGGCATCGCTGGTAACCTATCCTTCGCTGTTAGCCATGGGATTGCCGCCAGTAACGGCGAATGTGACCAGTGCCTTTTCAACGATTGCCAGCGGCTACAGCTCATTATTTGCTTCAACCAAGGAGCTGCAAGGCCATCAAAAGCAGGTAAAAATCGTATTGCCATTGGTTTTGGTGGGTTCGATCCTGGGTGCTTGGCTGCTGTTTGCCTTGCCAGGAACCTGGTTTAAGTATCTGGTACCGATCTGTATCGGCATTGGCGGGGTTATTTTGCTGTTCCCCCATCAGCCCAAGCAGGCACAAGCAACGATGTCAGCCAACAGTCGCATGTTTGGCAAGTCATTGATGCAGCGTGGATTCAATATGCTGTGGATCTTTTTGATTGGGGTTTACGCGGGATACTTCAATGCTGGCGCGGGCGTTTTGTGTCTGACGCTGCTTTCGATCATCAATCGTCAAGAGAGTTTTGCCATCAACAACGCCTTAAAAAACGTGGCAATGACGGCAACCAATACAACAGCCTGGATCGTGTTTGCTTTGGAGACGCCGATTCGCTGGCACTATGTTTTACCCTTGATGATCGGTAATATTATTGGCGGTGTCTTGGGACCGGTTATCGTGCGCCACCTGCCAGGTCGATTGATGCAGATTCTGGTCGGGATCGGTGCCTTGATCTTAGCGGTTTCGCTGACGATTCGCAATTTTTCATAGGCGTTGCTCAGTTGCAGCGCTTTTTTTGACCCTTAAATTACAAAGAATGTTAAATTAGGAATAATCAGTTCAAAGGGGGATGCACAGATGAAAAAGAATCAAGCAATTTTGGATTTTGTCGATCAATGGCTGGCTGTGCTGTTAAAACAGGCACAGCCGACTGAAGCACTGCTGGATTCAGAATTTGTCTGGCAATGCCAAGAACTGCATTTTGATCAGCCAGCGCTTGATTTGGATGCGGCCTTTCCAATCGAACAGCCGATGACGTCGCTGACCGGATTGAAAAAAATCATTTCTAAAATCAATGACAAAATGATGCTAGGTCACGCGATCTATCATCAGTGGCAAAATTGGCAAGCCAAACCAGCCGACTGGCAAAAGGCCTGGCTGATCGCGGCCCTGCGGCAGTTAAAAAAATTGGCGCTGGCCAACGAATCCTTGCCGTTTGTGTTTCATGGCGTTATCGCGCATCTGGAGCTGATCTCTCAGGCCGCCACCGATTCACCGGCAAGCGTGCAATGGCTGAAGATTGGTCGCAATGGCAAAGCCGAGCTGCGCGTCATGAACGATCAATACGAGCTGCTGACAACGCAGAAAGCGAATCTAAAAAGTTCTCAGCTCAACGTCTTTTTAGAGAAACTGGCCCTTTATTTTGCCAAACGACATGACTTTAAGCCAACCAATATTGAAAACGAATGGCAGCTGACTTTGACGGCAACGAACGGTCAAAAGTTTCAGACGCGAGGACATTGGCTGACGGACGCGGCGTTGGGTGAGCTGGCTCAAGAGCTGCGGCAGATTTGGCCTGGGGATGCCAAGCTATGGCTGTTTGATGGTCTGGTCCACGCTGAAAAGATCGATCGGCTCACGATTCGCTATCACCGACATATCAATGCCTATCAAGAAGATGGCGAGCCGGTTCAGCTTGATTATCTGGAAAGCATTGTAATTGACCGTGCCCAGCAGGATTTGATCTATCGCAAGCATCTGAGCAGCGATTGCGAAATGGAGCATCGTTACCATATTGCGGATGCGATTGATGCCTTGCTGGACGTTCTGCAGACACCGGATTTTTTGGCATACGTCAATGGCAATGATGACGACGTGGTGTTTGACCCGGATGACCAACGCCAGTATGCAATTGAGATTCAAACTGCTACTGGTCAGACCCGAATCATCAATGGCTCGTTTGATAAGCAGGGGTTACCAGTTGATTTTCCCAAACTGGCCATGATAATCGAAGACTTCTTAAGCTTTTACGGCAACAATGAGCTTATCGATCCGGCACTCTACAATCATCAATGGCGGCGGCCAGGCCAATATATCTATTGCGATGTTTCCTTTGAAGAAGATGGACGAACGTATTGTTATCGCACGGAAGACGAGCGCTTGGCAGAAGGCGATCTGGTCAGAGTTCCCGTGGGGCGGGATAATCATCTGGCAGTTGGCCGCATCGAAAGAATCCAGATCGTCGACGGTCAGCACGTTCCCTATCCACTGTCAAAAACCAAGCTGATCATTGGTCCTTATCAAGCTGATGAGGATTAGGATGCCGGTAAGCGGTGAAAAACTAATTTTTCCAATGAAACAATCTTTAACAATGAAAAATGGCCGAAGATCAACGTTTTGAATGATACGATCTTCAGCCGTTTTTCTATTTTCGGCCTTTATTCCCAACTCCTTTAATTTTCCAGCAAATGCATCAATATTGATCAAATAGCGCTAAACTATAATCTAGAGAGAATCTTTTCAGTCAAAAACCGATCGATATGTTTGGAATTACGTCTTGAAAGGGTGATTAATTTGAAATTCAATAAGCAGCAATGGGAATGGATCTTTTATGACTGGGCCAATTCCGGCTATGCCATGCTGGTAACGACCGCAGTCTTTCCTATTTACTTTAAAGCCGTTGCCTTGCACGGTGGCGTTTCTTCAGCAAATTCAACTGCCTATTGGGGCTATGCCAATAGTTTCAGTACTTTGATCATTGCACTGCTGGCGCCTTTGCTGGGAGCATTGGCCGACTATCCGCATGCTAAGCGACGCTGGCTGAATATTTTTACCTGGCTGGGGATCGTGACTGCCATGATTTTAGGCAGCCTGCCTGCAAATGGCACAATGGCTTGGCTATGGCTGATCATTGTCTACATTATTTCCAATATGGGATATTCGGGCAGCAATCTTTTTTACGACAGCTTCTTAACCGACGTGGCTGACGATGAACAGATGGATGAAGTTTCTTCGGCCGGTTTTGGCTTTGGTTATCTGGGCGGTGTGCTCTCATTTGCAGTCTTTTTAGCCGCCGAGTTGACGAATGGCTTTGGCGTATTGGATGGCAATGGCGTGGCCAGATTCAGTTTTTGGCTCTCGGCCGGCTGGTGGCTGATGTTTGCCTGGCCATTGATGAAAAACGGCCAGCAGCGCTATGGCGTTCCAGATACCCAAAACCGTATTGCTAACAGCTGGCAGCGCGTTTTGCAGACGTTGCGGCATATTAATCACTATCGTCAGGCATTTTGGTTTTTAGTGGCCTATTTTTTCTTTATTGACGGTGTTGACACGATTGTTACCATGGCTACGGTCATCGGTGAGGATCTGGGCATCAAGACGACGACGCTGATGATTGTCATGCTGGTGGTCCAGCTGATTGCCGCGCCGTTTTCAATGCTATACGCCTGGCTGGCCAAGAAGACCTCAACGCGGCGGGCATTATTGTTGAGCATTATCGTCTACATGCTGATCTGCCTTTATGCGCTGAAGCTCAAGTCTGCTGCTGATTTCTGGGTGCTGGCGATTTTAGTCGGGACCAGTCAAGGTGGCATTCAGGCACTGAGCCGTTCTTATTTTGGCCGCTTGATTCCTAAAAGCGACAGCAGCGAGTTCTTTGGTTTTTATAACATTCTGGGCAAGTTTTCGGCGATTCTGGGACCGGTTTTGGTTGGGCTGGCAACGCAATGGACCGGCAACTCGCGCTGGGGGATCTTTTCTTTGGTAATTCTTTTCGTGATCGGTCTGGGTATCTTCTTGATTCTGCCACGCCTGAACGATGTCAAACCAGAATAGGCAAAGTTAAAGATCAGATCAAACAGCTTGACTGCTGACTTGCGTGGAGCGCGATTCTTCGCTATACTACCAGTGCCGTCTTAGCTCAGATAGGTAGAGCACATCCATGGTAAGGATGAGGTCGGCGGTTCAAGTCCGCTAGACGGCTCTATCAAACAAGCGACAATTTACAAAGGCTTTCTGCAGTTTGGCAGAAGGCTTTTCTTTTTTTGATGAAGCTAATCATTGTTTTTGGTAAGATAAAAATATAGTTTTGTTTTTTGAACACTGAAGAAAGGAGAAAGACATGAGTTTTATTGCCACTTTGGCGGGAATCCTTTTAGCCACGCAGCTTGTTTCACATTTGTTCGCGCGGTGGGGTATTCCCGATGTCATTGGGCAGATCTTAGTCGGGGTCGTGGCTGGGCCGGCCATGCTGAATTGGGTTCACCAAACGGAAATGATCAATGAGTTTCAAGAGATCGGCGTGATTATTCTGATGTTTATCGCCGGTTTGGAAAGTGATCTGAACCTGCTGAAGAAGTATCTTAAGCCGGCAGTGGTCGTGGCCTTGATGGGGATGATTCTGCCAGTCGTGGTCATGGGATTTGCATCAGACTTGTTCGGGATGCAGTGGTTTGAATCATTGTTTGTCGGCGTGATTTTTTCAGCCACCTCTGTCAGCATCTCAGTGGCCGTTTTGCGTGAGTATCAGCAGCTCGACAGCAAAGAGGGCGCGACGATTCTTGGCGCGGCGGTTGCCGATGATATTGGCGGCGTGATTGCACTGAGCATCTTGATCAGCATGATGCGCGGCCAGGGATTCGATGGCGAGCAGAATATGAGTCTCGGCCTGACCATCTTTTTACAGCTGCTGTTTTTTGTTGGCACCTACCTGCTGGTTAAGTTTTTAGCGCCCTATTTGATGCATGCCAGTCAACGCATGCTGACAATCGCGGCCCCTGCAGTCGCGGCAATGATCATCTGTCTGACGATGGCCGCATTGGCTGATAAGGTTGGCTTGAGTGGCGCCGTGGGAGCATTCTTTGCCGGAATCGCGATCGGTAATACCAAGACCAGCGAAGTTGTCAACCAGAGTTTCGTACCACTTGGCTATGCCCTATTTATTCCGGTATTTTTCGTAAATGTCGGCTTGAGCATGCGGTTGGATCATTTTGTCGACTCATTGCTGTTTATCATCGTCATGACGATTCTGGCCTGCCTGACCAAGCTGATTGGCTGTGGTGGCGGTGCTAAGCTGATGGGCTTTGACTTTAACAGCAGCTACGTGATCGGCAGCGGCATGGTCGCACGTGGTGAAATGGCCTTGATTACGGCTCAGATTGGCTATGAGGCTCATCTGCTTTCGGAAAAGTACTATTCAGATGTGATTACAGTAATCGTTTTGGCAACGATTCTGGCGCCGTTTATCTTAAAGCATGCTTTGCAAAAAGTTAAGCAGACAGCGGAAAGTCAAGCATGATAAAAAGTCCCCGTGCAGATTGGCGCGGGGACTTTTTGAATTGTCAGGATTCTGTGGTTTCCAAGAGCTGGATTGCATTTTGATCGATCACCGAACTGACGGGACCAACACTGATCAAGGTCAGCTCATGCATTGCACGCGAGGCCATTGTATAGATCAAACCAACCGCACGATCGGCCGGCAGATTTTGGTCTGAGACGTCCCAGGCAATTGCGGCGTCAAATTCCAATCCTTTCGCCAGATAGATTGGCAAGACCACGATTCCGATTGGCAGCACGCTGTCTTGGTTGTCGAGCAGATGCACGATCGACTTAAACTGCCGGTGCAGTGTTTGGTAGACTTGTTTGGCCTGCGCGCGGTCCTTAGTTAAAACGGCAATTGTTGCGTAGCGCTCGCGAAAAGCCGCGGCCTGCTGCAAAAGCGCGGTGGCGGCACTGGCTGAGTCAGCGGTGGCAATCAGTCGCGGTTTGGCACCATGTCTGGTAAACGAGATGATCTGATCGCCATCTGGCAGCAGGCTCTTAGCAAAATTGGTAATCTCCATGGTTGAACGGTAGCTGCGTTTGAGCTCGATCAGGTTGGGATGCTTGAATGCCAGGGCATCGTTTAGCTGCTGCAAAAGCTGATTGGGAAGCTGGAGCGGTTTAAAGAGGGCCTGCTCGCTGTCGCCGAGAATCGTAAACCTGGCTTTAGGAAAAGCGTGTTTTAAATAGATTAGCATGGCCAGCGAATAGTCCTGCATCTCATCGATAAATACATATTGAAAAGAACGATTCTGACCGCTGCCGCTCATCAAGTCGCGCAGATACATCAGCGGTGCCGTATGCATTAAGGCGATGCGATGATACTCAAGCTGTTGACGATAGCCAAAGAGCATTGACTGCCAGTCACTGTTTTTAACTGCCGCAGGACGGCTGAGATGCTGCAGGAACTTTTCGTATTGGGTGTTAAAGTCGATGAAGTAATCGTTATAGATGGCATCATAGACGATCCGGAGCTGTTTTTTGGCCAACTGATAGGAAAGATAGGCATACTGCTCATCCTCATCAGCAAAGTCGTCAATGGTTTTCTGACCATACAGATTATGCAGGCCGATGACGTCTTGATCGTTTAGTTCCTTGGCAATCCAGTCGCTTTTGGCAACATTTTGAATGCGGTTCTTCAGCTCTTTGATCAAGGCATTTTTAGTTTTCAACAGGCGATCGGCAATCGTCATGGCTGCTGGCTGCGCTTGATAGATCGACCGAATATGCGCAGCACTGAAAAACGGCTGCTGTCTAAAGTTTAAGTCGGTAAAGCAGATAGCTTCCGGATGCTGTTGGAGAAATTCTAGATATGATTTTACCTGATGCATACAGTCGGTGCTTTCCAGATAATTGGCGATTTCTTGATTGATGCCAGGGTTTTGGGATCGTGTTTCATAGCGCTCAAACAAAGATTCAACGTTCAGTCCTTCAAACCGTCGTCTTAAAAATCCTTCCAGCGTTACCTGACGCATGTTGCGTTCCCCAAGGCTGGGCAGCACGTCAGAGATATAATGGCTGAACAAAAGGTTGGGACTGAATAAGACAATCTGATCGGCATTGAGTGCGGTTCGGCTATGATAGAGCAGGTAGGCGATTCGCTGCAGAATGGCTGAAGTCTTGCCGGATCCTGCCACCCCCTGAACCAACAGCAGATCGCTTTTGGTATCGCGAATAATATCATTTTGTTCTTTTTGAATCGTCGCCACGATATTTTGCATGTACTGGTCGTTTTGATGGCCTAAAGCTTCCTGCAGCATTTGATCGCCAACGGTTTCATTGGTATCGAACATATTGATGATCTGACCATCTTTAATGGTAAACTGCCGCTTTTTGACCAGTGTCGTTGACTGAATGCCAGCCGGCGTCTGGTATTGGACCTTGCCCAGCGTGCCGTTGTAATAGATTCCCGAAATTGGTGCACGCCAGTCATAGACGATAAAATCGGTCTTGTCATCGTTCATTAAAGAAGCCGTCCCGATGTAAAGCGATTCCGGGTCTTTTTCACCAGGATCCAGAATATCGATGCGGCCAAAATAAGGCGATTCCCGTAACTGCTGCAAGGTCTGCAGCTGATGGCGCAAGATGGTCTCGTTTTCCACCGTTCGTGCAACCAATTGCCGCTGCTGCTCAAGCTCGGAGCGTGATTCGGCAATATCGTCGACTTCATAGCGGTTAATCGAGGCATTTTCGCCAAAGTTCTTTTCTACAGCCCGGGTTTCTTGGTGGGCATTGTCTAAGGCAGCCTGCGTCTTTTTGATCTGGACGTCAATCTGCTGAATCGTCCAGTCAACGCGTTGCTGTTCAAGTTTTCGTTCTGAGTATTCGTCTGCCAAGCTGAATTCCTCACTTTTCCAAAAAATTAGCTTAACTATTTTAGCACGTCCGAACATCAATTGCGGATAAACCGAATTTTAATGGCAAAATCGGTGTTTATGGCGAAAGATAATGGTAACATTAAATGGATATTGAAAAAATTAATGATCAACAAGTAAAGCGGAGGTGAAAGTGGTGGAAAACCTCGCAATTGTTGACCTGGGATCAAATTCAGCTCGAATGGCGGTAACTGAAATCTCTCCGGATGGGAAGTTTCGGGAAATCAAGCGCGTTAAGGAAAATACGCGTCTTTCGGAAGGGATGGGTCATGAAAAGATTCTCCAACCCGAGGCAATGGAACGCACAATTCAGGCAATCAAGCACTTTAAGCGTCAGTATCAAGGCCTGCCCAATCTGCAGGTCCAGGCGATTGCAACGGCAGCAGTGCGGCAAGCCAAGAATCGACAAGAATTTCTTCAACGGGTCAAGCAAGAAACCGGTCTGACGGTCCGTGTTCTTTCCGGCTATAAAGAAGCATATTATGACTATTTAGGCGTGGTGCGCACCCTTAAGCTCAATCATTGCCTGATTCTGGATGTTGGCGGGGCCAGCTGTGAGCTGGTTTTGGTTCAGCATCGCAAGGCAAGGGATTTGATTTCATTGCCAATTGGCGCGGTCAACCTGTCTGAGCAGTATCATCTGGGCGGTTACGTGCGCAGTGCCGATCTTTTTAAGGCCCAGGCAGCTGTCTGTGATCGACTCAATAAGATTCCGTGGCTGCGCTATGCCACCCGGATGCCGATTGTTTTGTTAGGCGGGGCAAATCGAACGTTGGCCCGGATGAGTCGTTCGTATCGGCATAAAAATCGCGGTTCGATTCATGGTTATCGCTTAACGTCGCGAGTGGTTTATGCAACCTATCGTGAGCTTTTAAGCCGCAACCTGGCCCAGCGTAAGAAAATGCCCGGGTTAGAGCCAGATCGAGCCGACATCATCATTGGCGGCATGCTGCCATTAGTAACGCTTTTGGAGCGCAACAGCGATGGCCGGGTTATTTTTTCGGAAAGCGGCGTACGTGAGGGAATTATTACCGAATACATTCAACAGCGCGAAAAACGGAGTCAAAACGATGAAAAACAATGATCTTAATCATGATTGGATGCATGGCCTCTACCGATTGTCAAGCAGAGAGCGGCAGCAGATTATCAGTGATCGATTTTCATTGAAAGATGATCAGCAGGCTTTGATGAAGGAAAATGCCAGTCAGCTTGGCAGTCAGCTGATTGAAAACTATCTGACCGATTATCGCTTGCCAGAAGGGGTAGTAACCAATCTGGTCGTCAATCATAAAACCTATACCGTGCCGGTGGTTACAGAAGAGCCTTCCGTCATAGCTGCAGCCTGCAACGGTGCTAATCGGGCAGCGTTAAGCGGTGGCTTTACGGCTCCGACAGCCGAACGAGCAATGCTGGGGCAGGTGGTTTTAAAAAACGTTGCGGACCCATCAGCATTAAACAAGTGGCTGCTGGAACATGAAACCGAGATCCTGACAGTTGCCAATGCCGCGCATCCCTCAATGCAAAGGCGCGGCGGTGGAGCAAAACAGCTGAGAATCAGACAAGTAACGCCGTTTGTCAGCGTTGATCTGATAATCGACGTGGGTGAGGCAATGGGCGCCAATACCGTCAATACGATGGCTGAGGCAGTCGCCCACTACTTGAAAGAGCAGGGCTATGACGTCTTGACGGCGATCTTGAGCAACGCAGCCTTTATGAGCCTCCAGTCGGCTGCTTGTCGGGTCAGCTTTAAGAACCTGGCGACGGCAACGATGAATGGCGCAGTCGTGGCCCAGCGAATTGCTGAATTAAGCCAGTTGGCGCAAGTCGATCCATATCGAGCGGCTACTCATAACAAAGGAATCATGAATGGCATTGATGCATTGATGATCGCCAGCGGCAATGATTGGCGGGCCATCGAAAGCGGTGCGTATGCCTATGCAGCAAGCAGCGGTCAGCTTAAAGGACTCAGTACCTGGAAAATTGACGGTGATGCCTTATTGGGTCGCATAAAACTGCCATTACCGTTGGGAACGGTTGGCGGCTCAATTGGACTTAACCCTTTGACCAGGCTCAACTTTAAGATCAATGATATTCATTCCGCGGGCGAATTGGCCAGAGTAGCAGCCAGTCTCGGATTGGCACAGAATCTGGCTGCGCTGCGGGCACTAGCGACCAATGGCATTCAGGCTGGCCATATGCAGATGCAGTATCGTTCACTGGCCGTTGCAGTTGGCGCGACGGCAGCTGAGGTTCCGGTTCTGGTCAAGCACCTCAAGAAACTGCCGCAGGTCAATCAGGATATTGCCAAGCAAGCATTGCAGGAACTGAGAAAGGACTCACTATGACAGAAGAACAACCAATTAAATTAAATCAAGAGGCCCAAAATCTGTTGGATGCCGTTAATGCCATCTATCCGCAAGGCAGCGTCTTTGTACAGTTTGAAGGCGAAAAATCCGGCTGGCTCAGACATGATCAGGCTCGGCAGACAACGCTGCCTGGGGGGCTGGTAATTACGGTGACTGATCTGACGGCCCCTGACTATACTGCTTCGCATGAACTGCTGCACTTGTTGATGCTTTTGCGTGGCTTTCCGCAGATTTTCTTCCAGCTTTCATTGGGCAGTGAAGAATTAGATGAACAGATGATGATCATGGCAACCGATCTTTATGATACGGTCATGCATCGAGTAGTCGTGGCCGAACAGCGCAAGCACGATCTGATTGACGATCAGATCGAAGCAGAGTATTTTAAAGGCATCGAACATACTTTGACGCCAGAATCCGACCAGGCTGATGATGAGCGGACGATGCGGCTGTTGACGCTTTTGGATGCCCTGGTCTTTTATGGAACGGGCGATCACCTGGCGGAATATGAGGCACGGCTGACCAAGCTTTATCCCGTGGCAGCCAAGGCAGCCGTGGCAATGTATGAAAAACTGGTCGAAAAGCCGATCAATTCACCGTTTGACTTGCGTCGCAACGTTGTTAGACTGTTTGAGCTGTTTGACGAGCAGATGACGGCTTGGGGACTGCCAAAGCTGCATAATAAGGAATTCGTTACGCTGTCGCCAGTTTTAAGCGAACGGCAATTACGCTTGAGCGTTCGCCAGGTATTTGAGATTTTCCATTCCGACATGAAAGATCGTAAGACTGGCAAGCGGGCCTACATCGGCGTACGACGCAATGATGGACAGAACTCGTTTACGATTCCGGCACCTGAAAACGATGCGCCAGCTGAATTCTTGAAACTGTATGATGAGCCGGTTGAAAAACTGCTGACGGATCTAAACGTGCCATTTATCGTTAGAAAATAACTAAGGAAGTGGTTTGATGGACGCTAAAGATCAAGAATTGTTCGATCAGGCAAAGCAGATTGTCTTTTTGACTGGAGCCGGCGTTTCAACGGCTTCGGGGATCCCGGATTTTCGTAGTGCCAATGGCTTGTATACGAAGAATCACAATGCCGAATACTATTTGAGCCACCGTTATTTTGAAACTGATCCAGATGGCTTTTATGAATTCTGCAAGCAAAACCTGTATTTTCCCGATGCGCTGCCCAACCCGATCCATCAAAAACAGGTTGCCTTGGCACTTCAAGATCGAGCAACGATTATTACCCAAAATATCGATAATCTTTATGAAGTGGAATTTCAAAAACAAGGTGCCAAACCTAGACATTTAATCGATTTTCATGGCAATCTCTATCGTGTCTACTGCGAAAAATGCGGCCAGACGGTACCAGTCAGTGAATATCTAAACAGTCGGCTGCACCAGACTGATCAAGGGCCGCTGCGTCCTGACATTGTCTTATACGATGAAGGCATCAAGCAGGATGATATTCTCGATTCAGTTCATACGATGCAAAAGGCCGATTTGGTCGTAATCGTTGGTACCAGCATGCGCGTCTATCCATTTGCCGGGCTGTTGGAGTACCGTAATCCGCAGGCCAAGGTGATGGCAGTCAATCAAGAAAAGCTTGACCTCCCATTTCCGTTTGAGATGATTCAAGCCGATGCCACCAGCTTTTTTGCCGAACTGCGTGCTTAAAAGCTACTGAAGGCCCAGCCTGCTGCTGCAAGCTGAGCCTTTCTTAATCTCGATACATGATTCCAAGGCGAAAGGAATGGTTTTGTGACTCAGATTACGCTTGGCCTGACGACCTGGTCAGAGCACCCCGCGCTGATTGATGGTCAACGGCAGACAACAACGCTTAATGAATATGCCCAACATTTTCCTACCGTTGAAATCGATACTTTTTTTTATGCTTTGCCTAAAGCAGCAACCATCCAGAAATGGCTGACTGAGGTCCCGCGCGACTTTCAGTTTATCGTTAAGGCGCACCGGCTGATGACTCAGCATGAGAACCTGACTGAGCAAGACTTGTCATTAGAAGAAGTGTTTCAAAAATATCGCACTGCCATCATGCCATTGATCGCAGCTGGCCAGCTGAAGTGCGTACTGTTTCAGTTTCCGCCGTTTTTTGATGCACAGCTTGACCATATCGACTATTTGCGGCGGATTCGCCTGTTGATGGGGAATCTGCCAATTGCTGTTGAGTTTCGAAATGCCAGCTGGTATCAAGCTGCGATTCTCCAACCGCTGACCGAATTTTGCCGCGATCTGCACATTACGCTGGTTGCCGCTGATGAGCCGCATGATACCTTGACCAGCGTACCGTTTTATCTGATCACGACCAATCCCAGACTGGTAATGATTAGACTGCATGGCCGCAATCGAAAAGGCTGGGATCATCCAGACAAAGAGTGGCGAAAGAAACGGACGCTGTATCGCTATTCAACCCATGAACTGCAGGGATTGGCGGTTTTAATCCAAAATCTTGAGCCGGCACCTCAAGAAATCTGTGTCATCTTTAACAACAACTCAGGCAAAGATGCCGCGCCAAACGCTTTGGAACTGAAGCAAATCTTGCATCTTGAGTTTAAGGGACTGGCGCCGCATGATCCCGAGCAGCTGAATCTGTTTTAAAATCAAGAAAAAACCGCTCATTTTATGTTAAACTAAAGATTATTAAATCCGTATTAGAAAGAAGGGCCAACATGGCTGAACAAAAACCAACTTATTACATCACAACACCGATTTATTATCCATCTGGCAAACTGCACATTGGGAATTCCTACACCGAAGTTGCCTGTGACGCTGAAGCCCGCTTTAAGCGCCTTGATGGCTATGACGTTTTCTTCTTGACGGGGACTGACGAACATGGTCTCAAGATTGAAGAAAAGGCTGAAAAACTGGGGATGGAACCCCAAGCCTACGTTGACAAGATGGCAGCCGGCATTAAAAAACTGTGGAAAAAATTGGAAATCTCCAATGATAAGTTTATTCGGACCACGGATGACTATCATGAAAAAGCCGTGCAAAAGATTTTTCAAAAGTTTGTTGATCAAGGCGACATTTACAAAGGTGAATACGTTGGCTGGTATTCGGTTGACGATGAAGAATACTTTACTGAAAGTCAATTAGCTGAGGTCTATCGTGATGAAGATGGCAACGTGATTGGCGGTAAGGCACCATCTGGCCATGAGGTGGAACTGGTCAAAGAAGAGTCCTACTTCTTTAAGATGAGCAAGTACGCGGACTGGCTGATGAACTACTACAAGGAACACCCTGACTTTATCGAGCCTCATACGCGGATGAACGAAATGCTCAAAAACTTCTTGGAACCTGGTCTGGAAGATCTGGCCGTTACGCGGACCTCGTTTAACTGGGGCGTTAAGGTACCTAATGATCCTAAGCACGTCGTTTATGTCTGGATCGATGCCTTGTCCAACTATATTACGGCACTGGGCTATGGCAGCGATGACGACAGCCTGTTTAAGAAATACTGGCCAGCTGACGTGCACATGGTTGGTAAAGAAATCGTACGTTTCCACACCATCTACTGGCCAATCATGCTGCATGCGCTGGGGTTGCCATTGCCAAAGCACGTCATCGGTCACGGCTGGCTGACGATGAGAGACGGCAAGATGAGCAAGTCCAAAGGCAACGTGATCTATCCAGAAACGCTGGTTGATCGCTATGGCTTGGATGCTACGCGCTACTACCTGCTGAAGGCGATGCCATTTGGCAACGATGGCGTGTTCAGTCCGGAAGACTTTGTCGACAAGGTTAACTTTGATCTGGCCAATGACCTGGGGAACCTGCTTAACCGGACCGTTGCCATGATCAACAAATATCAAGATGGTGTCTTGAAAGGCGAAAATGCAGCTGCTACTGACTACGATCAGGATCTGGAAGCCACGGCAGCCCAGGCCTTTGCCGAATACAAGGATTTGATGGACAAGACGCACTTTGCCGATGCATTGAGCGCAATCTGGAAGCTGATCTCACGTGCTAATAAGTACATTGATGAAACTACGCCATGGTTGCTGGCTAAAGATGAAGCCAAAAAAGATGAGCTTTCTGACGTTATGACGCACTTGGCTAAGAGTCTGCGCATGGTTGCTGCAATGTTGCAGCCGATTATGACGCATGCGCCAAAAGAAATCTTAGGTCAGCTTGGTTTGCCTAAAGAAGACATTGCCTTGACTAACCTGTCATTTAACGACTTCCCAGCTGAGGTTAAGGTCGCAGCTAAGGGAACGCCAATCTTCCCACGTCGTGATGTTGAAGAAGAAGTGGCCTTTATCAAGAGTCAGATGAGTGCCAACCAAAAGGCCAAGGGTCGCAAGGCAATGGCTGAAGCTGCCGAAAAAGCCAAGACGCAAGCCCAGTTGCCAGAAATGAAAAAAGATATTCGAATTGACGTTTTTGACAAGGTGGATCTACGGGTTGCTCAGATCAAGGCTGCTGATCATGTTGAAGGTGCCGACAAGCTGCTTAAGTTCCAACTGGATGACGGTACGACTGAGGGGCGTCAGATTTTGTCTGGAATCGCGCAATGGTATCCAGATCCAAGCGTCTTGGTAGGCAAGAAGGTCTTAATCGTTGCCAACCTGAAGCCTCGCAAGATGCGTGGTGAACTTAGTCAAGGCATGATCCTTTCTGATGAGGATGCTGCCGGCAACGTTCAAGTCGTAACGGTACCAGAAAACATGCAGCCAGGGACGACGGTCTGCTAATGACTGGACTAAAACCTGAATTAAAAATCTATGATTCGCATACGCATCTGAATGACGATGTCTTTTATGATGATGTACCGGCTTATTTGGCACGGGCCCATCATTTTGGCGTTGTTGAAATGAATATGATCGGCTCTAATGAGCTGCTTAATCAGCGGGCCATTGAGCTGGCGCACCATTATACAGGACTGCATGCCGTGATTGGCTGGCATCCAGAAGATATTGCCCGCTTTAATGCAAAAGCAGAAGAACTGCTCTTAAAACAGTTGACGGATTCAGTCGTTGTGGGAATTGGTGAAATCGGTTTGGACTACTTTAACGATGAGCATTCGCCGCATGACGTGCAGAAACAAGTCTTTGAGCGTCAATTAGCGATTGCTAGGGACTTAAAGATGCCAGTCTCGATCCATTGCCGTGACGCCTTGGCTGATACCTATCAAATCCTCAAAAACGCGCACGTGGAGGAATTTGGCGGGGTTATGCATAGCTTTAACGGCGATGTGGAATGGATGCAGCGCTTTTTGGATCTGGGCATGGAGATCTCCTACAGTGGCGTTGTGACGTTCAACAGCGCTAAGGACGTTCAAGCAGCCATGCTGGCAACACCGTTGGATCATCTGTTGGTCGAGACCGATGCTCCCTACCTGACGCCAGTGCCATATCGTGGTCAGCGAAATGAGCCGGGCTTTACGCGGTTTACGGTTGAAAAAATTGCTGAGCTGCGCGAAGAATCACTAGAGGATGTTGCCAGGGCAACGTATGAGAATGCCAATCGCTTATTTTTGAATCATTAATGAAAGGCCTTATGGAAAAGATTAAAGAAGTCATCGTTGTCGAGGGCAAGGATGATACCAAACAAATTGCTAAGGCCGTCAACGCCGACACGTTTGAGACAAACGGGTCGGCGTTGTCGTCAAAAGACCTTAGACAGTTAGCAAAACTACAAGCAGCACGTGGCTTGATCGTTTTTACGGATCCTGATTTTAATGGCGAACGGCTGCGCAAGATTATCAGTCAAGCCGTTCCAGGCGTCAAGCATGCCTTCATCAGACGCGATCAGGGCGTGCCGGATGAAGCACACGGCAGCCTAGGCGTTGAGCATGCCGATCCGGCAGTTATCAAGGAAGCCTTGGCACACGTTTATACACAAGAAACCGCGCCAGCAATGGTGATTACGACTGCCATGATGCGTCAGGCCGATTTGACGGGTGGCAGAAATGCCCGTGCTCGGCGCGAGCGGCTTGGGCAGCTGCTGGGGATCGGCTATGGAAATGCCAAGCAGATGCAAAAACGGCTTAATATGTTCCGCATTAGTCAAGAACAGTTTGAAAATGCCATTGAAAAAATCAACCAGGAGGAAAAAATCGATGAGCAGTAATCCGGAAATCGGCAGTCTGAATCGGACCCGAGCCATTATGAAAAAATATGGCATTCACGCTAAAAAGGGCTTTGGTCAGAATTTTTTAACGGATCTCAACGTCTTAAAAAATATCGTTAAAGCAGCTGCTATTACCAAAGAAGATAATGTGATCGAAATCGGGCCTGGACTGGGTGCTTTGACTGAGCAGCTGGCACAGGCTGCTGGTCAGGTGGTGGCTTTAGAAATCGATACGGATCTGCTGCCGGTTTTGGATGAGGTGCTTTCTCCGTACGACAATGTTAAAGTGCTCAACCAAGACGTGCTCAAAGCTGATCTGCCGGCACTGATTCAAGAACAGTTCGCTGATCCGAACCGGCCGATTAAAGTGGTTGCCAATCTGCCTTACTACATTACCAGTCCAATTTTAATGGGCCTATTGGAAAGCCCGGTTGCCTGGTCGGCGATTTGCGTTATGATGCAAAAAGAGGTTGCTCAGCGTTTAACGGCTCAGCCAGGAACCAAGGAATACGGCTCGCTGACGCTGGCGATTGAGTATCGCATGCAGGCCCGGATTGCATTTGGGGTTTCGCGTCACGCCTTTGTACCAGCACCTAACGTAGATTCGGCAATCGTGGTTTTAACGCCGCGTACTCAACCATTAGCTGCTAAGCCATATGACGAAGGAAAATTCTTCGGCTTCGTAAAGAATTGTTTTGCTCATCGTCGCAAGAGCCTATGGAACAATCTCAAACCATTAGCTGGTAAGAATGCTGATAAACAGGCTATTATTCAGAATGTGTTGGCAGAGTTAAGCATCTCACCGCAGATTCGACCAGAGAAGTTAACCTTAGAGCAGTTTATTACTTTAGCTAATCAACTTCACGCCCAAAAACTGCTTTAAAAAATAAATTGATTTTTGGGCAGTCTTGTGATAAAATTTGACTTTTTAAAGATTCTTGCCGTATAATATTTTTTTGTGAGGTGAGAATACATGCCAACGACAATTGAAGGCATCAAGGAAAGACTTGATGCACAGGTAGGCCAAAAAGTACTGGTCACGGCGCAGGCTGGTCGTAAAAAGGTTACCCAGCGTCAAGGCATTTTAAGCGAGACGTATCCAGCAATCTTTATCGTTAAGCTTAATAAGCGTGAAGGTTCTTTTGATCGGGTCTCCTATAGTTATGCCGATCTCTTGACCAATAATATTTCTTTGACATTTGAAGAAGCTGAATAACTCAGCCAAAGCATCGTGTTTAGCACGGTGCTTTTTATTTAGGGACAAAAGAATCCATAAGGCTGGCTTTAGTCTTTGAGCAATAGTTGCAACTCGGTCAGCCACATTTGTATAATAATTAAAATTACTTGTCAAAAAAGGGGGGTATGACCTTGATCATAACTGAAAAAGCTCCCGCCAAAATCAATCTGGCTTTGGATACCCCAATGCGCTATATTGATGGTCTGCCACGCTGGAATATGGTGATGAACTCCATTGATCTCGCGGATTACGTTACGATTGAGACGCATCGGCATCAGCATCGTATCAAGGTTTATACCGACAGCAGCTTTTTACCTAATGACCAACGCAATCTTGCCTACCAGGCGGCCCATATCCTTAAAAATCGATTTCACATTGATGAGGGCGTGACGATCAAGATTCAAAAACGAATCCCAGTGGCAGCGGGGCTTGGTGGTGGTTCATCAGATGCTGCTGCTGTCTTACGGGCGCTCAATCAAGGCTGGAATCTGGGACTTTCTTTAAGAGAGCTTGCTCAGCTGTCGCTTTCGATAGATTCTGACGTACCTTATTGCGTCTACAGTCAGACGGCCCATGTAACCGGACATGGCGAACAGGTCGAAGTGTTAAGACCGTTTCCACATTATTGGGCAGTAGTGGCCAAGCCTAAGATCAGTGTTTCAACGCCAACGATTCTGCGGCAGATTAATTATGAAAAGCTGCAGCATCTGGATGTCGATTCATTGGTTGACTGTATTCAAAATGGTCGCTGGCAGGAATCGTTTGCCTATATGGGCAATGTTTTGGAGCCGGTTACGATGAATGAATATCCTGAGATTCGTCAGCTTAAGCAACGGATGGAAAAGCTGGGGGCAGACGTCGTTCAGATGAGTGGTACGGGCCCGACTGTTTTTGCGCTGTGTCATAACGAGTCAAGGGCAAGACGACTGCATAATGGCTTATGCGGATTTTGTCGGGAAGTATATCTAGCTATGCTTTTATAGTTTTGAAAGCGTCAAGCACGTTGAAACACGGTTTGACGCTTTTTATTCATTTTTCAATTATGAGTAATGAACAATAGCTGCCTTTACAACTATTAGTTGATTTAAAAACAGTCATTTTCAAAATTATTTAAAAAATGATATTCTCATTCTATGCATTATTTTACTAAAATATATTCATAAATTGACTGCTTAAGCATATTCGAGAAAACGTATTCATTTTATATTAAACGATCATCAAAACGTTGATACCAAAGGATTGACAACGCTTACTTAACGGGTTATATTAAGAACGTAGTCAAGTAAGAAAACAAAAGGAGTGACTGTATTATGCCAAGTCCAATTCATGTAACTTCGGAAATTGGCAAGCTGAAGACGGTTATGCTGCACCGCCCTGGCCGTGAAATTGAAAACCTCACGCCAGATTCGATGTACCGTCTGCTGTTCGATGACATTCCATATCTGCCAATCGCGCAAGAAGAACACGATTACTTTGCTCAAACGCTGCGCGATCAAGGCATTGAAGTTCTTTATTTCGAAAAGCTGGCTGCTGAAGCACTGGCTGACCAAGACGTTAAGGAAGAATTCGTTGACCGTATGGTTGCTGAATCCGGCTACGCAGCTGGTTTGATCCACGACGTTTTGAAGGAATATCTGTTGGCTATGAACACGCAAGACATGGTTAACAAGATCTTCGAAGGGGTTCGTCGCGAAGAAATCGATCTCCCACACATGACGCTGCAACAAGCTGCTGAAGATGCTGATTGGCCATTCGTAATGGACCCAATGCCAAACGCATACTTCACGCGTGATCCGCAAGCATCAATCGGTGATGGTATTTCCATCAACCGGATGACTTTCCCAGCTCGTCAGCGTGAATCCTTAATCACTGAATACATCATCAAGCACCACCCACGTTTTGCCGGTCAAGTCAATGTATGGCGTGACCGCAACCACGAAACGCACATTGAAGGTGGGGACGAACTGGTATTAAGCGACCACGTATTTGCTATCGGTATTTCTGAACGGACGACTGCCGATGCAATTGAAGACATCGCTAAAAACCTGTTCAAGAAGTCAAACTACGACACGGTCATTGCCATCAAGATTCCACACAACCACGCAATGATGCACCTTGACACCGTCTTTACGATGATCGACTATGACAAGTTTACTGTTCACCCAGCAATTCTGGATGAAGATGGTCAAGTTGACAACTGGGTACTGCATCCAGGCAAAGATGGCGAAATCACGATGGAACACCACACGGACATCAAGGAAGTGCTTAAGAAGGCCCTGAATAAGGACGACATTGACTTGATCCCAACTGGTAACGGTGACCCAATCATCGCTGCCCGTGAACAATGGAATGACGGCTCTAACACGTTGGCAATCGCACCTGGTGAAGTTGTTACTTACAACCGTAACTACGTATCCAATGATTTGCTGCGCAAGCACGGCATCTTGGTTCACGAGGTTCGCTCAAGCGAATTGTCTCGGGGTCGTGGTGGTCCGCGTTGCATGTCCTGCCCAATCGTTCGTGAAGACCTTTAAAAGCAGGCAGGCGGCTTGACCGCGTAAAAATTGGCGCCGATCAATGAGATTTGGTGCATATTAAAAGCGAAAGTTGGATCATCGCGATATGAATTCGCAACGGTACGGCTTTCGCTTTTTTCAATTAAGAATTAAAATAATATTAGACAATTCTCGATCATTTATTTTTTTAAGGTGTGTAAGGGTTCAGAGGTGGGCGATTGAGTATTAGTCGAAGTATTTATAAGTCATTTAAGCTGGTTTAGACTTGATTAATTTGATGATGAGTGTCTAGTCAATCTACGAATAGAAACGAGGGGATATTTATGGATACTCAAAACAAAGGTATCGGTAAGGGCGAACTGATTGCCCTGATCGTTAGTTCATGTATCGGTACCGGTATCTTCGGGATTACCAGTGACGTTGCGGCTGCGGCTGCTCCAGGTCCAGCCCTGCTGGCATGGCTGTTCGTTGCCTTTGGTTTCCTGATGCTGGTGCTTTCTTTAAACAATTTGTCCAACAAGCGGCCAGACTTGGAAGGTGGGATCTTCGCCTACGCTGGTGAAGGTTTCGGTCCATTGGGTGAATTTATTTCTGGTTGGTCCTATTGGCTGTCAGCTTGGCTGGGTAACATTGCCTTTGCTACGATGCTGATGAGCTCAATTGGGACCTTCATTCCAACCTTTAAAGGTGGCCAAAACGTTCCATCAATTATTGTTGCAATTATTTTCTGTTGGCTGTTAACGATTTTGGTTAACAATGGTGTCGAAAGTGCCACCTTCGTTAACATGATTGGGACGATCTGCAAGATTGTGCCATTGGTAATCTTCATCATTATCATGTTTGTCTGCTTCAAGGGCGGCATGTTTACCGCTGACTTCTGGGGCAAGGTCGCAAGCAACGCTACTAAAGGTACGACGACTGGCTCGATCTGGGCTCAAATGAAGGGTACGCTGATGACTCTGATCTGGGTATTTATCGGGATCGAAGGGGCATCAGTTATGGCTCACCGTGCAAAGTCTCGTTCTGAAGCTGAACAAGCCTCAGTTATCAGTTTCATTCTGCTGGTAATCATCTACGTTTTGATTTCTGTTCTGCCATATGGTGCACTGACGCGTGCTCAATTAGCCGGCATGGGTCAACCAGCCATTGGCCACGTTCTGGAAATGACGGTTGGTCACTGGGGTGCCGTATTGATTAACGTTGGTTTGATCATTTCAACGATTGTTTCCTGGCTGTCTTGGACGATGCTGCCAGCCGAAACGACGATGCTGGTTGCTGATGACAAGGCGATGCCAAAAGCTTGGGGCAAGGTTAACTCCAAGAATGCACCAACGACTTCACTGATGATCACAGCCGTTTTGCAGACGATCTTCCTGTTCTCGCTGCTGTTTACGGAAAAGGCCTATGAATTTGCCTACTCACTTTGTGCTGCCGCAATTTTGTTCTCCTACCTGTTTGTTGGTCTCTACCAAATGAAGTTGAGTTCCGAACGTAAGGAATGGGGTCAATACACGGTTGGCTTACTGTCGGCACTGTTTATGTTTGCCTGCATGTTCCTGGCTGGTTGGCAAGAAGTGCTGCTGGTTACGATCAGCTTTATTCCAGGCTTCTGTGTCTACTACGCTGGCTGCAAGGAAAACAATCACAAATTCTCTAAGGCTGAGCTGTGGACGATGGGCCTGATTCTGGTATTGAGCGTTGTTGCCATCGTATTGGTATGCAATGGTACGATCACTATTAGCTAGTGATTTTTGACAGATGGTCGTCATTGACTGAATCAAGACTATGTAAAAGCTTAAAGACGAATTTAAATCGTGTTGGAATTTCTCCAGCACGATTTTTTTTATATAAAGGATTGCGCTGATGTACAAAATTAGGTAAGATAGTCACTGTTGTTAAATCGTAATTATTACTATTTATTTTTGTGAGGTGAAAAGATGGATCGACGCTTTTGGAAAATTGTGGCGGGCCTGAGCTTGGCATTGGCAGTAATTTTTTTCCTGGCAGCTACTGACTGGCATCTGCGGCAAAAATCACAGCGGCCGATTAGAGTTGTTGCCAGTTTGAATTTTTATGGCGAAGCTGCCCAGGCCGTTGCGGGAAAATATGGTCAAACTATTTCCGTAATTGATAATGCGGCGGTTGACCCACATGAATATCAGCCAGCAACCGTTCAAGCTGAGCAGGTTGCCAAAGCGAACGTTGTGATTTTAAACGGTCTGGGCTATGATCAGTGGATGAATGATCTGGTTAAGGCCAATCGAGACGAGTCGCAAACGGTTGTCAACGTTGGTAAGCAGATTGCCAGCCAAAAAGATGGTGCCAATGAACACGTTTGGTACCGGTCTCAGACGATGAAACGGCTGGCTTACTATCTGGCAAAAGAATATGCCAAGCTTGATCCTGAACATAAACAGTACTACTATCGCAATGCCCGAAAATATGTCCGCTCACTGACATCGATTGATCGGCAGATTGAAAAATGCCGTCAGCTGGCCCAAAAGCAAAAAGTTGACGTCAGCGAGCCGGTTTTTGATTATGCCTTAGAGAATCTAGGCTATCAGATCAATGACCGTCATTTTGAAAAAGCAATTGAAGACGGCAACGATCCATCGCCAAAAGATATTCAGCAACTGCAGCAAGATATTCAAGAGCACCGGATCGCATTCTTTGTTAACAACAAGCAGTCGCAGAGCAAGACAATCGACAACCTGGTCGCACTGGCTAAAGAAAATCACGTTCCGGTTCTTAACGTTACCGAATCCCAGCCTAATGGCAAAACTTATCGGCAATGGATGCTAGGACAGTATCGGCAGCTCTATCGAATCCTACAGCGAGGTGAATGATCATTTCTCTTATTACAGTTAAAAACCTGACCTTAGCCTATGGTGATAAAAATATCGTTGAAGACTTAAGCTTTTCTTTAGCGTCTGGTGATTTTTTGGTGGTGATTGGCGATAATGGCGTTGGTAAGACCACGCTGGTAAGATCGCTTTTGGGACAGCTTAAGCCCAAAAAAGGCGTGATTGAGATGCCTGATAAGCTGAAGATCGGCTATGTTCCGCAGTTTCGCAATCTGGATGAAGAATATCCGCTATCAATTAAAGATTTTGTAGCTTTAAATGCGGGCAAGAGTCTGCGCCCATGGCTGAATCAAAAAGAACGACAGCAGCTGCGTCATATTTTAGAGCTGACGGATCTGACACGAATTCAGGATCGCTTGTTGGGGCAGGCTTCAGGTGGTGAAAAGCAGCGCGCTTACCTGGCACAGGCACTGTTGGGCAATCCTCGTCTTTTGATCTTAGATGAGTCAACAGCCAGTCTCGACAACGAAATGAAATATGAACTTTTGGATCTGGTAGCCAAACTGCAAAAAAAAGGACTCAGCGTTATTTTTATCACGCATGACTGGGAGCTGGCCCGCAGCTATGGTACGCGCTACCTAAAGATGATGCCGGGCAGCTATCAGACCGGATCGATTGAAGAATTCCGACAGGGGGTTAAAAATGTTTGAGTTGAGCTTTATGCGCAATGCATTTATGGCCGGAACGTTTATTGCCATCGTCAGCGGTATGATTGGCGTTTTTGTGATGGCGCGCAGCATGTCTTTTTTGACGCATACACTGTCCGAAATCGGGTTTGCGGGGGCTTCATTTGCGGTCTTTGCGGGTTGGCCGGCATTAAACGGAATGCTTTTGTTCACCATGCTGAGCTCGGTTTTAGTTGGTCAGATGAGTATTAAGGAATCTCGTCGTGAAGCAGTTATCAGTGCGGTCTCAGCGCTTTTTATCGGCTTGGGCATCTTGTTTCTGTCGCTTTCCAGTCAAACGGCCAGCTCAGCCACCAGCATCCTGTTTGGCAGCGTGGTTGGAATCAGCAGGCAAGAAGTCTGGCAGTTGGTGGGCCTGTCGCTTTTGGTAATGACAGTCGTAATGATTGGCTACCGCCAGCTGAAGTTTGATTCGTTTGATGCTGTCGGCGCGCGGGTTAACGGCATTAACAGCACGCTGGTCTCGGTCGTTTTTTTGCTTTTGCTGGCATTGAGCGTCAGCGTGGCGGCTCAGATCGTTGGTTCGCTGCTGATCTTTATTCTGCTGACGCTGCCCGCTGCCAGTGCCAAGTATTTTACACATGGTGTTGCCCAGATGATCGTTTTAGCAATCCTATTTGCCATGCTGGGAACCTGGCTGGGATTGTATCTGGGATATTTGACCAACTGGCCGGTCAGTTTTTTTATTGCAGTGATTGAAGTAGTGATCTATGTGGCTGCCTTGATTTTTCAGCACTTAGTCAACGATTAGCAGAAAGTGTTAAAATAAGACACGGCTCAATCTTTGGGCGGTGTTTTTTATTTTCAGTCGAATCAGTCATCAGGTATCAATCCAAGTCCGGAATTTCTCTTTTTTGCCTGATTAAATCGGTTAATCCTTTTATGTAGCGCAGTCATCTTGATTGTTTGCCGAAACAGCCCGCAAGATTCTGAATAAAATTGCGGTAAAAGACGAACTATTATGTTATGATTTGAAGGTATCAATAATTATTAGCTCAAGTAAAAGAGGGAAATTACATGAAAGTCAGACGCAGTAATCGCTTGGTTGATATGACGCGCTATTTGATGGAACATCCACGGACGCTGGTTTCATTGAAGTTCTTTGGCGAACGTTATGGCTCGGCCAAGTCATCAATCAGTGAGGATCTAAGCATCATTCGGCGGACGCTGCACACTTGGGGCGTCGGTCGTCTGGAAACCCTGCCTGGTGCCAGTGGCGGGGCCCGTTTGACGTTGCTCTACTCTGAAGAAAATGCTGCGCAGGTCATTGATGATCTGGTCAAGGCGGTTGACGATGACAGTCGGCTCTTACCAGGTGGCTATGTCTATCTATCGGATCTTTTGGGACGGCCAGACGTGCTTCGTGAAGTCGGCCGCTTGATTGCGACTCAATATGTTGACGATGACGTTGACGTGGTAATGACGGTCGAGACTAAGGGCATTCCGATTGCTCAAAGCGTAGCGATGTATTTGAATAAGCCATTCGTAATCGTGCGCAACAGTTCTCACATTACGGAAGGCTCAACGGTCAGCGTCAATTACGTCTCAGGTTCGTCACAGCGAATCAAAAAAATGGAGCTTTCACGGCGGACGCTTAAAGAAGGTGCCAACGTGATCGTTGTTGATGACTTCATGAAGGGTGGCGGGACGCTGAACGGAATGAAGTCGCTGATTGAAGAATTCGGTGCGCATCTGGTCGGTATGACAGTCTTTGCGGAAGGGCAGTTCAGTGGTCAGCGTTTGGTTGATGGCTGCACTTCATTAATCAAGGTTCAAGCCGTTGACGATACGACCAATAAGAAAATCACTGCTCAGCCAGGCAGCTATATGGAAGCCGTATTTGGCGATAAAAAGGAGAAATAAATAAAAATGACGCAACGCAATGCAATTATTCTTGCGGCCGGCAAAGGTACGCGGATGAAGTCCAAACTTTATAAAGTGTTGCACCAAGTGTGTGGCAAAACGATGGTTGAACATGTCTTAGGTCAGCTGGAAGAAGCTAAGATCGACAACATCGTGACGGTAGTTGGCTATGGTGCCGAAACCGTTGAGCAGACGCTGGGCAATCGGACCAAATATGCTTTGCAAAAACAGCAGTTGGGGACTGGTCATGCGGTTATGCAGACTGAATCGCTGCTGGGTGATCAAGAAGGCGAAACGCTGATTGTTAGTGGGGATACGCCTTTGTTTACCGCCGCAACTTTCAACAAAATGTTTGAATACCATGAGCAGCGTCATGCGGCAGTTACCATTCTGACTTCAGTGGCACCTGATCCTACTGGCTATGGCCGCATCGTTCGCAATGACGTGGGCATTGTTGAACGGATTGTTGAACAAAAAGATGCCACGCATGAAGAACAGGAAATTCATGAAATCAATACTGGTGTCTACTGTTTTGATAATCAAAAGCTGTTCCAGGCCCTTAAGCTGATCAATAACGACAATGCACAGGGCGAGTACTACTTGACGGATGTCATCGGTATTTTAAAGAACCATGGCGAAATCGTGACAGCTTATCGAATGGATGACTTTGACGAATCAATGGGGGTCAATGATCGCGTTGCCTTGGCGCGGGCCAACCAGATCATGCGTAAGCGGATCAACACCCAATTGATGAAAGACGGCGTCACGATGGTTGATCCAGAAACCACTTATATCGATGCCGATGTTAAGGTAGGCCGCGACACGGTAATCGAAGGCAACGTTGTGATCAAAGGCAATACTACGATTGGCAGCGATTGCTTTATTGGCGCTCATTCAGTCATCAAGGATTCAGTCCTGCATGATGACGTCAAGGTCTATGCCTCAACGCTGGAAGAATCCGAAATGCACACGGGATCAGACGTTGGTCCCAACAGTCATCTGCGTCCTCAAGCTGAGATTGGCAAGGGTGTTCATATCGGCAACTTCTGTGAGATCAAGAAAGCCTACATTGGCGAAAATACTAAGATTGGTCATTTGAGCTATGTTGGCGATGCTACTTTGGGTAAGAACATCAATATCGGCTGCGGTGTGGTCTTTGTCAACTATGATGGCTCCAAAAAGCACCACACCAACGTTGGCGATCATGCCTTCATCGGCAGCAACTCTAACATTGTGGCTCCTGTTAATATTGCCGAAGATTCATTTGTTGCGGCTGGGTCAACGATTACAGACAGCACGGAACGTTTTGACATGGCAATCGCTCGGGCACGACAGGTCAATAAACCGGATTATGCTAAGAAGCTTCCCTGGTAACAGTTGCTTTTTGAGCTTTAAATCAATATGATTAGAGTGATAGAAAAAGTATGCAGATTTCGGAGGACCCCATGAAAGAACGTTATGCTGACCCTAAATTAAAAATTTTTGCCTTAAATTCCAACCGCCCACTGGCTCAAAAAATTGCCGACGAAGTGGGGGTAGAATTGGGTAAGCTTTCGGTTGACCGCTTTAGTGATGGCGAAATTCAAATCAATATCGAAGAAAGCGTCCGTGGCGATAATGTTTATGTTATTCAATCCACTTCAGCTCCCGTAAACGATAACTTAATGGAACTGATGATCATGATCGATGCCTTGCGTCGGGCAAGTGCCAATACGATCAACGTGGTCTTGCCTTACTACGGCTATGCTCGGCAGGATCGAAAAGCGCGGAGTCGAGAACCAATCACGGCTAAGCTGGTAGCCAATATGCTGCAGAATTCTGGCGTAACGCGGATTGTTGCACTCGATCTGCATGCTGCCCAGATTCAAGGCTTTTTTGACATTCCAGTTGATCATTTGATGGGGGCGCCGCTTTTAGCTGATTACTTTATCAATGAAGGCGTGGCTGCCAATGCCGTTGTCGTTTCGCCGGATCATGGTGGGGTTACGCGAGCACGGGCCCTGGCAGAATTTCTTAAGGCGCCGATTGCCATCATCGATAAGCGGCGACCACGGCCAAACGTTGCCAAGATTATGAATATCATTGGGGACGTCAAGGGTAAGAAATGTATCATGATTGACGATATGATTGATACTGCCGGTACGATTTCCAAAGGTGCGCAAGCTTTGATGGATGCCGGTGCAGAAGAAGTCTATGCTTCAGCTACGCACGCCGTTTTGTCGGGTCCGGCGATTGAGCGTCTGGACAATTCGCCATTAAAGCAGGTCGTTGTTACGGATTCGATCCAGCTGCCTGATGAAAAACAGATTGACAAGATCGTGCAGGTTTCCGTGGCACCGCTGATTGGCGCGGCAATCAAGCGAATCAATGAAAATCGTCCCGTTAGTCCATTGTTTAACAACCGTTTTGAACAGGCTAACGAAGATTAGATTTAATCAAAAAAGTCGCTGTCTAAGCGGCTTTTTTGATTTTGAGGGTAAAAGCCGGTCCATGGTATAATAGTCGAGGCAAGACGAAAAAGGAGCAAAAAAATGAAATTTAAAACTTTGCTGAAACGACTGATGCTAGGCACGGTTACGGTTGCAGCCGGGATTAGCCTGGTTGGCTGCGGCAACTCGACCAGCACACAGTCAAGCGAGTCGTCATCTGAGTCATCACAATCAACGACCAAGACAACGGCTGCTTCCAAGGCCCGCGATCAAGCCAATAATCAGATTATGTCTGGTCAGTATAAGGAAGCTTTAAAAACGCTGCTGGCGCTCAAGAATCCGGATTCACAGACTCGCAGCATGATTAAAGACCTGCAGAAGTACTTAGCAGCTCAAGATGCTTATAATGATCAGGAATATGATGAAGCCGTTAATGACCTTAGTTCGGTATCATCAAATTCCAAACCGATGCGCTCAGCATTCATCAGTATGAAGAACAAGGCTAAGCAGGCTCAACAGTCAGCTTCTGCCAGCTCTTCTGTTCAAAGCAGTCAAGCTACTTCCAGCAGCTCAAGCACGGCGGTATCATCCAGCTCAAGTTCCAATTCGGCAGTCAACTCTACAGCAGCCAGTCAGACTGGCATGGATGTAATCAACGCGTTTGCGGCTAAGATGAACTTTAACCAGTCGAGCTATGGAATCATTCCAGAAGGCAAGGATGGCGACGTATATACCTTTGAGGTTCGCCAAAACAACGATGATAATACCGTTGCTCACTTGATTGGTATCTATCAGTACAACGCTGCTACTGGCGCGGTTACTAAAATCAATTAACCTGTTTAAGTAAGAAGGCGAGAAATGGTATGAGCGAGGAAATCATTGCCCGTCCGTTGATTACGATCACCAATATCATCTGGAGCTTTAATCGGCAGACGCATGAGATGCAGCTGCTTTTGATTAAGCGATCTGAAGCGCCGTTTAAAGATGCCTGGGCGCTGCCGGAAACGCTGCTGCGGAGTACGGAAAGTGCCGATGATGCGGCATTGCGCTTGATCAAGGATAAAATCGGGCTTGAGGTTCGGTCAACGGCAACGGAACAATTGGCAACTTTTACCGCGCCACACCGATCAGTCGGTGAGCGGGCATTGGCGTTGGTGTACATGACTTTTTTACCGGCAATGCCCAAGCTTAAACCAGGATATGGTGCAGTTGCCGCGGAATGGTTTGCTTTTGAGAATTTTGGTCATCATTATCTGTTGAGTGATGGCAGGCGTCGGTTCGATCTTTCGGCTACCTCACAGGCATTGGCGTTTGACCATGATCAAATCGTAACTACGGCCATTCAGCGCATTCGTAACAAATTGGACTATCAGCCAACGGTTCTGCAGGTATTGGGGTCTACTTTTACGCTTAAGGAGGCACGCGAGGTCTATGCGCCATTTCTGCAGCTGACGGCAGATCAGATCGATAATTCCAATTTCCGCAAGACGCATCATCATCTTTTTAAAGAGGTCGGTACGGCAACAATTCGCAAACGCAGCGGTCGACCACCCAAGATATATTCGTTGGCGAGCTTGCCAAATCCGTTGGAAAGGAGTAAAGTTGACAACAATTAAAGTCAACTTTACTTTTTTTACAACGATTAAAGTAATTTATACTTTTATTTAAAGAGGTGAGGCAAATGGCAAATGAAGCATTGCTGATCATTGACTACACCAATGATTTTGTGGCTGATGACGGCGCGCTGACTTGTGGCAGAGCTGCTCAGACTTTAGACGAGCAGATTACAAAATTGGCAGATGATTTTCTAAAGGCTGGCAAGTGGGTCTATCTGCCGACTGACGTTCATCAGCCAAATGACCCGTATCATCCTGAAAGTCAGCTCTATCCACCACATAATATCAAAGGAACCTGGGGGCGCGAGCTGTACGGACGGCTTGGCAAGTGGTATCAGAAACACCAAGATGATGAGCATGTCGTATTGTTGGACAAGACGCATTACTCATCATTTTGTGGGACACCGCTTGATCTGCGGCTAAGGGAAAGAAAAGTTGACACGGTGCATCTAGCCGGTGTCTGCACGGATATCTGCGTTCTGCACACGGCGATTGCGGCATATGATCTGAACTATCAAATCGTGGTTCACGAAAAAGCCGTTGCAACCTTTGATCCGGCTGGCCAGGCCTGGGCAATGAAGCATTTTAAGAACGTCTTGAACGCTCGGATAGAAGATTGAAAGAAATTTAGGGAGAAAAGAAATGGCAATGTCTGAAGAATTATTGACTGATCTGTATGAATTTTCAATGGCGAATGGCTATTATGCGACCCTGCCGCATGATCAAGAAGCGGTTTTTGACGTATTTTACCGCAACGTTCCCGACAATGGCAGCTTTGTCATTGCGGCTGGATTGGCCCAGGTCGTTGAAGCACTGCAGAATTTTCATTTTACGGATGATGACATCAGCTATCTGCGTTCATTAAATCTATTTTCGGCTGGCTTTTTGGACTATCTGGCTAATTTGAAGTTTTCTTGCACGGTACGAGCAATTCCTGAGGGGACGCCGGTCTTTCCGCGCGAACCGATGCTGACGGTTAAAGGCCCATTGCTGCAGTGCCAGCTGTTGGAGACGTTCGTATTGAATATCTTGAATCATCAATCGCTGATTGCCACTAAGTCGCGGCGGATCTGTGCTGCTGCTGAAGGTCGTGCGGTTATGGAGTTCGGCGCGCGCCGGGCACAAGGACCAGATGCTTCGGTTTTTGGTGCACGGGCAGCAGTGATTGGTGGTTGTACCAGCACTTCCAACTGTCTGGCTGCTAAGAAGTTCGGACTGCAAGCGGCCGGGACGATGGCGCACAGCTGGATTGAAAGCTATCCGGATGAATTGACGGCGTTTCGGGCCTGGGCGCAGGTTTATCCAGACAGTGCCTCGCTGCTGGTTGACACCTATGACGTTTTGAAGAGCGGCGTGCCAAACGCAATCAAGGTCTTTAAGGAATTGCGGGCTGCTGGTCATGAGCCGATTGGGATTCGGATTGATTCTGGCGACTTGACTCAATTAGCAACCAAGGCGCGACAAATGCTGGATGAAGCTGGCTTCGAAAATGCCAAGATTACGGCTTCCAATGCTTTAGATGAGACAGTGATTCAAGCATTGCTAAAAGAAGGCGCACCGCTGGACAACTTTGGTATTGGTGAAAAATTGATCACCAGCTCGACTTCGCCGGTCTTAAGCGGAGTCTACAAAATGGCAGCACTAAAGGTTGATGGCCAATGGCAGCCAAAAATTAAGCTCAGCAACAGTCGCGAGAAGGTTACGCTGCCCGGCGACAAAATGGTTTATCGGCTTTATCGAAAAGACGCGCCGGACCAAGCCTTTGCCGATGTGATTGCGTTGGCTGATGAAGAATTACCGGAAACGCTATTAGCGATTAATGCTGATCCTTTGGCAACCAATGATGAAATTGAATTGACTGGTTTTGTTGCTAAGCCGCTGCAATTGGAGGTAGTCGGTCCTAAGGCCAATCCAGTTGAAACCAATGTAATGAAACTGCAGGCATCGATGAAGCGTCAATTGGCGCAGCTGCCTAAGGCCACGCAGCGCTTGATCAATCCTGATGTCTACCAGGTCTACCTGACGCCAAAGCTGTTTGAGCTTCAACAGCGACTGATAAAAGAGCATCATCAAAAGGCTCAAGCTTAAAAATAAGATCAATAAAAAATGGCTGAAGATTGCGTCGCTTAAAACGTTGATCTTCGGCCATTTTCATTATTAAAGATGGTTCTATTCCACTGGAAGAATTATTTTTGATTGATGACTAGGCGTTTAAAACGTACTTTTTGATAGCCTCGGCAACACCATCATGATTATTGTCATTTTCGGTAACGACATCGGCCATCTGCAGCGTATGCGGAATTGAGTTGGCCATCGCCACGCCAGTTCCGGCAAACTCAATCATTGATTCATCGTTTTGCGCGTTGCCGATTGCCATGACGTTGTCGGCGGTCAGATTCAGTTTGTCGGCTAAGGCTGATAAGGCCACGCCTTTGCTGGTCTGCTTGTTGATCATCTCTAAGTAGAAATCCTCGCTGCGAACGACTCGGAAACGGTCACTGAGTGCTTGAGGCATGTTGGCTAAAGCAGCATCGATTTTTTCTTTTTTGTCGGTCATCATGGCCTTGCCAATCGTAATTGAATCGCGCATATGGTTCAGCTGATCCATGTTGCGATAGCGTAGTGGCATGGATACCAGGTTGGATTCATAAACCGTATATGGGTTGATATCTTGGTTAGGCGTGTAGATATAATCGCTGGTCTCAATAATTGATGAAACGTCCTGCTTGCGACAGTATGATTCAAAGTCAATGTAGTCGTCAAAATCGACCGTATAGTGAGCCAAAACGGTACCGTCAGTCGCCTGGGCTAAAGCGCCGTTATAGCAGATAACGTATTCACCTGCAGAATCAGCAAGCCCCAGCTGGTTGACATAGGCTTTCACACCAGTCATAGGACGACCAGTACATAAAACGATCCGAACGTCGCGTTTAGTGGCTTCGTTAATTGCGGCAACGGTTTGTGGGGTAATCTGACGATGGTCATTGATTAACGTACCATCGATATCGATCGCGACAAGTTTAATAGACATGAAAAATACCTCCTAGATTTTTAATTGGCAACGACTTGATTGTTTTTAATGCAATGCTGAAAGGCTTCGTAGATCGGTTCGAAAATCTCGATGTCATTTTGCTGAGTCAGCATCTCGCGCGGGAAGAAGAAACGCTGATCACCGGCTTCTCGGCCTGAGACGCTTGCTACCAGCGTACTGATCTGTGACAGCTCAATCAGCTCGCCATTTGGATAGATGAGCTCAATTTGCGTTTGCGGCTTTGAGTCTTGCGGGTTGTAGGTATCGTAAGGCAACTTATAGCTGGAGTCGACGGCTGTGTAATAGTCAACGTCAAAGCCGGCCGTGGCAATCAATTCACGCAGCTTAGGCAGCATGAACCGAGTCTGCTGATCATAGACGGCGGATTTGAATGGTCGTCGATTGATGAAACGCTGGGCCAGATCACTTAAGATTTTATCGCTTGAATTCATCCAATGAATAAAATAAGTAGTCAAAACGCCATCGTCAAGCGTTAAATAGTCATTCAAGTCATAATGGCCATTAAAAAACGGCATCAGCAGCCGTGGCATGAACTCGGGTTGGTATTGACTTGGATGCTGATAAAGCCACTTGGCTCGTAGCAGTAAGTGATCCAAGATGACTTCCATGGAGCGCGAAACCGGATGAAAGTAGACCTGCAGATACATCTGCAAACGACTTAGAATATAGTCCTCAACGGCGTGCATGCCATTGATCTCAAAAGCAATGCCTTCTTTGGCCGGTCGCATCATGTGCAGAACGCGATCAAGATCGAATTTGCCATAGTTGGTACCTGTATAGTACGAATCACGCTGCAGATAGTCCATCCGATCGGCATCGACTTGACTTGATATCATCTGGACCACCTGCGGATTTTGATAGGTATGATCAATCACGCTGGCGACTTTTTGAGGGAAATCACTGCTGACACGGCGCAGAATTCGATTAATATTGGTTGATTCGCTGGTGATGATGCGACGCGTAATCTGCTCGTGGTCAGTGTGAAAGATATGCTCAAACGTATGCGAGTAAGGTCCATGCCCCAGATCGTGAAGCAGTGCCGCGCAAAGGGCTACGGGGCGCTCTTGATCGTTCCACAATCCATCTTGGGGCGATTGTTGCGGATAGTTGCGCTGAAAAAGGTTACAGATGCGGCGCGTGATCTCATAAACGCCCAGGCAATGACCAAAGCGAGAATGCTCGGCACCATGAAAGGTCATTGAAGAGGTGCCGAGCTGCTTAATGCGGCGCAGTCTCTGAAATTCCGGCGTGTCAATCAGATCAAGAATGATTTGATTGTCGACGATAATCGTGCCGTGGATCGGGTCACGAAAGACTTTTTCACGCGGCAGCTGTTCATCTTTAAATGTCATGACTAATCCTTTCTTAGAAAAAGCAGTTGGTCTAATTATACAAAAATATTATTTAGTCCGCATTGGTTGAGAAATTAAAAACAATCCGCGTATAATCAAATTGAAAAATCGAGCAAAGGGGGCCGATGTCTATCAAATCCATTGTACCCGTTAAGGTCAGCTTAAAAACAAAAATGACTCAAGATGGCAAAAGCGATCATTACCATTTTGAAGAAGAGGGACAATTCGTTACGCTGGAAAACGGCCAGCATTATTTGCGCTATGTCGAGCATCAAGGCAGTCAAGCCACGCCAGTTCAATTTCGGTTAGCGCCGGATGAGGTTCATCTGATTCGTAGCGGCGCGCAGAAGACACATTTTCGCTTTGCCAATGGCAGTGAGCATCTGACACATTATCAAACAGAATACGGGCGAATTGCCCTGCGTGTCGTTACCAATCGCCTGGCTGCCGATTTGAATCTGGCAGCCGTCGCCGGTCGCGTTGAGATTTGTTATCAGCTGCTGATGCAGGATCAATTAATTGGCAACTATCAGATTCAATTGCAATTTGGCGCGTAATATCGTATTATGTAGAGTAGACTTTTTGAGACTTTTTGAAGGGATGTGCACCAGTTTGGATTTAACCCATTTGGATTTAAAGGTTTTCGATGGCCAAGACAAGTCGGAACTGTCCATGATCGAAGTAGCGCATGCTATTTTGGCTTACCATGGTGAAGCAATGGCGTTCGCTGATTTGACCAACGAGGTTCAGCAATATCTTGGTAAGAGCGATGAGGAAATTCGGGAACGGCTTTCTCAGTTCTACACGGACCTGAACGTCGATGGCAGTTTTATTTCCCTTGGTGACAATACTTGGGGCCTGCGTGCATGGTACCCATATGAATCAATCGACGAAGCCACGGTTGGCGAAAACGAAGAAGAAGAAGATCGTCCAAAGAAGAAACGTCGCAAGGTCAATGCCTTCTTGGCAGGGGCTGACGATGACGATGACGTTATCGACTACGACAATGATGACCCAGAAGATGACGATCTGGCCGACGTTGATGATGAAGATGACGGCGACGGCGAAGAAGAAGATTACGACAACCCAGATTACGATGAAGACAATCCACTCGCCGATGACGATGAGGACACCAATCTGGAAGATCAGCTTTCATCAGAAAACTTTGATGATGAAGATGACGTTGAAGACGATGATGACGAGGAATAAATAATACATCGCTCTTGACTAACTTGTTTGGTCTTTGTATTATTTTACTTGGGCTCCCAAGTTTATCTTGGGACTTTTCGTTTTAAAGGCTCCCTGTTTCAATGAAATGGGGAGCCTTTTTGTATTAGAGAACCGGACGCAGTTCCAAAAGGAGAGAAATAATGACTAAATACATTTTCGTAACTGGTGGGGTTGTTTCATCATTGGGCAAAGGGATTATCGCGGCATCTCTGGGTCGACTGTTGAAAAACCGGGGTCTGAAAGTGGCCATTCAAAAGTTTGACCCATACTTGAACGTGGACCCTGGGACGATGAGCCCTTACCAGCACGGCGAGGTTTTCGTTACTGATGACGGTACGGAAACCGATTTGGACTTGGGACACTACGAACGGTTCATTGACAACAACCTCAACAAGTATTCCAACGTGACGACCGGTAAGATCTACTCAGAAGTATTGCACAAGGAACGGCGTGGCGACTACCTTGGTCGGACGGTTCAGGTAATTCCACACATTACCGATGCCATTAAAGACAAAATCAAGCGGGCCGGCGAGAGTACGGATGCTGAGATCGTGATTACCGAAATCGGTGGGACGGTTGGTGATATTGAATCCCAGCCATTTATGGAAGCCATTCGGGAAATGAAAAAAGATGCCGGCGCTGAGAACGTGCTCTACATTCACGCTACGCTGATCCCATACTTGCATGCCGCTGGCGAAATGAAGACCAAGCCGACTCAGCACAGTGTTCGCGAACTGCGTGGTCTGGGTATTCAGCCGAACATTCTGGTCGTACGGACGGAAGCACCAGTTACTGACAGCATGCGCAAAAAGATTGCCATGTTCTGTGACGTTGATGAAAATGCCGTTATCGAATCCCGTGATGTCAAGGTGCTGTATGAGATTCCGCTGAAGCTGCAAAAGCAAGGCATGGACCAGCTGGTAGTCGATCACTTTGGTCTTGACGTTCCAGAAGCCGACATGCGCGACTGGACCAACATGATTCACCACATTGAAAATGGTCTGACAAATACGGTAACAATCGCTATGGTTGGTAAGTACACTGATCTGCAGGATGCCTACATTTCGGTTAATGAAGCGTTACGGCATGCCGGCTATCCAGTCAATGCCAAGGTTAAGATCGATCACTTTAACTCCGAGGACATTAATGACGAAAACGTTGCCGAAAAGCTGGGTAAGTACGATGGAATCTTGGTACCAGGCGGATTCGGCTCACGTGGGGTTGAAGGAATGATTGCTGCCATCAAGTATGCTCGTGAAAATGATGTGCCATACCTGGGGATTTGCCTTGGCATGCAGACGGCCTGCATTGAGTTTGCCCGCGACGTGCTGGGCTACCAAGATGCCAACTCAACTGAATTTAATCCAAATACTGAACACAACATTATTGACTTGATGCCAGATCAAGAGGATGTTGAAAACATGGGTGGTACGCAGCGCCTCGGCTCCTATCCATGCAAGCTTAAGGCCGGAACCAAAGCAGCGACTGCCTATGACAACAAGACGATGATTCATGAACGGCACCGTCACCGTTATGAATTTAACAATGAATATCGTGAACCCATGGAAAAAGCTGGTCTGGTGATCTCGGGGGTTAATCCAGATCGGAACCTGGTTGAAGTCGTTGAGCTGCCTAAGAACAAATTCTTCGTGGCAGCTCAATACCACCCAGAGTTCCTGTCACGGCCAAACCGTCCCGAAGGCTTGTTTGCCGCGTTCGTTAAGGCAGCTGCCGAAAATCAAAAATAATTAGTCTGTATCATAAAAAACGACGCGATCAAAGATGGTCACGTCGCTTTTTAGACTAGCGACACTTAAGTTGTGAAGATTGTTTGAAAAGGTTGTAATTTAGCGGCTTATTAATTATCATTAAAGCTGACTGTTTTAAAAATAAAGAAAGATTCAACTAAAAAACAATTATCAATTTGTAAGCGAGGAAAACACAATCATGAAAAAAATGATCATTCAAGGAGGAAACCGACTTTCGGGCGAAGTTACCATCGGCGGAGCCAAGAACAGTACCGTGGCGTTGATTCCGGCGGCGATTCTAGCCGATACGCCTGTTCAGTTTGATACCGTGCCGGATATCTTGGATGTTCACAATCTGATGATTATTTTGGAGTCAATGAACGTTAAGTCATCATTCAAGCATGGCGTTTTAAACATTGATCCCACTCAAATCATGGAAGCTGAACTGCCCAGCAAGGCGATCAAGAGTCTGCGGGCTTCCTACTATTTCATGGGAGCCCTGCTTGGCCGCTTTCACCGAGCAACGGTAACTTTCCCAGGTGGCGATAACATTGGTCCTCGGCCAATTGACCAGCACTTGAAGGCTTTCAAGGCTTTAGGTGCTAACGTCAGCGAATCGGGCGGTACCGTAAAGATGGACGCGCCAAACGGACTGCATGGCACGCGGATCTTTATGGATATGGTTTCGGTTGGTGCTACGATCAACGCGGTTTTGGCAGCGGTTAGAGCTCAAGGAACCACGATTATCGAAAATGCAGCGCGTGAACCAGAAATCGTTGACCTGGCAACCTTTTTAAACAATATGGGTGCCAAGATTCGTGGGGTTGGGACTGATACGATTCGGATTACGGGGGTCGACACGCTGCAGTCAATGAACACGCATACGATCATTGCCGACCGAATCGAAACCGGTACCTACCTGTCATTAGCAGCTGCGATGGGGGATGGGATCATGTTAAACAACGTGATTCCCGAGCACTTGGAGGCTTACACCAGCAAGTTGATTGACATGGGCGTCGACTTACAGATTGACAGTGATAAGATCTATGTTCCCAAAACGGATCATCTAAAGCCGATCAGCGTCAAGACGATGCCTTATCCTGGTTTTGCCACTGATCTGCAGCAGCCATTGACGCCGCTGCTTTCCAAGGCTGACGGGGAAAGCACGATTGTTGATACGATCTATCCAAAACGAGTCAAGCACATCCCTGAACTGCAAAAGATGGGAATGAATATTGAGACCCAAGATGGCCAGATCGCCGTTCGTCATACGGAAAAGCTGCACGGCGCCGATGTCAAGGCTGGCGAGATTCGTGCTGGGGCCTCTTTGATGATTGCTGGACTGATGGCAGATGGTCAAACGGTTATTCATGACGCGGATCATATTCTGCGCGGCTATGACCGGGTTGTTTGGAAACTTAACCGGCTGAACGCCAACGTTAAGATTGAAGAAGAATAGAAAATGACAGAGTAGTTGCAAGTTGAACAAAGATATGTTAATCTGTGAAGGTTGATTATCTATGTTTCAGGCAATGATTCATGGCAAAAGGAGCGTAAAATTTATGAAACAAGGAATTCATCCAGATTACCACTTGGTAGTTTTTGAAGACTCAGCAACCGGCTACAAGTTTATCTCCGGTTCTACGGCTACTTCTAAAGAAACCGTTAAATGGGAAGACGGCAACGAATACCCACTGATCCGGGTTGAAGTTACTTCAGATTCTCACCCATTCTACACGGGTAAGCAAAAGTTCACGCAAGCCGATGGTGCCGTGGACAAGTTCAACAAGAAGTACGGCCTCAAGTAAGCCGCATTTTGGCAAAAAGTCTCACTGCTGGATTTTTCCGCGGTGGGGCTTTTGTTTTATCGTTATAAAAGTCGAGGAGATCGAATATGCATCGCAAGTTAAACTGGCTGCGCTGGACCGCTGCCATAATCCTGTTTATCGTTGGACTGGCTTTAATTTTTAATCAGCAGATCAAGTCGGCTTTGGTTGACAGCTATCGGCCGACCGTTACGCGGCGAGCCGTGGTTAAAAACCAAAAGAAAAAGGCCAGCTATGATTTTGACAGCGTCCAGGACCTCAGCCTGCAAAGCGTCGCGGCCGCACGGGCAAAAAAGCAGGCTATTAATGTAATTGGCGAGATTGCCATTCCTGACATCGATATGGTGCTGCCAATTGCCAAAGGAGTCGACAATACCACGTTAGCTTTAGCTGCTGGTACTATGCGCGAAGACATGCAGATGGGGAAGGGCAACTATGCCTTGGCTGGACACAATATGGCCAATGGCAGTAAGATCTTGTTCTCACCGCTTTATTATCATGCCAAAAAGGGTCAGATGATCTATTTGACCGATATGGGTCGCGTCTATGAGTATCGAATCTATCAGCGCAAGTTCATCAAGGCAACCGACGTTCAAGTGGTCAATAATACCAAAAATGCCATTGTCACTTTGATTACCTGTGATGATACCGGTAAAGGACGTTTGATGATCAGAGGAAAACTGGTCCGCAGCGAAAAATTCTCTCAAGCGCCTAAAAAAGCACAAAAAGCTCTCAGCAGCAAGTATACGACGGGGCGCGATCAAGAATAAAAAAGAGATCAGACGTAGTAATTCACGCCTGATCTCTTTTTATTTATGATTGGCTTTACGGTCGCTGAATCAATGCTGATCGTGCAGCTGGCGCTTTACAACATCTAACCAATAAGGAAGCGCCTCGGCTAAGCTGTCGTAGGTATCTTGAAAACGATGCGTATACCAGGGATCAGGAATCGATGTACCAGCTTTGCCGGGGACCACGTCAAAGGCTTGATGAATCTTAAAGCGATCTTCTTTTGGCGCGATGGCTTTAAGATGCCGAATATTCATATCATCCATGCCGATGATCAGATCTGCAGTAGCGAAATCCGCTTGAGTGATGGGACGCGAGATGAGCCCTGCAGTCGGCAGATGATATTTATGCATGATCTTAAGCGCACCTGGATGCGGACCGTTGCCTTCTTCTTCATAACTGGTTGCGGCCGAGTCGACCTGAACCTGATCGGCAAGCTGATTTTGAGCGATCATTTGTCTAAACATTGCCTCTGCCATTGGGGAGCGACAGATATTGCCCAGACAGACAAATAAGACTTTCATAAAAAGGCTCCTTATAAATGGTTTTGCAGCTTAATTTTATAAAAGATTAAGTTTTAGTGCAAAACGGCAAAATTATTTTATTCGTCAGGTATTAACTGTTATGATTAAGAAAATCAATTTCCTAAGGAGGAGTATTTATGATGGCAGCAATTATCGCTGTAGTGGTCGTGATTTTGCTGATTGTTGGGTATGTCAGCATCTATAACGGTTTTATCACTGCACGCAATCAGGTCGAAGAATCAGCCAGTCAAATCGATGTGCAGCTGCAGCGGCGAAATGACTTGATCCCCAACCTGGTCAATACAGTTAAAGGATACAGCAAATACGAAGCTGGGACGCTGGAAAAGGTAACGGCTTTGAGAAATCAGTTAGCCGGAATGAATATGGCAGATGATCCGCAAAAAACAATGGAAGTCTCCAACCAGCTGAGCGGCACTTTGAAATCATTGTTTGCCGTAAGCGAAGCCTATCCAGATCTAAAGGCCAGTGCCGAATATCAAAAGCTGATGGAAGAACTGACCAATACGGAAAATAAGATTGCCTACTCACGCCAGCTTTACAATAGCTGCGTGCGACGCTTTAACGAACGGCTGCAGGCATTTCCTTCCAACCTGGTCGGTAAGATTCACCACTTTACGCAATTTGAATATTTGCAGGTACCGGCTGAGGCTCGGGAAACGCCCAAAGTTGAATTTTAAAAACGGTTTGGGGTAACGCATGCTTTATCAACAGATTAACATGAATAAGCGGCGGACAGTCTACGTGGTGGTAGGCTTTTGTCTGCTGGTCGCGCTGGTAGGAGCTGCGGTTGGCTACTGGCTGGCTGGCTCAACCGTTGTTGGCATCATCATGGCATTGGTGATTGCTCTGATCTATGCCTCGGTCATGATTGGGCAGTCAACGGATGTTGTGATGAACATGAATCATGCTCGTGAGATTCATTCGGCTGCTGAGTCGCCAGAACTTTGGCATGTCGTTGAAGATATGGCGATGGTCGCACAGGTACCAATGCCACGGGTCTTTATTATTGACGATCCCAGTCCTAATGCCTTTGCAACCGGCAACGATCCTAAACATTCTGCCGTGGCGGCTACGACCGGCTTGATGCAGATGATGAATCGTGAGGAGCTGGAAGGCGTAATGGGACATGAGATCACCCATGTTCGCAACTATGACATTCGCCTGCAGACAATCGCACTGGCTCTTTCAGCGGCAATCTCATTTTTGGTTAACCTGGTCAGCAATTTTTGGTGGCTGGGCGGTGGCCACGGTGATGATGATGATGATCGCGGCGTCAATATCTTTGGTATGCTGGCTTCATTGCTGCTGATCATCTTGGCACCACTGGCAGCTGCCATTGCTCAGATGGCACTGTCACGCAATCGCGAATATCTGGCTGACGCTGGATCCGTAGAGTTGACGCGTAATCCGCAGGGGATGATCAGTGCGCTGCGTAAGCTGGAACATGCCGAGCCGATGCAGCAGGCTGATCCCAGCAGTGCGTCTTTATATATTACCGATCCTGAAGAGAATGCCAAGCGTCATCGCTGGCTGGATCATCTTTTTGACACGCATCCGCCGCTAGAGGATCGAATTGCCCGCTTGGAAGAAATGTAAGGCTTGATCAATAGTCGAATCAAGGCTCAAGGTTTGCTTGACGACAACCTTGAGCCCTTTTTAATACATAAAAAATTCAATACCTTTGCCATTGATAAATTTATAACCCTCGTTTTGTGATCATAAGGGTGATATAATTAATCAGTTAGACTAGTCGGTACGAAAGTTCAAAAAACAAATAAAAGAGGAAATTTCCATGAAGATGAGTTTAGCCGAGATTGCAAAGGCAATTCGGGTGCAAAATGATATTGCAAAATGGCAGGACCTAGAAGTAACCAATGTGGCCTTTGACAGCCGTGCTCTGGAAGCTGGGGCGCTGTTTATTCCATTAATGGGCGAGCAGGATGGGCACAAATACGTTGCCAGTGCGTTTGAAAATGGCGCGGTGGCATCGCTTTGGGCCAGCGATCACGATCTGCCATCAACTGATCAGCCATTGCTGGTTGTTGATGATCCGCTGCAGGCACTGCAGGAATTAAGCCAATACTATCTGCACAAGATTAATCCATTCGTGGTTGCCGTAACTGGCAGCAATGGCAAAACGACTACCAAGGATATGACGGCTTCAATTTTGGCGACCCAAATGAACGTAACCAAGACGCATGCCAACTTCAATAATGAGATTGGCGTGCCGATTACGCTGCTCAACATGAATCCTAATACTGAAGCCGTAGTGGTTGAAATGGGGATGGATCGTCCGGGACAATTAGACTTTTTGAGCAAGTTGACTACGCCTGACATTGCAGTGATCACGATGATTGGCGAGGCGCATATCGAATTTTTCGGTACACGCGATAAGATTGCCGATGCCAAAATGGAAATCACGCATGGGTTAAAAGAGGATGGCACGCTGGTATACAACGGTGATGAACCGCTGCTTAAAGAACGCGCCGTCAAGCTTAAACAATATACCAAGACGTTTGGCCGTGAGTTGGGCAATGATCTTTATGCCACCAGCGTTACGACCGCTCCTAATCATGTTACGTTCCAGGTTAACGAATGGCCAGGGTTGAAATTTGATCTGCCGATGGGTGGCGAATACAACGTCAACAACGCCTTGGCAGCCATCACGGTTGGCAAGCTGCTGCACGTCAAGCCGGAAAACATGCAGCAGGCCTTGGCTGGCGTTGAATTAACGGCCAACCGTGCTGAATGGATTCAAGGCGATGCTGGCGAGGCGATCTTAAGCGATGTCTATAATTCCAATCCAACGGCCGTTAAGCAGGTTATCAAGACGCTGGCCACGGTCAAGACCAATGGCCGGCATATTGCCGTATTGGGCGACATGCTTGAATTAGGCGATGCTTCGGCCAAATTGCATGCCAGCTTGGCTGAGGCAATTTCGCATGATCAGATCGATGCCGTTTATCTGGTTGGTCAAGAAATGAATAACTTAAAAGATCAGCTGATCAAAGACGGTTACCCCAAAGAAGCCATTCACAGCTATGCAGCTGACCAGCTTGAAGAGTTAACGAGTGATTTGAAGTCGGTCTTAACGGCTGACGATGCAATTCTGATGAAGGCCAGTCATGGCATTCATCTGGAAAAGGTACTGGCAGAACTGGCCAGTGCCAATGAGAAGTAATCATAATCATGGCTAGTCATGATTGAATTTTAAGGAGAATTTATTTAAGTGAAATTTGGAGAATTAGGGTTGTCAAACAGCCTGCTTAAAGCCATCAAACGCAGCGGCTATGAAGAAGCCACACCAATTCAAGAACAGACGATCCCGATGGTTTTAAACGGTGATGACGTAATTGGTCAGGCACAAACCGGGACCGGTAAGACGGCAGCGTTTGGACTGCCGATTCTTGAACACATTGATCCTCAGAATTCGGCAATTCAAGCTCTGATCATTTCGCCAACGCGTGAATTGGCGATCCAGACGCAAGAAGAGCTGTACCGGCTGGGAAAAGACAAGCGGGCCAAGGTTCAGGTCGTTTATGGTGGAGCTGATATTCGCCGCCAGATCAAGAGCTTAAAGCATCAGCCAGAAATTCTGGTTGGGACGCCGGGCCGGCTGCGCGATCATATTCGGCGGCATACGGTTGATTTGAGCCAAATCAATACGCTGGTTTTGGATGAGGCTGATGAGATGCTGAACATGGGCTTTTTGGAAGATATAGAAGCCATCATCAACGAAACGCCGGCAACACGGCAAACGCTGCTGTTCAGTGCAACGATGCCGCCAGAAATCAAGCGGATCGGGATGCAGTTTATGAAAGAGCCTAAGACCGTTCGCATTCAGGCTCAAGAGCTGACGACCGACCTGGTGGATCAATACTACGTTCGGGCGCGTGATTATGAAAAGTTCGATATCATGACCCGACTGATCGATGTTCAAGACCCAGACCTAACGATTGTATTTGGCCGGACTAAGCGGCGCGTCGATGAACTCTCGAAGGGCTTGACGGCACGCGGCTACAACGCGGCTGGTATTCATGGCGATCTGACACAGGATCGGCGAACCAAGATCATGAAACGTTTCAAGGAAGGCAAGCTTGATATCTTGGTTGCCACCGACGTTGCGGCGCGTGGACTTGATATCTCAGGCGTTACGCATGTCTACAACTATGATATTCCATCTGATCCCGACAGCTACGTTCACCGGATTGGCCGAACTGGTCGGGCCGGGCACCATGGCGTTTCATTGACTTTTGTCACGCCAAATGAAATGGACTATCTGCATGAGATTGAAAAGCTGACCAAGGTACGCATGCTGCCTTTGAAGCCACCAACTGAAGAAGAGGCATTTAAAGGACAGCTGGCCAGCGCCGTCAGCGAGATCGATGAACTGATCGCGCAGCCATCTACGCAGCGCTATGCCGACGCCGCGCAAAAACTATTGGAAACGCATGATGCCCTTGATTTGGCAGCTGCCCTGCTTAATGATATGACCAAAGAAGCTGCCAGCCAGGTACCGGTTAAGATCACGCCAGAACGGCCATTACCACGGCGCAAGCGTCGCCAGAGCAGTGGCTATCGTGGCAGCAGCTATCGCCATGGCAGTTCATCGCATCGCGGTTATCGTGGCGGCAAGCGTACCGGTCAGAGCAAGAGTCGTCGCAGCTATCGTGAAGACTCGCATGGCAAAGGACGTCGCGGCTTTAACATTCGCCGCCGTGGTGGTCAGGAACAATAAACAATGATTCAAGGATTTGGAATTGATTTAACGGAAATTGCCCGCGTGAAGCGTGCCGTTGAAAAGACGCCCAGTTTCGTCAAGCGAATCCTTACGCCGCCTGAATTGGAACAGTTGGCTAGATTAGGCGGTCAGCGCCGCTATGAATACATTGCCGGTCGCTGGTCGTTAAAAGAGGCTTTTGCCAAGGCTTGGGGAACCGGAATCGGTCGCGAGGTCGGCTTTCAAGACATTGCGATCATCAATAATCAAAGCGGTCGGCCAATCGTAGTTAAATCGCCATTTGAAGGTCAAGTATGGGCATCGGTTAGTCATACGAAAGACCTGGTCATGACTGAAATCATTTTGGAAAGGACAAGCGATCAGAAAAATGATTAGCGCACAATTGCGGGATGCCGCTATGGTAGTCGACCTAAAGGCATTAAAGCATAATATTAAACAGCAACAGGCCGCTTTACCAGCCAACAGTCGAATCTTGGCAGTCGTCAAGGCGGATGCCTATGGACATGGTGCCGTCCCGGTTGCTCATGCTGCTAAGGAGGCTGGTGTTGACGGTTTTTGCGTGGCTATGCTTGATGAAGGACTCGAGCTTAGAAATGCCGGCATCGATCAACTGATGCTGGTATTGGGACTGACGCCGGTTCATTATGCGCCGGTAGCTGCCTTAAACGATATTTCGCTGACGGTGGGTAGCGTCAACTGGCTCAAAGAATACGCTGAACTTGCCAAAAATGAGTCATTGCCACCGCTGAAGGTTCACCTGGCATTGGATACCGGCATGGGACGAATTGGGTTTCGTGACGTTACTGAATTAAAGCAGGCTTTGGCACTGGTTAACCAGTCCGCTTTCGTTTTTGAAGGAATGTTTACACACTTTGCCACGGCTGATGCGGCTGACGATAACTACTTTAAACGGCAATTGGGGCGCTGGCATGACTTTTTGGCCGCTGTTGATCAGAAACCGCCTTACGTTCACATGGCTAATTCAGCAGTCGGTATGTGGCATCGCGAAACGATCGCAGCCAACACGGTTCGGATGGGCATCTCAATGTATGGCTGCAATCCTTCTGGTCATGAGCTGCCTGATTCGCTGGATCTGCGACCGGTAGCCTCAATCGTTGCCAAGACGACTTTTGTTAAGCATCTACAGGCTGGTGAATCAATCAGCTATGGCGCGACCTATACTGCGCAAAACGATGAATGGGTCGCTACCCTGCCAATTGGCTATGCGGATGGCTACCTACGACGGATGCAGGGCTTTAAGGTCTTGGTGGCTGGTCGAGAATGTGATATTTTAGGGCGGATCTGCATGGATCAAATGATGATTCGTCTGCCTGAATCAATGCCGGTCGGAACCGAGGTCGTTTTGATGGGAAGCTCAAAAGAAAAGACGCTTTCGGCAACCGATCTGGCCGATTATGCACACACGATCAATTATGAAATCCTGACGAGTATTACACCGCGATTAATGCGACGCTATAAAAACTAGGGCAGGCGATGATGAATGGGGAAGATACGGATTCAGCGCGGTGACGTTTATCTTGCGGATCTATCGCCAGTGATTGGCTCAGAACAAGGTGGCGTGCGGCCAGTACTGATTATCCAAAACGATGTTGGTAACCGCTACAGCCCAACGACGATCGTAGCTGCCATTACGGCACAGCTGACGAAAAGCACCTTGCCGACGCATGTTAAGATCAAGGCGGCCGAATCGGGAATCGCCCATGATTCGATTATCTTGCTTGAGCAGCTGCGGACGATTGATAAGCGGCGTTTGAGAAAGTATTTAACGCGCTTTGACGATCGAATCATGAAAAACGTCGACCATGCACTGCACATTAGCTTGAATCTATCGTAAATCAAAAAGATCCAGTCGCTGCTGACTGGATCTTTTTTCATGATGAATTCGGTTTTAATAGTTGGGATGCAGGTCTTCGATTTCTGGTACTTCAAAGCCTTTGCGATTCAGCCGTTTGACGATTTTGTCGACCAAAGCCTGGTCGGCACTGGCTGGCAGCGTAAACAGGATCTGCTTGTTGTGCGTCTGGGTTGGATCAAGGTTAAGCGAGATGACGTTGGCAATGTCGGTAAAACGAGTAATTTCCTTAGCTGCCGTTACCAAAGCGCCTCGTTCATCAGGGACCGTTACCGTCAAGACATAGCTGCCGGCATTAATGTTCCAGGCTTCGGCCAGCATGCGCAGGACACGGCTGTGTGTCAGGATGCCATAGAAGTGATTGTCCTCATCCAAAACGGCAATATATGGCAAATCACGAATGGTAAAGAAGACATTGAAAAAGGCGGCCTTGATTGAGATAAACTTGGTTGAGTTCTTCAACAGGCTGGTAACGGGCAGATCCATGTCGCCGTGGCGTGATTTATGCCGATAGATATGCATCTTGTAGATGTTGCCGCGAAAAATCGTCCCTGTCTTGTCTAAAACCGGCACGCAGCGAAAACCGGTATTTTCCAAAACGGTCAATGCCTCTGCCAAGGTGGCATCTTCAGGCAGAGTGGTCAGTTGATCCTTGGTTTTGATCAGAGAGTTAAAAATCATGTTTTTGCCTCCAGTTAAGTTGCAGTCTGTGGATTGATCTATCAACATGATAGCACAAGTAGCAATGGTCTAATCAGCAAAAATAGCGTAGGCATTTGCTTTTTGATTGATCGTCACTTGCGGTATAATGATTGCACTGATGCTGGACGGGGTACGGCTCCGTGCGGCCTTTTTGCGTGTAAAGAAAGGTGATTTTAATGAAAATGATTGTAGGATTGGGTAATATTGGCTCACGTTATGACGAGACACGGCACAACAGCGGCTTTATGGTCGTTGAGCAGATCGCGCGCGACTATCAGCTGGGGGCCTTTAGCCATACCAAATACGAAGCCGTGGCCGCTACGGGGATGATTGACGGCGAAAAAGTAATGCTGGTCAAGCCAACCACGTTTATGAACGATTCTGGCCGAGCTGTTAAGCCGTTGATGGACTACTATCAGGTTGATCTGGCTGACCTGGTTATCGTTGCTGATGATCTGGATATGCCGGTTGGCCGCGTGCGTTTGAAGACACATGGCGCTTCTGGCGGCCATAACGGTTTAAAGAGCATCATTCAATACCTGGGAACCAAAAATTTCAATCGGGTCAAGCTGGGAATCGATCATCCTCAAAATGGTACGGTGGTCAGTCATGTACTGGGCCGCTTTACGTCACAGGAGCGTCCTGCTTTTGATCAGGCCGTGGCAGTTGCAGAACGAGCCTTAATCGATTGGGTTCACGGCGAAACGTTTGACCAATTGATGAATCAGTATAATTAATAAAAAGGGGCTGGCATAGTGCGGCTGACGGAATTTATCGAATCAACCAAGGATTTTAAAACGATTCTGAACATGATTCGCGATCAAAAAAATCAATTGATTACTGGGATTGCTGGCTCTGCTACGACGCTATTGCTGGCAGCGCTGCATGAAAATCTGGCGCAGCCGCAGCTGATCATCGTCGATAGTCTTTATCATATGCAAAAACTGGCAGCTGATCTAGAAAATCTGTTGCCAGATACTGAAATCTATCAGTTTCCAGTTGAAGAGGTGCTGGCGGCTGAAGTAGCGACCAGTTCGCCTAATTATCGGCTGCAGCGGGTATTGGCCCTTAATGCACTGCAGCAGCAGACACCCGCTATCGTGATCGCCTCAGTGGCCGGGCTGCGCCGAAAATTGATTGCACCGGCGCAGTTTGCTCAGGCCTCGCTACAGCTGAAACCAGGGATGGAACTGGATCCAACTAAGATGCGCGCCAAGCTGGGGGCAATGGGCTATCAATATCAGCAGATGGTATTAAGACCCGGCGACTTTGCTATGCGAGGGTCGATTATTGATGTCTATGCCTTAAATACTGAGCTGCCGATTCGAATCGATCTTTTTGATACTGAAATTGATTCGCTGCGTACTTTTGATCCAGAATCTCAGCGCAGTCAAAAAAATCTTGCTGAAGTCACGGTTCTGCCAGCAACCGACTTTATCCTGCCAATTACGGAGTTTGAACGGGTTGCGCAGAAAATGAACAAAGAGCAGGCTGATCTGCAGGCATTGGTTACCGATCAGGAACAAAGACAGGTGCTCAATAGTCATTTTGCCGAACTGATCTCGGCGCTAAAAAAACATGAGCTGCCAGTTGAAATGTTGGAATATGCCGATCTGGTCTACCCTAAGGCGGCCTCGCTTTTAGACTATCTACCGCCAGCTGGCAGTCTGTATCTGGACGATTGGCCACGCATTAAAGAAACAGGTCAGCGTCTGGAAAAAGACGAACTAAGCTGGCTGGACGAAAAAATGCAGCGTCATGAACGAGGACAAGCCGGTTTTCTGGGCCATGAGCCAGAGCAGCTGGTAGCTGATGATGATCATGCACAAACGTACCTGGCACTGTTTAAAAAAGGGATGGGTGCCAAACGGTTTGCCGCGCTGACTGATTTAAAGACGCGCCCCATGCAGCGTTTCTTTGGTCAGATGGCGCTTTTGAAAAGCGAACTGCAGCGCTGGCAGGCTCAAGGCGAAACAATTGTCTTATTGGCGCAGAGTCAAGAGCGTCGCCAGCAGATGGCTAAGACAATGGCCGAATTTGGCGTCAAGGCAGTTGAGACGCAGCCTGACCAGCTGTTGGAGCATCAGACACAGCTGACGGCAATGACCTTGGCAAACGGGTTTGAATATCCACAGGCTAATCTGGTCGCCATTACTGAAAATGAAATGTTTGCCCAGGTCAAGCAGCGCCGGATTCGACCACAGAAACTGGCTAACGCGGAACGGCTTAAAAGCTACGCTGACTTAAAGCCTGGTGACTATGTCGTTCATGTCAACCATGGGATCGGAATCTTTTCTGGCATTAAGACGATGACGGTTGATGGCGCCAATCAAGACTACATGGTGATCAACTATCGCAATCACGCGCAGATCTTTGTTCCGGTCACGCAGCTGGATCTGGTCCAAAAATACGTGGCCAGTGAAGGCAAGGTTCCACACATCAATCGGCTGGGCGGAACCGAGTGGGCTAAAACTAAAGCACGCGTGGCTGCCAGGGTCGAGGATATTGCCGATGAGCTGGTTGATCTTTATGCAGCCAGAGAAACGGAAAAAGGTTATGCCTTCCCTAAAGACGATTATCTGCAGGAAAAGTTTGAAGCTGAGTTTCCTTACCAAGAGACCCCTGACCAACTGCGCAGCATCAAAGAGATTAAAGCCGACATGGAGAGCGAGCGCCCCATGGATCGGCTCTTGGTCGGTGATGTCGGCTATGGTAAGACGGAAGTAGCGTTGCGGGCGGTCTTTAAGGCGGTTTTAGGCGGCAAGCAGGTGGCCTTTTTGGTTCCTACCACGATTCTGGCCCAGCAGCATTTTGATACGATGAAGAGCCGTTTTGAAGGCTTCCCGATTGAGATCGCTATGATGTCGCGCTTTCGGACACCCAAACAGCTTAAAGAAACCGAAGCGGGTCTCAAAAATGGCAAGATTGATGTCGTAGTCGGCACGCACCGACTGCTCAGCAAAGACGTTCAGTTCAATGATCTGGGACTGTTGGTCATTGATGAGGAGCAGCGATTTGGCGTCAAGCATAAAGAGCGGCTTAAACAGCTAAAAAACAACATTGACGTGTTAACGCTGACGGCCACCCCGATTCCCCGGACGCTGCATATGTCAATGATGGGCGTGCGTGATCTATCGGTGATTGAAACGCCGCCTGCCGATCGCTATCCAATTCAGACCTACGTGATGGAACAAAATCAAGCCGCAATTCGTGATGGAATTCTGCGCGAGCTGCAGCGGGGCGGGCAGGTCTATTATCTGCATAACCGCGTCAACGATATTGAACGAACCGTTGCCGAGCTGCAGAATTTGGTACCTGAGGCCAGAGTCGGCTATATTCACGGCAAGATGACCGAAGCACAGCTGGAAGGTGTCTTATATGATTTCATTCAAGGCGAGTATGACGTCTTGGTGACAACCTCAATTATTGAAACTGGCGTCGATATAGCCAACGTTAATACATTGTTTGTTGAAAACGCCGATCGAATGGGGCTATCCCAGCTCTATCAGATTCGAGGACGGATTGGCCGCAGCAATCGCGTTGCCTATGCCTATTTTATGTATCAGCCAAACAAGGTGCTGACGGAACTTGGGGAAAAGCGGCTGGCGGCCATTCGCGATTTTACAGAACTGGGCAGCGGCTTTAAGATTGCCATGCGTGACTTGGCGATTCGTGGCGCGGGCAATCTTTTGGGCAAGCAGCAGCACGGCTTTATCGATTCGGTTGGCTATGATCTGTATGCTGAGATGCTTAGCGAAGCCGTGGCTAAAAAACGCGGTCAGGTTAAAAAGCCAATTGCCAATACCGAGATCGACATCAACGTGGAAGCCTATCTGCCCGATGAATACGTTAGCGACGCGCGGCAAAAGATTGCTTTATACAAACAGGTGCGTCAGGCAAAATCAGATCAAGAACTGCTTGATCTGCAAGGTGATCTGATTGACCGGTTTGGCGATTATGGCGCACCCGTTGAGAATCTGCTGCTGGTAGGTGAGCTGAAGATGAATGCCGATGCGGCGATGCTGGAATCGATCAAGCGACAGCGCGACAATCTTGTTTTGACTTTCAACAAGGCTGGCAGTCGTGCCATTAAGCCTCCTGAAATCATCAAAGCGCTGGCAGCGACGCGGTTTAAAGCAACGATGGGGCAGACCGATGATGGCCGGCTTACCGTCAGATTGATCATTCAGCCAAAGATGACGCAAAAAGACTGGCTTAAGCAGCTGATCATCTGTGTGTACGGCATCAATCAGGCACTTAACGATACGAATAACGAGACCAATCACGATTCAAAAAAGAATCAAGAAAAAAGTCATGGTTAGGAAAGGAAATAGATAAATGCGGTTAGACAAGTTTTTAAAGGTTTCTCGAATCATCAAGCGGCGAACGATAGCTAAAAAGATTGCCGATCAAGGGCGCATCCTGGTCAATGGTAAACCGGCAAAATCGTCCAGCAGCGTTAAGGCTGGCGATGAGCTGACCATTCAGTTTGGCAATAAAACGGAGATTGTCCGAATTGATCAGATTATTGAGACTACTAAAAAGAGCGAAACGGATCAGATGTATACCATCATCGATGAAAAATTTGCCGAGGACTTCAGCAATCCATTTGACGATTAACCTTTAATCTATAGCGGTTTCGGCAATCGGTCTTGGTTAGTCAAAAGCTGACTCAGCACGTAATTTGCGATTAGGTTGGACAGTTGCTAAAAAATCCTGTTATACTTTGGACAATAATTACAAGGTGAGGAATTCTCAATGAAAGGTCGCAATGTCTACAGCCTTGATACGCCGTACGCTCAGCAGAAAACAGCTCAGCGGGCAGCGGACAAGGCATATGCTCGAAAAATTCATAAGCACCGGTTTTTAGCGATGGTCGGCATAATTGGTGTTTTGGTCCTGGTATTTGGCGTTCAGATTTGGAAAAATCAACGGCAGCTTGGTCGGGTCGATGCCCAGATTCAGCAGACGCAAACCCAGCTGACCAAACAGAAAAGCAAGCAAAAGCAGCTGAACAGTCATATTAAAGAGCTGAATGATCCTGAATATCTTCAGCAGCTGATTCGTTCTAAATATAATTACGCGAAAAAAGGCGAAACGATTTATAACTTTGCGAATTAAGCTAAAAGCGCTTTAGAAATCGTGACAGCGTTTAACTGACGATGTAAGAAAACGTTTTTAGCTTTTTTTGTTCGCTTTATCGCTATAATTGTTCACTTGTAACAATGTTGATTTATGTTATACTCAAAACTGTAAATAAATGATTGATTTTTAATGAGGAGGGCCAGCTAGTTCATGGCAATTGAAGAAGGAGCAAAGGTTTCAGGGAAAATCTCAGGTATTACTAATTTCGGGGCTTTCGTTGATCTAGACGACAACCAGACGGGATTGGTTCATATCAGCCAGATTTCTGATCGCTTCATCAAAGACATTCACGACGTTCTATCAGTCGGCGATACGGTAACTGTCAAGGTAATGAAAATTGGCAGTGATGGCAAGATCGCTTTATCGATGAAGGAAGCTCAACCTAAAGAAGAACGTCACCACCATGAGGAGCGCGAGAATCATCGCGAACAGGGACGCGGTTTTCACGAACGACGTCATGATGAAGCAGCTCATGGTTATGCCCACACCCAGGAACGCCATGAACACCGTGAATTTAACCATGCACCACAGCGCGGCTTTTCTGGGACTCGTCATCATCGGCAAAATGACAGTTTCGACAATATGCTGGCCAGTTTTATGAAAGAAAGCGAATCACGCCTGTCAACGCTGAAACGGCAAACGGATGGCAAGCGTGGGGGCCGTGGCGGTCGGCGCAGTTAAAATGAATCTTCAGCAACAGATTAAGCGGCGTCTGACAGGGCACCGCTTTTTTGAATCAGCTGCCCCCTTGGTAGTTGCCGTTTCTGGAGGCGTTGACTCAATGGTACTGATGGACGTGATGCAGCAGTTGGTTGATCCTGAACGATTGATCATTGCTCATGTTAATCATGAATTGCGCAAGCAGAGTCAGCAAGAAGAAGCTTTTTTAAAAAACTACTGTCAAAAGCATCAATTAAAGCTGTCAGTCAGGCATTGGCCAGTCAAAGAACATCCGCAAACCGGAATTGAGGATGCCGCGCGGACAGTGCGCTACCGCTTTTTTGCTCAGACGATGCAAAAATATCAGGCTGATTTTCTTTTGACCGCGCACCATGCCAATGATCAAGCAGAGACAATGCTGATGAAAATGGTTAGGGGCGGGCAACTGACAGCGCTGGCTGGGATTGAAGATGAACGGCCATTTGCTGGCAAAACGCTGCTCAGACCGCTTTTGACCATTCCCAAGGACCGGCTTTATGAGTATGCCAATCAGCATCGGTTAACCTGGTTTGAAGATGTCACCAATCAAGACCTTGCTTTGACGCGCAATCGTTTTCGAAATCTGATCGTTCCTGCCATGATCAAAGAGAATCCGCGTTTTTTAGAGCATATGACGGCGTGGCATGAACAGTTGAGCGATTTGCTGGCTTTTAGTCAAAACAGCTTGGCGCGGCTTCTGGCACAGATGACGACGGCGAATCAGCTGCGGCTGGCGAAGTATCGGCAGCAGCCCCAGTCCAGTCGCCGGCTGTTATTGCTGCAATGGCTGAAGAGCCAGGCGGTCTATGATCTGACTCAATCGCAGCTCATGCAGATCGACCAGCTGCTGAACGATGGCAAAAAGCCGCAGCAGGTCATGCAATTGCCAAATGAACACTGGCTGGTGAAGGAATATGATGTCTGTTGGCTTAAAAACGCGGTTAAAAAGGTCGATAATTCGCAAAAAAAGTCCGCAGCTGTGGTAGAATTGGGCCAATGGCATGAAATCAACGATGAATTGACGTTCGGGATCTTTAGTAATGATCAGCTGCCAAAAGACGCTATCGAGCTGGCCAGATTTAAGCTTTCGCCTAACGCTTTGCCGCTTAGTTTAAGGAGCTGGCAAAAAGACGATCGACTGCGCTTAAAAAACGGTGGCCATCAAAAGGTCAGGCGCGTCTTGATTAATGACAAGGTACCGCAGTTGCAGCGTCAAGAGCAGCTGGTATTGATTACAGCTGCTGAGACGGTGCTGTGGGTGGTTGGTCATAAATTTGCCTGGCTGGATGAGTCGGGTGGCGCTACTCAGGATCAAGAATGTCAAACCATTGTAGTTGCCCAACGAAAATGCTAAAAGGAGCAGATAGATGAACAACGATATTGAACGCGTCTTGTACAGCACTGAAGAGATTAATGCTGCCGAGGAACGCTTGGCTAAGCAGATTAATGCCGACTATGCCGACAAAAAGCCTTTGGTGGTTTCGGTCCTGACCGGCGCGGCACCATTTTCGGTTGATATGTTTAAAAAGATGACCTGTTACGCACAGCTGGACTTTATTGACGTTTCGAGTTATTACGGTGGTACCGAATCAACCGGCACGATCAAATTGATTCACGATTTGAAGGCTGATTTAGAGGGTCAAGACGTCTTGATTATGGAAGATATCGTCGACACTGGCCGCACGCTGCGCTATCTGGTTGATCTGTTAGGCGAGCGTGGTGCCAACAGCGTCAAGGTATGTACGCTGCTGGATAAGCCAGAGGGCCGTAAAGTCGAAATTGAAGCTGATTATGTTGGTTTTGTCGTTCCAAACGAGTTCTTGGTTGGCTACGGCCTTGACTATCAAGGCTACTATCGAAACCTGCCATACGTAGGAATCTTGAAGCCTTCCGTATATAGCAAATAGTTGATCAAATAATGGTCAATGATGGTCAATTATGCTATCATTTAGTCCATCAAAATAAATTAAACATTGCCGTTGGATAGGAGGTTGTTATGAACAACAATCGTAAAAATAATGGATTCGCTCATAACGTGCTCTTCTATGCGATAATCTTTTTGTGCATTATGGGAATTGCCTACTTCTTCTTTGGGGGAAGCAGTACGGATACGCAAAGCAAAAACGTTTCCCAAAGCACTTTTGTTACCGAATTGAAGAACAATAAGGTTAAGAGCTTCCAACTTCAACCAGACGGCGGAGTCTATAAGATCACTGGTACCTACCGCAAGCCACAGAAGGTCAGCGGCAGCGATGCTGGGTTCTCGATCGTCGGGCAAAAGAGCAGTACCACGACCAGTTTCCAAAGCTCAGTGCTGGACAGCGATGTAACGCTCAGTCAGCTGCAGAAGTATGCAGAAAAGCACAACGTTACCATCAGCACCAAGGCCGAGGAATCTAACAGCTTGTGGATGAATCTGCTGTTTACCATTTTGCCATTGATCATCATGGTATTTTTCTTCTACATGATGATGGGGCAAGCCAGCCAAGGCGGTCGCGGCGGCGGGATGATGAACTTTGGCAAGTCTAAGGCCAAGCCCGCTAATGCCAAGGAAAACAAGGTCCGTTTCTCTGACGTTGCTGGTGAAGAAGAAGAAAAGCAGGAACTGGTTGAAGTCGTTGAATTTCTGAAGAATCCAAAGAAATTTACGCGGCTTGGCGCCAAGATTCCATCTGGTGTGCTTTTAGAAGGGCCTCCAGGTACTGGTAAGACGCTGCTGGCGAAAGCAGTTGCTGGTGAAGCCGGTGTACCATTCTTCTCGATTTCTGGTTCTGATTTTGTTGAAATGTTTGTCGGGGTTGGTGCCAGCCGGGTTCGTGACTTGTTTGATCAAGCCAAGAAGGCCGCGCCATCAATCATCTTTATCGATGAAATTGATGCGGTTGGGCGGCGGCGTGGCTCCGGCATGGGCGGCGGCCACGATGAACGTGAACAAACGCTGAACCAATTACTGGTTGAAATGGACGGTTTTAATGGTGACGAAGGTGTTATCGTAATGGCGGCCACCAACCGGGCTGATGTTCTGGATCCGGCCTTGCTGCGGCCAGGTCGGTTTGACCGGAAGATTCTGGTGGGTGCTCCTGACGTCAAGGGGCGTGAAGCCATCCTGCGTGTTCACGCACGCAACAAGCCACTGGGCCCAGACGTTGACTTAAAAGAAATTGCTAAGCAGACGCCAGGATTCGTGGGTGCCGATTTGGCCAACCTGCTGAACGAGGCAGCATTGTTGGCTGCACGGCGCAATGAAAATGAAATTTCGGCTGCTGATGTCGATGAAGCCGAAGATCGGGTCATTGCTGGTCCAGCCAAGCGTGATCGGGTCGTTTCGCCAAAAGAACGCGAAACCGTGGCCTATCACGAAGCCGGTCACACGATTGTTGGGCTGGTCTTAAACGATGCGCGGGTCGTTCACAAAGTAACGATCGTACCGCGTGGCCGTGCCGGCGGGTATGCAATCATGCTGCCGCGTGAAGACCAGATGCTGATGAGCAAGAAAAACGCTGAAGAACAGATTGCTGGTCTGATGGGTGGCCGTGCGGCTGAAGAAATCATCTTCCATTCACAGTCGTCTGGTGCTTCCAACGACTTTGAGCAGGCGACGCAGATTGCGCGGGCCATGGTTACTCAATATGGGATGAGCGACAAGATTGGTCCGGTTGAGCTGCAAAGTTCTGGGCAGGTCTTTACTGGCCAAGGCTATGATCAAGCGGGCTACTCAGAGCATACGGCTGCCCTGGTTGATGAAGAAATCAAGCGGATCTTGAATGAAGGTCATGAACAAGCGCTCCACATTATTGAGACGCACCGTGAACAGCACAAGCTGATTGCTGAGGCGCTGCTCAAGTATGAAACGCTGAATGAAAAGCAGATTCTGAGTCTGTACAAGACTGGGAAGATGCCAGAAGCCGATGTTGAAGCTGCCGAAGATGAACAGCATGCGGCAACTTTTGAAGAGTCTAAGCGTGCTTTGGAACGTCGCGAAACTGAAAAAGTAGAGGGCGACCATGACGACGGTGCTGAAACCGATCATGATTCACAAACGCCGGACAGCTCAGCTTCAAATGATCAAAATGACCACCATGACGATCATGATGATCAGGCATAATTGCCAATTAACAGGAGCGTTTTTGACCACTGGTCGCCGCTCCTGTTTTATTATGGAATCAAAAATTAGAAAAGGTGACCAATAATGGAAAACAATGACTATTTAGTAAAAAGTATGACCAAGGATGGCATGTTTCGGGCCTATGCAGTGCGTGCTACCAACCTGGTTGAAAAAGCACATGAGATTCATGATACCTGGAGTGCCAGTTCAGCTGCGCTAGGACGAACTTTAATTGGAACGCTGCTTTTATCAACATCCAGCCTGGATGACAAGGCCGGTATGACGGTTAAGATTCAAGGCAATGGTCCGGTTGGCTATATCGTTGCTGATGGGACGGCGCATGGTGAAGTCAAAGGCTATATGAAAAATCCGCACGTTAATCTGCCATTAAACGAAGCTGGCAAGATTGATGTTGCCGGGGCAGTTGGCCGTCAAGGCACGCTTTCGGTAACCACGATGACGCCAGGCGATAAGACGCCATATACTGGTGAAGTCGATTTGATCTCAGGCGAGTTGGGTGATGACTTTACTTATTACCTGGCTAAATCGGAGCAGATCCCTTCAGCAGTCGGTCTGTCGGTGTTTGTTGAAAAAGATGATTCGATCAAGGCAGCGGGCGGTTTTATGGTTCAAGTAATGCCTGGTGCCAGTGATGAGGCTATTACCAAGCTGGAGGATGCAATCAAGGGGATGCCAAGAGTCTCGGACCTGCTCTTGGAAGGCAGGACGCCCGAAGATATCTTACACATGCTGTTCCCAGACGAAGAGCTTAAGATGCTGCAGACGATGCCAGTAGCGTATGCCTGCCATTGCAGCAAGAATCGTTTTGCTCATGCTTTGGCAACGATTAAACCTGCCGATCTAAAGGAAATGATCGAACAAGACGAAGGTGCTGAAATTGTCTGCCAGTTCTGTGGCAAGAAGTACCATTTTGATAAGCAGGACCTGGAAGTGATCTTAAAACAGGCCACCAGCAGCGATCAAGAATAGTCGATAAAAATCCCGTGCTCATCGACCGGGATTTTTTTGTCGTTTTAAATATTTTTCGGACACGGCAAAGAGCACCAGAGGCAATTACTAAGATCACAAGTATAATCGGTAAAGGCATTAGAGATTACATTTTTGATATTTTTTGAAATTTAACTCGGCGTTTTGACAGCCAGCTGCCAGGGCCTTATTGACATTTTGGATCCGACCATTGAAAATTAAGGCAATTTGTCAAGAGATGGGTGAACAATTTGAAAGACGATTTGTTTAAATGGCTGGGTGGACTGGCATTTTTAAATAACGTTGGCTATAGCTGCGTATGGCCGGTGACGACGATCTATATGCATAATCGGCTGCATCAGTCGTTGATTCTGGCTGGAGTAGTTCTGCTGTGCTATTCCGGCGCCAACGTCATTGGCAGCATTGCGGCAGGCAGTCGATTTGATCGTGGTCATACGTTTGGCTTGAATCTTTTTGGTCAGCTGATTACGCTTTTGGCCGTAACGCTATTGATCTTTATGCATGGTTGGCCAAGCTATCCCATTTTGTTATGCATCTTTGGTTTTGGCAATGGCTGGATTTTGACTTTGATCAATTCAATGGGTACCAGAGTCAAAAAATATCCCAGCATTAAGGTCTTCAATCTCCTTTACCTGGCTGAAAACATTGGCTTGGTAGTTGGCACGGGACTGACTGGCTTTATCTATGAACGAGGAATTGGCTGGCTGTTTGTGCTGATTAGCGGGATCTATTTGGTCAGTTTGATCATCGTCTGTATTAAGTTTTTTAAGGTTGAGCTGCATGGTGAGCGCTTAGTCAGACAAACAGCTGCCGTATCGGCTGATCTGAACGGCAAGCGTAATTTTGGCGTCATCATCGTTTTGCTGCTCGGGCTGGCAGTCGTCTGGATTGTGTACGAGCAGTGGATGAGCAATCTGGCAGTCTATCTAACGCGGTTTGGCATATCAACGGGACGCTATGGCATGCTTTGGACGATCAATGGCGTTTTGATTATAGTTTTTCAGCTGCTGCTTGACTTGATTGGCCGCTATCATGGAACGCTTGATCTGCAAGTGATTCTGGGGGCTTTTTTTATGGCTGGTTCGTTTATGCTGCTGCTTTTTGCGAATCGCTATCGACAGTTTGTCTTGGCGATGGTCGTGCTGACGCTGGGCGAGTCGCTTTTGATTCCTGGCGTGCCAGCATACGTTAACCGCTTGTCACCGGTTGCTCAAAAAGGGCGCGGGCAAGGGATGGTCAATGCATTTTCATCGTTTGGCAAGGCAATTGGCCCGCTGTTTGGCGGCTTAATCATTGAAAACTTGGGCTATTTTAGCTTATTTGCAGTCTGTACGGCCGCTGATTTGATTGTCGGTACGATGATCGGAATAGTACTGCTGATTTTGCGTCACGGCCTGCAGACCTATGATTAAATTGGAATTGCTGAGGGTCTGGCTTGCTAATCTGGCAATGATTAGGCTACAATCGTTTTGATTGCAATTTTAAGGAGGATATTTTTGTGGAATGGCAAATTGGCAATGTCACGATTCCAAATCAGGTCGTAGTAGCTCCCATGGCTGGGGTTACTAATTCTGCGTTCCGCGTCATCTGTAAAAAGTTTGGCGCTGGCTACGTGGTCTGCGAAATGATTTCTGATCGCGGCATTATGTACCACAACAAAAAGACCCTGTCGATGCTGAAGGTTGAGCCGATTGAACATCCGATGGGCATTCAGATTTTTGGCGGTACAAAAGAGACTTTGGTTCAAGCAGCCAAGTTCATTGATGAGAATACCGAAGCTGATGTGATTGACATCAATATGGGCTGCCCAGTCAACAAAGTCGTTAACACCGATGCCGGAGCAAAATGGCTGTTGGATCCCAATAAGGTCTATGAAATGGTTTCTTATGTCGTTGATGCCGTTAAAAAACCAGTTACGGTCAAAATGCGGATCGGCTGGGATGATAAGCACATCTATGCCGTCGAAAATGCATTAGCAGCCGAACGTGCCGGTGCACAGGCAATTGCCATGCATGGTCGAACTCGAAAACAGATGTATACAGGTCACGCGGATTGGAATATCCTAAAAGAAGTGGCCAATGCATTGACGATTCCATTTATGGGCAATGGTGACGTTAAAACGCCAGAAGATGCCAAACGGATGCTGGATGAGACCGGAGCAACTGCAGTGATGATCGGTCGGGCCGCGATGGGTAATCCATGGATGCTTAAGCGGACTGCTCATTATCTGGAGACAGGCGAACTGCTTCCAGAAGCTACGCCAGAGCAAAAAATCGCGATGGCCAAGGAGCATTTGGCTGGTTTGGTAGAATTAAAGGGCGAGCATGTTGGCGTTCGTGAGTTCCGAGGACAATCGACTTTCTACATCAAGGGAATTCCCCGGGCAGCCAGAACAAAGGCAGCGTTGGTTGAAGCAGAAACGCAGCAGGAAATGATTGATATTTTCGATCGCTTCTTGGAGGAAACACAAAAGCGGGCAGCACAGCAAGAGTTGCGTCGTGCTCAACGCCAGGCAAAAATTGAGGAGGAAGACTAGTGTCACAAGAACTGGATCAAATGCGCGTTCGTCGCGAAAAGATGGATGAACTCAAAGCAGCAGGAATTGAACCATTTGGCCGTCGCTACCATCGCGACCACTTGGCTCAGGATCTGCATGAACAATTTGATCAGGTAGATAAAGATGAGTTGCTTGAACAGGAAAACATGGTCAGCATTGCCGGCCGAATGATGCGCAAACGCAGCAGCGGTAAGGCAGGCTTTGCGGATTTCGTTGATCGGACGGGCAAAATTCAGGTCTACGCGCGTAAGGATATGGTTGGCGATGAACAATATCATATCTTTAAGCGGGCCGATCTTGGCGATTTTATGGGGATCAAAGGTGACGTCATTAAGACCAACACCGGTGAATTGACGATTCGTGCACATGAAATTACTTTCTTGTCCAAGGCTTTGCGGCCACTGCCAAACAAATGGGAAGGGGTTAAGGATCCAGAAACCATCTATCGTCAGCGTTACCTGGATCTGATTGCCAACCCTGAAAGTTTTAAGCGTTTCCACCAACGGACGGCCATTATCAAGGCAATTCGCAAGTACATGGACGATCATGGCTTTACCGAAGTTGAAACGCCAATTCTGAATACCCAGGCAGGTGGTGCCAATGCACGGCCATTTATTACCCACCACAATGCCTTAAACATCGATATGTATCTGCGGATCGCGACGGAACTTTACCTGAAGCGGCTGATCGTCGGGGGCTTTGAACGGGTCTACGAACTGGGACGGGTCTTCCGTAATGAAGGGATGGACCTGCAGCACAATCCAGAATTTACGACGATTGAAACCTATGCTGCTTACTGGGATCTTTGGGATGTCATGGATGAAACGGAAGGCATCATTAAGGCGGCTGCCAAGGTAGTTTCTGATGATGGCAAGATTACCTATCAAGGCACTGACATTGACCTTGGCGGCGAATTTAAGCGGATTACGATGAACGACGCCGTTAAGGAACAAACGGGCATTGACTTTAAGGAAATCAAGACCGATGAAGAAGCTCGTCAGCTGGCGGCAGAAAAGCACGTTAAATACGAAAAGTGGTGGTCAAAGGGTCATATTCTAAGTGCCTTCTTTGACGAATTCGTTGAAGATACCCTGATTCAGCCAACGTTTATCTATGAGTTCCCAGTTGAGGTATCGCCACTGGCTAAGCGGAACCAAGAAAATCCTGAAATGGCTGATCGGTTTGAACTTTACATTGCCGGCGGTGAAATGGGCAATGCCTTCAGCGAACTGAATGATCCAATCGATCAAAAATATCGTTTTGAAATGCAAGCTAAGGAAAAGGCTAATGGTAACGATGAAGCTGAACCAGTTGATCTGGACTATGTTGAGGCTTTGGAATATGGGATGCCGCCAACGGGTGGTCTGGGAATCGGTGTCGACCGTTTGGTAATGCTTTTAACGGATGCCAAGTCAATTCGTGACGTTATTCTCTTCCCAACGATGCGTCCAGAAAAGACTGCTGATGAAGAAGAAAAATAATATTTAGCACACTAAAAACACGTCTTGCAGATCTGCAGCGTGTTTTTTTATTTGCCGCTAGAATTAATAAGTAGATGAGTCGTTGATAAATTAAGGAACATAATCTGAATAGCAGTGCGTTTTTAATTGCTTTTTGTTCGACTAATAGCGAATTACATCGATCCTTATGGCATATTAGTTCGTAAATATAAAATAGATTTAGAAAGTTTGAAAATATCGTTGACGAACCTTTGGGAAACCTGTATAGTATTTATTGTTGTCAAAGCGATTGGATGGCAGTCAGCTGTTTGAACGTTGATGATCAAGAAAAAACTTCTTGACATTAGTTTGACAATTTGATATACTAAACAAGTCGCTGATTTGCTTGACTTTGAAATTAAATAAATTTCTTCTTGACAGGCGATTAGAGATTTGATAAAATAGCTAATGTTGTGATTCAACAACAT
>NZ_JBKZAY010000010.1:0-64141 GCF_046939755.1 Limosilactobacillus mucosae
TCTTTTTTGCGATATTGAATTATTGACCAGCGGCTGGCTGTGGCTGCTGAGCTGGCTGTTGAGCTGAGCTGGAAGCTGCCGGAGCCGAGCTGGCGACACTGGAAGCACTTGATGAGCTTTCGCTAGAAGAACTGGCAGCGCTGGAACTGGAACTTGATGAATTAGATTCTGAGTTCGAATTGGATGATGATGATGATGAGCTGGAACTGGAACTAGCAGAACTGCTGGAGCTGGATGACAATGCCGAGCTGCTGGTTACGCCTAGAGCCCATTTGGAATCTTTGATAACCAGCTGACGCGTACCGTTTACCGTAACGGCTTCAACCGTGCTTGGCATTGACCAGTTCGTAGCGTGATTCTTACTGTCAAGATACTGCATCAGATCCTTGTACAGCAATTGCGCCGTTGTCTGGTAGGCTTTGGTAATCCCGCTGCCGGCCTGCATTGGATGATCATAGCCCGTCCAGATGGCAATTGAATAGTTCTTAGTGTAGCCGGCCATCCAGGAATCCATTTCACCATCCGGATGGCTGGAGGTTGGATAATCCGTCGAACCAGTCTTGCCGGCTTGGTAGACGCCAGAAAGGTTAGCCTTAGTGGCACTCCCTTGACCGGTAAAGACGCCTTTGAGCATGTCAGTGATCATGTAGGCGGTCGCTTTGCTCATGGCCCGTTTGCCGCTTGGCGAGTAGGTAATGGTATTACCATCCTGCGTAGTGATTGAGCTGATGTAGTATGGCTTGTAGTAGGTACCGCCATTAGCAAAAGCCGCGTAGGCAGCAGCAATCTGCAGTGGCGATACATAAATGCCAATCCCGTTTTGCAGCGTGTAGGCTTTGGATTGGGAAATGCCCACACCTTTGAGGAACTTGGTAGCCCGCGAAATGCCGACCGTTTGCAGCGTTCGAATGGCAGGAACGTTTCTGGATTGAACCAGAGCCTCGCGCATTGTCATCGTACCCTTGTATTGGTTGTCAAAGTCGTGCAGAACCTTGTTGGTACCAGGGTAGACGAACTTGGTATCTTCAACGGACTTATAGGTTGGCCATTGAAGGTATTGGATAGCTGGGCCATAGTCCATCAAAGGCTTCACAGTCGAACCAGATGAACGGTCAGTCTGAACGGCACGGTTAAGACCATAAACAACATTGCCAGTCTTGCGGCCTCCAAGCATTGCGATGATCTGACCATTGTTGGGATCAACGACGGCGACCCCAGTCTGCATCTTGTCGCTTTGGAAGGCTACCGAGTTGTTAGCGGCATTGTACAGGTGCTTTTGAGCGCTCAAGTCAAGATTGGTGTGCACCTTTAAGCCGTCCGTGTAAGGGTTGTATCCCTTAGCCTCCAGCTGCGACAGAACTTCCTTGACATAGGAATCAACTACTTTTTCCTTGACCTGGACGGAATTATCGGAAGTGTTGCCATGGTTAGGATCAAGTCCTTCTTTGATGCTGACTTTCTTAGCGGCATCGGCCTGACTTTGTGAGACGTACTTGCTGCGGACCATGGCATCCAGAACTTGGTTGCGTCTTTGGGTCGCGTATTTGGCATTGCCAGTCGTTGGGTTATAGTAGGTTGGCGACTGGGGGATTCCGGCCAGCATCGCCAACTGGGCCAGGTTAAGCTCTTTTAGATCCTTGCCATAGTAATACTGGGCAGCCGTCTTCATCCCATAGACCCCATTGCCCATGTAGACTTTATTGATATAAAAGCCCAGAATCTGCGACTTGGAAAAATGCCGTTCAACGTTGATGGCCAGCCATGCTTCTTGAGCCTTGCGCTTAAGCGTGCGGTCGGCATCAGAAGTTGAGAAAACAGAAAGCTTGACCAACTGCTGCGTTAGGGTACTGCCCCCCTGCATGCCACTTGAGCGATGGGTAATGTCGGCGACGGCAGCTCCCATGATTCGAACTGGATCAACCCCATGATGCTTGTAGAAACGCCGGTCTTCAATAGCAACGACCGCGTTTTTCAGCGTACCTGGAATCTCACTGCTGCTTGCATATTCACGCTTTTGTGCGCCCAAGCGTGAAATGACGTTATTATCGGCGTCATAAATCGTGGTAGTGGTCTGGCTGGCCAATTGATTGCGACTGATCTTGGGTGCGCTGGATGCGTAGTAGAAAAATACACATGCCCCGGCAACGACCATTAAAACCAACAGTCCCAGGATCCACAGCAGCACACGCTTGACAATGCTGCCGTGACCAGCCTTTTTTTTGCCGGACCGTTGACTGGAACGACTCGGCCTTGATTGGTTGTTCATTGCTTACTCCTTTAAAATTAGTGCTTTTTGGCGGCAATCAGCTGGTCAACCGCGGCCAGATAGTGCAGGCGCGGCTTTAGGCCATACTGAACTGGATAGCCGTCTTGAATAATAGCGGTCAAGGGAATTGATTTGCGTCCGCCATGCAGCTGCCGTTGCCAATATTCAAACAGGCTGGTGGCTGGAAAGACATACATTTGATCGAGTTCGACAAATCTGATTAAGGCAAAACAAATTCCACCCTGATCAACACACTCACGCATATGACGAATCTGATGCTCATGAAAGTTCTTTAATGGAAAAGAGGCTTTATTGCGGGTTTCCTTGGCGTCAAAATCAATGTACCATCCTTTATAGATGCCATTGTAATCAGTGGTTGAAGGCTGTTTGAAGTAGGCTTCGCGGATAACGGCGGCACTTCTTTTAGGATAATCAACCTTGACCAATTGAACAGGGGTTGGTTTTTTATGAATTACGGCAATGTGGTTTGCCAGGTAATACTGATTGCTGGCATTGATTTCAGCTTCCAATGACATTCCGCGCTGAGCATAGGATGAACGCAGCGCAACGGATCGCGACTGCGGCCGTTCGTGAACAGCGAGTGGCTTTTGACCACTTGGGTAATGAATGCTCATCAGTTTTTCCTCCCTTAACTAGGTGTTATTATACCAGAGTACGAAAAAAACCGGTTAAATCCATACAATAAAATTAATTGTTAACAAAATTTGGAAAGGAACATGCTTAAATGAAAAGATTGTGGACGACGGGTTATCGGGCATATGAACTGGGCGTCTTTGATGAGAAGGATCCCAAAGTCGCGGTAATTAAAGAGGTACTGCAAAAGGAGCTTTGCTATCAATTGGACAGCACGTCTGAGGAGTTTTGGCTGATTACGGGACCGCAAATGGGCGTTGAGCGTTGGAGTATCGAAAGCGCGCTGGCAATCAAAGACGACTATCCGCAGCTAAAGATTGCCTTAATGGAGCCGTATGCCGATTTTGCCGCGCGCTGGAATGAAAATAACCAGGCCCGTTTGGCAGCAGTTAAGGCCCAGGTTGATTTTGCCGGCCGAGTCAGCGAGAAAAAATATGAGTCGCCGGAACAATTGCGCGCCTATCAAAACTTTATGCTCCATTACACGGACGGTGCGCTTTTAATCTATGATTCCGAGCATGAAGGTAAAACGGTTTGGGATTGGCGTGCTATTAATCGCTATCGTGAGCAGAATAGTGATTATTCAATGAGAATGATTGATTTTGATGAACTCCAAGAAGCTGCTGAAGAATACAGTGAGCGTCTGCGAGAAACAGATGAAGAATAAAATTAAAAATTGACTCTTGAAATAATTTTTGAGTCTGGTAAAATTAATTAATGTATTACGGATTAAATAAGCAATGAGGTGTTTAAGTTGGATGGCATTAAGTTTACACCGCAAGATATTTTGCAAAAACAGTTCAAAGAAAAAAGCATCGGTAAAGGTTACGACGTTTCTGATGTAGATTCTTTCCTCGATGATGTTATCAAGGACTATGACACTTTTAATAAAGAAATTACCCGACTTCAAGACGAGAACGCTCGCTTGCGGTCCAAGGTTGATGAGCTTAATCGGCAGGTGGAGGTTGGTTCTTCCATTCCACGTTCAGCAAGCTCGCAGCCTGTTTCAAATGCAACCAATATGGACATTTTGAAACGACTTTCGAATCTGGAACGGCGGGTTTTCGGCTCACAGCTGAACAGCAACGACCGTGACGATTCTCATTTGCTCTAGTCCGCAAATTAAATTGAAAAAATTAATGCAGGTCTTGGGCGATCGGGCATGATCATGCATCATGTCAGGAAGGTCCATGCTCGCACAGACTGCGATGTCTGTAGTGTTTGTGCTCGCTGAAAAAATAAGGCGGGGCACCGAGTTCGCTCGGTGACGGCGGGAAAACCGGCTAAGGCGCAAGCTACGCCCCAGTATCCCTGAAAAGTGCCACAGTGACGAAGCAACATTGGAAACAGTGTTGGTGGAACGCGGTAAACCCCTCAAGCGGTAAACCCAAACTACGGTAGGGGAGCTTTGGATAGCGAATTGAAGTGATTCCAGGGGAGAGTTTTTACTCTGAGATAGATGATTGCCTCGATGTTGTCATGACCTGGTGACAGCATTACGACAAAACATGGCCTACAGAGATCTGCATTACAGGTGCCCGAGTTCGTCTCGGGCTTTTTTATTACTCTTTAATGTAAACGCTGTCAAAGAGTAGCTGCAGGCGTGGTGTTTTTTTGATGATGATCAAGGGCTGAAAATTTTCAACTGGCTGAACAAGCGACCATTTTTTAATTGATCATATCCAAGTTTGAATTATGGAGCGATGTATTTTTATAAATGGAACGAACCAAAACGATTAAGAAATATTAATCTAAAACGAACGATTAAAAATAGCTATTGTCAAAATTACAATTAGTCGTGCAGATATTGCTCAATAAAACATTTTTTTGAAACGATTTGCTAAATTTGTATTAGATTATTAATAATATGCTACAGATTTAACTAAGTTCGTGTTGTTGAAAGCGCTAAGTAGTTTTATACTTTAGTTAGTAAAAGCAGTAAACGAAATTTCATTTTTTGAAAAGAATCGTTGATTAATTTGTCTCTAATAATTAATAAAAATTGCTTTTTGCTAATAAATTAGCTGTTTTATGCACGAAACTTACATTTGTATTTATAAAGGGGTGATCAAATGCTGAGTGAAAAGGATTTGTCAGCCTCGCTGCAGGCCTTTGTCGATGGCTCTAATTATCGTGCCCAAGATGTTCTAGGCGTTCATCGGGAAAAACGTCCGGAAGGCGAGGGATTCGTTTTTCGCGTCTGGGCACCGCATGCTCAGCAGGTTTGGCTGGTTGGTGACTTCAATCAGTGGGACGAGCATTCGTTGCCAATGCAAAAGAATCAATATGGTATTTGGAGCCTTTTTACCCGTCAAGCGCGGGCTGGTCAGCTCTACAAGTTTAATATCAAACAGAGTACAGGCCGCGAAATCATGAAAATCGATCCTTTCGCGGTCTGTTTTGAACAGCGGCCTGGTGTAGCAGCTCGCATCATCGACTTTCCCAATCGAAAATGGAAGGACGGCTTATGGCGAGGAAGGCAGAAACGCGAACACCATTTTAATCGTCCGCTTAATATTTACGAGGTGCATGCCGGTTCATGGCGCTTTCATGAAGACGGTACTCCTTATGATTTTAGCGATTTGACGCGTGAGCTGATTCCCTATCTAAAAAAGATGCACTATAGCCATGTTGAGTTTATGCCATTAATGGAACATCCGCTGCCAGCATCCTGGGGGTATCAGATTATCGGTTTTTACGCCCTTTGTTCCAGCTATGGTACTCCCGAGCAGTTTCAAGAATTTGTTGAAAGCTGTCACCAGGCCAACATTGGGGTGATTGTTGACTGGGTACCTGGCCATTTTAATATCAATGATGATGCCTTGGCTTATTATGATGGCACGCCAACGTTTGAATATGAGGATGCCGATCGAGCTAAAAACATCGGTTGGGGTGCTTTGAACTTTGATCTGGGCAAGCCGCAGGTACAGTCATTTTTGATTTCCAGCGCGCTGTTTTGGCTGAATGCCTATCACGTTGACGGTATTCGGGCCGACGCAATTTCCAGCATCATCTACCTGGACTATGATTTTGGACCCTGGAAGCCGAATAAGTATGGCGATACACGCAACCTTGAGGGCTATGACTTTTTGCATAAGGCGACTAAAGCCATCAAGCTGGAGCATCCCGAGTCTTTATGGATTGCGGAGGAAAGTTCAGCTGGCGTACAGGTTTCCGGTCGAATCGAGGATGGTGCGCTGGGCTTTGACTATAAGTGGAACATGGGCTGGATGAACGATACGCTGGACTTTTACAGTGAGGATCCAATTTACCGCAGCTTTGACTTCCATAAACTGACCTTTTCATTTATGTATCGACTGGCGGAAAACTTTATTTTGCCGCTGTCGCATGATGAGGTGGTTCATGGTAAGCGCAGTCTGATGAACAAAATGTGGGGCGATCGCTATAAGCAGTTTGCTCAGCTGCGGAATCTGTATGTCTGGCAGATGACGCATCCAGGTAAAAAACTGCTGTTTATGGGCGGCGAGTTTGGTCAGTATCTCGAATGGAAATATGATGCGCCACTGGAATGGGTTGACCTAAAAGATCCATTAAACCAGACGATGCAGCACTTTACCGCGGTTTTAAACGGCCTGTATCATGACAACCCGTCGCTTTGGGAACTGGATACTAAAGACAGCGGCTTAGAGATCATTGATGCCGACAACAAGGATCAGACGGTTTTGAGCTATATTCGGCATGGTAAGCGCAAGCGTGATTTTCTGATCGTGATTCTGAACTACACGCCGGTTGAAAGGCGCGGCTTTAAGATCGGTGTTCCTTACGCGGGTACCTATCATGAGATTCTCAATACTGAAATGAAAGAGTTTGGTGGTACTTGGACTAAGCATAATGTTGATTGTCATACCAAACCTGACTCGTTTAAGGAATACGAATATACGATTGAAACCACGGTACCAGCATTGGGGGCCTTGATTCTAAAACCCGGCAAGGATGTCAGAATTACGCGCCGTAAGCCACAGCCGCGTAAAAGGAAAGAAGTTAAGTCAACCAATAAAAAACAGCAGCAAGCGGGGAGCAAATAGAAAGGGGTGTTGGATGGAGCCCACCATCCATGATCATGAATGATGAAATGTTAGGGATTGTATTGGCCGGCGGTAAGGGAACTCGCTTGGGCAAACTGACGCAGAATCAAGCCAAGCCTGCCGTACCATTTGGCGGCCGTTATCGGATCATTGACTTTACGATGAGCAACTGCGTCAACTCAGGCATTCGTAATATTGGCGTAATCACGCAGTATCAGCCACTGGTTTTGGATCGGCACATTGGTAATGGGGCCAGCTGGGGATTGGATCGCTTGGACTCTGGCGTAACGATTCTGCAGCCATATTCCAGTCCAGACGGCAGTAAGTGGTTTGCTGGAACGGCGCATGCTATTTATCAAAACATTGACTATATTGACAGCATCAATCCAAAGTATCTGTTGGTCCTGTCAGGCGATCATATCTATAAGATGGACTACAGCGACATGCTTCAGCAGCATATTGACAACGGTGCTTCTTTGACGGTAGCTGTGATTGACGTACCATGGGAAGATGCTTCCCGTTTTGGAATTATGAATACTGATGATCATGATCGAATTACCGAGTTCGTGGAAAAACCGGCCGAACCAAAGAGCAATCATGCCTCGATGGGGATCTATATTTTTAACTGGGCTCGGTTGCGCGAGGTTTTGGTCAACAACTTTACCAAAAACGATAATATGCTCGACTTTGGCAAAAACGTGATTCCATACTACCTGGACAGTGGCGAGCCGGTCTATGCCTATCGTTTCTCCGGCTATTGGCGAGATGTTGGGACGATTATGTCGCTTTGGCAGGCCAATATGGAATTCCTGGAGCCAAACAATGGGCTTAACATGCAGGATCGCAGCTGGCGGATCAATTCCCGCAGCCCACTGGCGCCACCGCAGATGCTGACTGACACGGCGGAGGTCGCACAGTCAATGATCGTTGATGGCTGTTACGTGGCGGGTAAGATTCAGCACAGTATTCTGTCAGCCAATGTCCGTGTTAAGGAAGGCAGTCAGATAATTGACAGCATGATCATGCCTGGGGCCAGCATCGGTCGCGACGTTACGATTCGGCGAGCGATTATTGGCGAGAATGCCGTGATTGGCGATGGCGTTACGATTGATGGCGGCGATGATGACATTGCGGTAGTCGGTAATGGTGAAACGTTAGGGGGAACTTCAAATGAAGAATAATCAAATGTGTGCGATCATTGTCGACGAGCTCAATGATGATGCCTTAAAGCCGCTAACCAATGAACGGCCGCTGGGCACGCTGTTTTTTGACTGCAAGTACCGCTTGATCGATTTTGAACTGTCCAGTGTCGTTAGCGCTGGGATTCGCAACGTGCAGCTGATTGAAGACGAAGACAAGGTACGATCCGTTTTTGATCACCTGGGCGGCGGTCGGGAATGGGGCCTGGATGCAATTGGCTCCTATCAATACGTCAATTATTTCCAAGATAGTGAAAACAAAAAGGCGGCTGGCGAAAAGTACTTCAACAATACGATTGAGTTTTTAGAGAAATCGCATACTGCCTATACGGTCATCATGGGAACGCGGATGCTTTGCAATCTGAATCTGCGGGCGGCCTTAAAGATTCACAAGCAGACCGATAAGCCGCTGACGGTGATCTACAGTCGAACAGATGCCAATGAGATTGCTGCTTACGACAACATCTTAAGTTTTGACAGCCTAGGCAACGTTATTACCTGCGATGAGTTTGCCAAGCTTTCTGATCAAACCGGTATCTTCAACCTGTCAATGAATGTCTACATTGCTGATACGCGCTGGCTGATCGACGCGCTGCGCAAAGGTCAGCAGATGGATGCCCCGGCTCAGTTGGATGACTTTTTAAAAGAGCAGCTGCCTAAGCCGGGTTTGGCAGGCGGTTATGAATACGTTGGCTATCTACAGAACATCTACGACCTGCCAAGCTATTATCAGGCTAATAAGGACATGCTTGACTCCAACAAGATGAACGAGCTGCTCTATACCAATCAGCGCATCATCACCCGAACGCGCAATGAGGTTGCTACCTACTATGACCGGCACGCCAAGGTAAAGAACAGTCATCTGGCAACCGGCTGCGATATTTATGGGACGGTTACCGACAGCTTGATTTCGCGGCGCTCAGTCGTTGATCCTAAGGCGGTCGTAACGAATTCGATCGTGATGCCTAATGGACGCATCGGCCATGATGCCGAGGTTCATTGGGCAATTCTGGACAAAAACGTGGTCGTCAAACCGGGTGTCAAAATTGTCGGCACCCCTGACAACATTTTGGTAGTACCAAAAGGCACCCGGGTTGAGGCTAATTTGAGCAGTACGGAAGAAGAGGCGAATTAATTATGAAAATTATGTTTGCGGCTGCGGAATGTGCCCCTTTCTTTAAGAGCGGCGGCCTGGGTGACGTGGTCGGCGCGCTCCCGAAAGCCCTTGCCAAAAAAGGACATGAGGTGCGGGTGGTTTTGCCGCTGTGGCGTTGGATGCCAGGCAAATTTCAAGAAAAAATGGAAAGCTGGGGCTCATTTGAGGTCAAGGTTGGCTGGCGGACCGAATACTGTGGTGTTGAAACACTCTACCAAGACGGCGTGCGCTACATGTTTTTAGACAACCGCTACTACTTTGATCGGCCGAAACTTTACGGCTACTATGATGATGGTGAGCGGTTCGCGTGGTTTCAGCAAGCAGCCTGTGAATTGATGGGCCGCTATAACTGGGTACCGGACGTTTTGAACTGTAATGACTATCACACGGCGTTTATGCCGTTCCTGCTTAAAGAAAAGTATGGCTGGGTCGGACCATATCATCACATTAAGACGGTTTTGACGATTCATAATCTGGAATTTCAAGGTGAGTATGGTCGTCAGGTCATGACCGAATTGTTTGGCATGTCGCCAGCACGCTATGACGATGGCACGGTTCGCTACGGGACGGCGGTTAATTTCATGAAGGCCGGAATCCTGTATGCTGATCGGGTCAACACGGTTAGCCCAAGTTATGCCGCTGAGATTCAGACACCTGAATTCGGCTGTCACCTGGATGAGGTGTTGCGCATGGAAAACTTTAAGCTGTGCGGAATTCTGAACGGGATCGACTATGACGTCAACAACCCGGCAACCGATCATAATCTGGCTGCCAACTATTCAGCCAATGATCTCAAGGGCAAGGCCAAAGACAAGGCGGCTCTGCAAAAAGAGTTTGGCCTGCCGCAGCGTCCAGACGTACCATTGATTGGGATCGTCAGTCGTTTGACCTATCAAAAGGGCTTCCAGCTGGTCGTTAACGAAATGGAAAATCTGATGAAATTTGATGTCCAAGTCGTGCTGCTGGGAACCGGCTATGCCAATTTTGAACACGATTTCCGCTGGTTCAACGGCGTTCATCATGATAAGTTTGGCGCCAAGATTGAGTTTGACGTTGGTCTGGCGCAACGCATCTACGCAGGCGCTGACATGTTCTTGATGCCGTCTGGATTTGAGCCATGCGGACTTTCGCAGATGATTTCAATGCGCTATGGTACGCTGCCAATCGTTCACCAGATTGGGGGGCTAAAAGACAGCGTCGAGCCATATAATCCAATCACCAACGCAGGGACAGGCTTTGGCTTTGAACAGTTTAGTGGCTTTTACATGATGGAGGCCATTAAAGAGGCCATGGCAACCTATCAGCAGCCGAAAGTCTGGCGTCATCTGATGCAAAACGCAATGGCCAAGGACTTTAGCTGGGACAAGCAGAGCCAGGCCTACCTGGATATGTATAAATCACTGTTTTAGTTTTTGATTGTGAAAAACTGAGAGGGGATAGAAATTTGAGTTTAACAAAATCACAGTTTAAGCAGGATTTTAAGCGGCATTTAAAAGATGATCTGGCGCTGGATATTGACGAGGCCTCATATTTTGACATGTACAAGGTCTTGGCAGGCATGGTGAAGTCAGCCTATAACCAAAACTGGCATCATACCTGGCGCAGCTATGATCAGCAGCATAAAAAGCAGCTGTACTATTTCTCGATTGAATTTCTGCCTGGCCGGATGCTGCAAAGCAATCTGTTCAACATGGGCTGGCTGGACATCGTTAAAGACGGCATGAAAGATCTGGGCGTTGATTTTGAAAAGATCGTCGAACAAGAAAACGACATGGCGCTTGGCAATGGCGGCTTGGGACGCTTGGCCTCATCGTTTATGGATGCATTGGCCAGCGATGGCTATGCTGGCAATGGGAACGGGATTCGCTACAAGTATGGACTGTTTAAGCAGAAATTCATTGACGGCTATCAAGTTGAGCTGCCGAACAATTGGCTGAATGAAGGCAATGTCTGGGAAGAACGCCGCGAAACGCATTCAGTGCTGGTTCGTTTTGGCGGTCAGGTTTACCTGCAGCCGCAAAATGGCCAACTGAAGCCGGTATATGAAGGCTCGCAGCTGGTTAAGGCCGTACCATATGATACCGGGATGGTTGGCTATGAAAATGGTGTGGTCAACACGCTGCGGCTTTGGGATGCTGAGATTCCTGAAGACGAAGAAAGCAAGTACCGGACGATTGATGATCTGCGTCGCGTTGAAGATCTGACCAGCGTGCTTTATCCTGACGACTCAACTGAGGATGGCCGGCGGATGCGGATTCGGCAAGAATACTTCTTTGTCTCGGCTGGTCTGCAGAGTATCGTCAATCATTATCTGGCCAAGTATGACCAGCCTTTAACCAAGCTTGATCAATACGTTGCCGTGCACATCAACGATACGCACCCGTCCATGGCGATTGCTGAATTGATGCGCCTTTTGATGGATGAACATGGGCTGGGCTGGGAAGACGCCTGGCGAGTTACGGTCAATGTCATGAGCTACACCAACCATACGATTATGGCTGAAGCGATGGAGCGTTGGGATATCAATATGATGCAGCAGGAAGTACCACGGGTGCTGCAGATCATTCAAGAAATCGATCGACGCTTTGTCCTGTCGTTAGAAGGCAAATACGATCAGAACTTCATCAACCGTACGCGCATCATTGCCAACAATCAGGTTCACATGGCACACTTGGCAATCATTGGTTCCCACAGCATCAATGGGGTCGCCAAGCTGCACACTGAGCTGCTGAAAAAAGAGGTACTGCACGACTTCTATCGGCTTTACCCCGAACGCTTTAACAACAAGACCAATGGAGTAACGCTGCGGCGCTGGATGGCTATTGACAATCCGCGGCTGGCCGCTATTTTGGATCAGGAAATCGGTACTGACTGGCGCGAGAATCCGCTTGAATTGGAAAAACTGTTGAAGTACCGGAGCAACAACAAGGTCTTGGATCAGCTGATTGCCGCCAAGCAGGCTAACAAGCGCGATCTGGCCAAGTTTATCAAGCAGCAGACCGGAATCGAGGTTTCATCAAAAGCAATCTTTGACGTTCAGATCAAGCGGCTGCATGCCTACAAGCGTCAACTGCTGAATTTGCTGCGCATCGTCAAGCTCTATCAGGATCTAAAAGCCAATCCAAATGCCGACATCTACCCACGCGTCTTCATCTTTGGCGCCAAGGCAGCACCAAGCTATCAATATGCTAAAGCCGTGATCAAGTGCATCAATGAAGTTGCTAACCTGGTCAACAACGATCCCGATATTCACGATAAGCTCAAGGTCGTCTTCTTGGAAAACTATAACGTTTCATTGGCTGATCGGATTATTCCAGCTGCCGATGTTTCTGAACAGATCTCGCTGGCCTCAAAGGAAGCATCCGGAACCAGCAACATGAAACTGATGGCCAATGGTGCTTTGACTGTAGCTACGATGGATGGCGCCAACATTGAGATTCATGATTATGTTGGTGATGACAATATCTTTACGTTTGGGCTCTCATCACAGGAAGTCTACCGCTACTATGCCGATAATTCATATCATGCCAGCGAGTACTATGAGAACGATCCGGTTATTCATCGTGTCGTGGATGCATTTGTTGATGGCACGATTCCAAACATCAGCATGGAAGGCCGCGAGATTTTTGAATCGCTGGTTCAGTATAATGGCGATCAGTTCTTTGTGCTGCGCGACTTTGAATCCTACCTTGAAGCTCAAGACAAGGTTGATCAAGCCTACCGTAACCCTAAGCACTGGGCCCAGATGAGTCTGATCAACACTGCCAATGCTGGCCACTTCTCATCTGATTTGACGATTGACCGCTACGTTGATGATGTTTGGAAACTGACGCCAAACAAGTAAGGGGGGACTGCTTTGGGGCAGATCCATTACAATGCCTGGCAGCTGGAGTTCAAGCAGCCTTTTGGGGCACTGCAGGCCGGTAATAATGTTCAGTTCAGCGTTAGGGTTGACTGCCAAAATGTTACGCAGGTCGCGGTTGGCGTGACCAAGCTGGATGAGAACACGGTTTTTTACCCGCTGACTCAAGATGAAGATGAGTCAGACAAATATACTGGTGAGATCAAGATTACGACTTCCGGCTTATACCACTATTATTTCCGAGTGCGCCGCGAAAATGATGCCGCGCTCTACTTGGGACATCTGCATGGCGGTTTGGGTAAAGAAACCACGGATATCAGCAAGGTTGAGCCATTTCAGCTGACCTGTTACGATCGGCAGGTACCGCGACCGGAATGGTATCGCAATGCGGTTTTTTACCAGATTTTTCCGGATCGGTTTGCAAACGGCAATCCGCATGGTGAGATTGACGGCAAGAAGCCAAATACGTTTTTGTACGCCACTACTGATGATCGGCCGATGTATATCTATGATGAGAACCACAAAATTGCGCGCTGGGATTTTTATGGCGGCAATCTACGTGGTATCATCGCTAAACTTCCCTATCTTAAACGATTAGGCGTAACCGCGCTTTATTTGAACCCGATTTTTGAGGCTTCAAGCAATCATCGCTATGATACCAATGACTACTTGAAAGTCGACCCAATGCTGGGCACTGAAGAAGACTTTAAAATGCTGGTCACGATGCTGCATGAAAACGATATGCATCTGATCTTGGATGGCGTCTTCAATCATGTGGGCAAAAACAGCCGCTATTTCAATGCCGGTCATCTCTACGGCGAGCAAACTGGAGCAGCTAATGATAAAAACAGCTCTTATTACGAATGGTTTAACTTCAAGCATTATCCGGATCAATATGACTGTTGGTGGGGAGTTGATGATCTGCCGACGGTCAATAAGGATAATCCCAGCTACCAGCAGTTCATTTATGGTGAACGGGGCAGTGTCTTGACTAAATGGAATGATCTGGGGGTTGATGGCTGGCGGCTAGACGTTGCTGATGAGTTGCCAGATGACTTTCTGCGAGAAATTCGGCATAACCTGGACCGTTATGATGATCGCATTCTGATTGGCGAAGTCTGGGAGGATGCCTCCAGCAAGGTCAGCTATGGTCATCGGCGTCCCTATGTCAGCGGCGACAATCTGTATGGCACAATGAACTATCCGCTGCGCCAGTGGGTAATCAGTTTGCTGAACGGTCATTGTGATTTGATTAAAGCTGGTGAAGACTTATTGACGCTGGTAGAAAACTATCCGCGCAATTTCCTGCTTGATTGTCTGAATAACCTGGGAACACATGATACCGAGCGCATCCTGACCGTTTTGAATCAAAGCGTGCCGCTGGTAAAGATAGCGTTTGCTCTACTATTTAACCTGCCGGGAATTCCATGTGTCTATTATGGTGATGAGGCCGGTGTGGAAGGTGGCAAAGATCCTGATAATCGGCGTTATTTCCCATGGGGGCATGAAAACGCCGAGCTGCAAAAGACAGTGTACTACTGGGCAGATATCCGCCAAGAATGCGAATCGCTAAAAGAAGGGCAGACAGGGATTATGATTGCCGGTAATGAAGTCTTGGGACTGATTCGCTATACCGAAGACAGCGCGACGTTGCTGCTGGTCAACCGGGAGAATCAGTACGCGCAAGTACGGGATCTGCAGTTTATGCATGTTCCGGTCAGTCTGCAGCAGGCCATTGAAAAACGGGTTGCCGGGCTGCGGATGGCACCATTTACTACCAGATTTACCGAGTTGAACGTGATTTCGATAATGGCCGATGAAGATAACTGATTAAGAAAAAGCATCGCTGCAATCCGCGGCGGTGCTTTTTAGAAACTGATGAGGTCAGCCATCCTAAAGTTAGTGTTGCCAAGCTGAGAATCGGCAATCGCTGGTGAATTTGGCTGTTTGGCACTGTCGATTTCCGATTGATGTTGAAGGTTTTTGCTTATAATAGATTAAAATTTTTTGAGATTCTTGTTGACAGTCGTCGTCGATTCAGTTAAGATACTTTATGAAAATTAAGTTAAAAAGTGCTGAGAAAAGATGAGTATCTGGTAAAGGCCGCTTAGAGAGTCGTTAATGGTGGGAAGCGATCGGTCACAGCCAGTGAAGATGGTCTTGGAGCGGTTTGGTATGTGAGCCATTGGTGAGCGTATCACGGGGTGACGCCGTTATCAAAGTCGGGGTTTTCGATTGATCGAGAACTTGCCGAGGAGAATGCCGTGATGCATTCTTGAATAAGGGTGGTAACACGCTGAACATGACTGTCAGGCGTCCCTAAAAGCAGCTGCAAAGCTGTTTTTAGGGGCGTTTTTATTTTTTAGCAGCACTAAGGAGGACATTATGAGAAAAAAGCGACGTCGAAACTGGATTATTGCCATTATTGCATTAGTGGTCATTGCTGCCGGTGCGATTGGCCTAATCTATAAGCGAACGGCAAAGCCTAAGACGACCACGGTGCGATTAGGGTTGGTCGGTACGGATTCAGAGCCCGTTTGGAATAATGTTAAGGCGCGGCTGAAAAAGCAGGGGATCAATATTGAATACGTGGTCTTTGATGATTACGTTCAACCAGACAAGGCCTTGAAAGATGGCAAGATTGATATGCACTCCTGCTTGACCAAGTATTATTTTGAATCTTACAACAAGTCACAAAACGCGCATTTGGTAAGCATTGGTAATACGGTGATCTCGCCATTGGGCCTGTACTCAAAGAAATACAGCTCACTTAAGGATCTGCCGGATGGGGCCACGATCGCCATTCCAAACGAACCTACTACTTTGGGCCGTGGCTTGAACATGCTGCAGTCGGCCGGTTTGATCAAGGTTAAAAAGAGCAGCGGCATCAAGCCGTCATTGAATGACATTACGAGCAACCCTAAGAATCTGAAGTTTAAAGAAGTTGACCCGGCAACGGCTGCTCGGGCGCTGAGTTCAGTTGATGCCGCGGTAATCAACGGAAACTACGCTGTTTCAGCTAAATTGAAGCCAGGCAAGGACTCGCTTTACATGGAACCAATCAACAAGAAAGCCAAGCCTTACGTAAACATTATTGCCGTTCAGGAAAAGGACAAGGATAATCCAGTCTACAAGAAGGTCGTTAAGGCATACCAAACTGAAGAAACCAAGAAGGTAATTCAAAAGACCTACAAGGGTGCCCAAAAAGCTGCTTGGGACATTTACGGCACGAAGTAATAAACGAAAGGGGCAGTCAAGATGAGTTTTGAGACGGCAATTTTTGCTGGAGGATGTTTCTGGTGCATGGTTGAGCCATTTGATACCTACCCCGGCATTGAAAAGGTAGAATCTGGTTATACGGGCGGGCACGTTGAAAATCCGACCTATGAGCAGGTTAAAACGGGAACGACTGGTCATACGGAGGCGGTGCGCATTACGTTTGATCCCGCCAAGGTTTCTTATGAACAGCTGGTTGAGATCTACTGGCATCAGACTGATCCAACCGATGCCATGGGTCAGTTTCAAGATCGTGGCGACAACTACCGCCCTGTAATCTTCGTTAAGGATGATGAGCAGCGGCGGATTGCCGAGACATCGCGACAAAAACTGGCTGACAGTGGGATTTTCGATGATCCAATCGTTACTAAAATTGAGGACGCCCAGCCGTTTTATTTAGCTGAGGATTATCATCAACAGTTCTATAAAAAGAATCCAGAACGCTATGCTAAAGAGGAAGCTGGCGGTCGAGAACAGTTTAAGCAGGAACACTGGCATGTTTAGTTAACTTCTTTAGAAAACTAAGAAAGGGACTGGGAAGGAAGTCCGAAAATAGAAAAATGGCTGAAGATTATGTTACTTAAAACATTAATCTTTAGCCATTTTCATTATTAAAGCGTGTATACCAAATCTTTGAGATTGGTGAGCTGCCGTTAAGCAATAACTCGGTTGAGCAGAGCATCCGACCGTCGACCATTATTCGCAAAAACAGCCTGTTTGCGAAATCGACAGCCGGTGCGGAGGCCAATGCGATTTTCTATACGATCGTTCAGACGGCCAAACTAAATCATCTGGATGTCTTCAAATATCTAAAATTGATCTTTGAAGCCTACACACGCTCTCAGAACCTGGATCTGAAGGCTTATTTGCCATGGAATCCAACCGTTCAGCAGATTTGCGGCAAATAAAATTACTAGGATAATGAAATGGGGCATCTCGCCAAGCCGCGAGATGCCTCATTTTTTCGTGTATTTTTCAACCCGTACCGTTATGGTGTGCTTACCTTAGACATTATAGGAGATCAATCGGAAACAAATGTAACACTCTATAAACAAAAATAAAAAAACATTTCATTATGCATATGCATAATGAAATGCTTAAAATGATTATTTATACAATGTCAATTTAAAGATGTTTTTAGGTTAGCGAGCTTTCTTAGCAAAAAAACCACAGATAAGCTGCGCCTACACCGATACCAGCTACCCAAGGCATAGTAGATTCCTCCTTTCTATTGAATGTATAATACATTTATCATAGAATAAATGTATAGTAAATATGTAATTAGGAATGAATAAAATGTTAGAAGTAAGCAATATAACTAAAAAATTTGGTGAAATTACAGCAGTAGATAATCTCAGTTTTAATGTTAATAAAGGTGAGGTTCTAGGTATTGTTGGACAAAATGGTGCAGGAAAATCTACGACATTTAAAATGATTATGAATTTCTTGAAACCAGATCAAGGAAGCATCATAGTTAATGGTCATGAACTTAATGAAAAAGTACTAGACACAATTGGGTTTTTACCAGAAGAACGAGGACTTTATCTTGATATGACAATAAAACAGCAAGTCTTATATTTTGCTGGACTACATGGGTATGATTTAAAAAAGGCAGCTGCTGATTTACCTTTATGGATGGATGCTCTTTCAGTCAAAGGGAATGAAAAAACTAAGATTAAAAATTTGTCTAAAGGGAATCAACAAAAAGTACAATTAATAACTTCACTTATCCATCGGCCCAAGCTAGTGATTTTAGACGAGCCATTTTCTGGGTTGGATCCTGTAAATATTGAGTTGTTGATAGAAACTGTTAAAAAACTAAAAAAGAACGGAACGGCTGTTATTTTTTCCTCACACAATATGAAAAATGTTGCTGAAGTTTCTGACAAAATTTTGATGATTGTAAATGGAAAACCACGTCTTTATGGACCAATTAATGAAGTTAGAGAGAAATTTGGCAAAACAAAGATATATCTCGAAGGCGTCTTTGATGATTTATCAATAGGCGAATTATCAGGTGCGTTGGAGTCTTCTGATGATTATCCTGGAAAAATTATCACTTTTGATTCCGAAAAGCATGCAAAGTCAGCCATTATGTATGCTCGCAAGTTTCCGTCTTTGCAAGGATATAGACTATTACCACCGACATTAGATGATATTTTTCGGTTGGTAATTAAGAAGGAGGAAAAAGTAAGTCATGGGTAAGATTCTGTCAGTTGCCAAGATGGTATTTAAAAAGAGATCACTATCTCCAACCTATTACTGGATGATACTTGCACCAATCGTAGTAGCAATAATTGGAATTTGCTTTGCTAAATACATGCAGCATCAAAGTACAAGTGAACGACCTATTATTGCTGTTGTTGCAGATAATAATATAAAAAATGCGTTAGAATCAAAGAAATCTACTTCCTATCAAGTTAATAAGAAAATTAATACCAATGATTCAAAACGTTTAAAAATGTATTTAGCTGATGGAGTTTTAGATGGCATTCTATATGTTAATAAAGATATTTCAAAAATAACCTATAAATATAATGCTGATTCAGAAGCATCACTCCCGATAAATGCATTAAAAACCGATTTAGCGTCGCTACGCTCGCAAAGGATTGCTGCTAGTCATGGTATATCTGCTAGGGAATGGATAAGTTTAAATAAGTTACCAACAATTAAAAGGGAGATAGTAAATAAGGAAGCAACCATTAAACTTAATAACAGTGAGACTGCACAAAATTTTAGCGAGGCAGTAGTAATAGTCGCATTCTTCTTTTTAACAAGCTATATCAGTATAACAGGTGCCGAACTTGGTAATGAAAAAGGAAATCATTTGATTGAAGGAGTTTTAGCTGCAATTTCTCCCAAAAAGCATTTTGCTGGGAAAATGTTGGGAATAGGATTTTTAGTGATTTTACAGCTATTGATTTATTCCGTAATTGCTGCTTTTTCTTATACTATTTTGAAGCATACAAAATATCATGACTGGTTTAATCTCACGAAGTATCTTCAACACATTGATACTACCTACGTACTAATCGTAACTATGTTGACGTTATTTTCTTTGGCAGCTTATATATTTTTGTCAGCTTGTTTTGCATCTTTTGTATCTCGCTCAGAAGATATCTCACAGGCAACGACAAGTGTCGCTAGCATTATGATGATTCCATATTTTTTGAGCTTTTTAACACAAAATAGTCCCAATATGGGTATTGCAAGGGTCTTGTCATATTTACCATTCATGAGTCAAGGAATAATGCCAGTTCGATTAGCACAAGGAGCCGCATCTTATCAAGCTGGATGGATATCGGTTTTGATTTCTATGATTGGTGCAGTGATAATGTATTTTATTGCAGGATATGTCTATGAGAAAAATGTTTTCTCATATAATTCTGATGCGCCACTACGGGTTATCTTTAATAAGATATTGCACAGATAGAGCACATTATAACAAACCGCATATAATTAAAGCTTAAGTTCTTCTATACTTGAAGGTAAGCACACCATATTGAACCGTGTTGCCTGCTAAGTAGTGGACAATTTCAAAAATTAAAGAATAAAAAGCAGTGGTCGACCGCTGTTCATTATATGATCAAAAGTCTTAGCAAGCGGTGGCTGCATGAGATAATCGCTAATGATTGTTGATGCATGTTAAAATTGATCAAAAAGACATGAGGAAGGATCTATATGGCCTATATTAAAAATTTACGTGCAAAAGTCGGGCATCAGCCGTTGATTATGACCAGTGCCTCAGGAGCATTGGTTAATGAAAAGAAGCAAGTGTTGCTCCAGGAGCGGGCTGATACTGGTGATTGGGGATTTCCTGGCGGCTATATGAAATTTGGCGAGTCATTTCGGGATACGGTCAAGCGTGAATTTAAAGAAGATGCCGGCATTGAGGTTGAGCCAGTCAAATTGCTTAAGATTTCGGATCAAGAATTCTATACTTATCCAAATGGCGATCAAGTTCAGCCAATTAATGCCTTCTTTTTAGTTAAGGAAGTCAACAGTCGACAAGCTGCTTTTAAACCGACCGAGACGGTGCAGACCCGTTACTTTTCTTTGGACGATGCGCCGAAGTTTTTCAATCATCAGCACGCAATGATGTGGCAGACGATTAAGGATATACTTCAGTAACGGTTTCGTGCTGGATGCCCATTGTTGAATTTTTCAGTAAATTGATAAGCAGCTTATTTGAAAATATTTTCAAATAAAAAAAACGGCTTACTGACTATGTTTTTTCATTGTCGGCAAGCCATTTTGATTTAAGCAGATTGGCTGGGGAATGTGGCGCGGCCCTGATTGGCATTAGGGGTAGTTTGGCACGATCAAATTAGCGTGAGGCGCGAGTAAGCATTGATCCGACAAGCTACAGTTTGATGTTTATGGTAAAATGATGTCAGCAAATTTTTCATGAGGAGTTTTAATATTGCAAAAATTTCATTTGATAGCTACTGCGGCAGCCGGGATTGAAGCCTTGGTAGGCAAGGAGCTGCGAGCACTGGGCTATGAAACGCAGGTCGAAAATGGCCGGGTGCGTTTTGAAGGCGATCTGCGCGATATCATGGTGGCTAATTTATGGCTGCGGACGGCTGATCGGGTTAAGATTATCGTTGGTGAATTTGACGCAACTGATTTTGATAGCTTGTTTGAACAGACCAAGGCATTGCCATGGGAAGATTTGTTGCCAATTGACGCGGCTTTTCCGGTTGAGGGCAAGAGTCATCACTCACAGCTGCATAATGTTCCCAGCGTACAGGCAATCGTCAAAAAAGCAATCGTTGACCGTTTGAGTACCGTTTATCATCGACGGACGCGGCTGAGTGAAACCGGGGCGACCTATCCGCTGGAAGTTGCTATCAATAAGGATCACGTACTGTTAACGCTTGACACGACTGGCCCCAGCCTGTTCAAGCGCGGCTATCGCAAGGGTAAGGGGGGCGCACCATTAAAAGAAAACATGGCAGCGGCTCTGGTGATGCTTGCCCACTGGTTCCCAGATAATCCGTTCGTTGATCCCGTTTGTGGTTCAGGAACGATTCCAATCGAGGCCGCTTTGCTTGGTCATAATATTGCTCCCGGCATCAATCGCGACTTTCAATGTGAGCGCTGGGTCAATCTGATGCCCAAAAATCTGAGCGATGACGTGCGCGATGAGGCTGACGCCAAGGCCGATTATGATATCGAATTAGATATTCATGGCTACGATATTGACCAGAATATGATCGATATTGCTCAGAAAAACTGTCAGGCAGCCGGCTTGACGCATGACATCACGTTTAAGCAACTGGCAGTCAAGGATTGGCACACTGACAAGATTAATGGCGTTATTGTAGCCAACCCGCCATATGGTGAGCGTTTGAGCGATCAAGAATCAGTGCGTGAGCTGTATCGGCAGATGGGCGAGATCTATCGGCCAATGACGACTTGGAGCAAGTATATCTTGACGGCCGATTTAGAGTTTGAAACCTACTATGGCCAAAAAGCTACCAAACGCCGTAAGCTTTACAATGGTGCCTTAAGAACCGATCTATTCCAGTACTGGGGCAAGAAGAAACGGTAGTAGCTCAAAAAGCTTAATGTTTATATAGAGACGGGAAAATTAACCGTCCAATCAAAAAGCCAAGCACCGGATCCGGCAGCTTGGCTTTTAGTTTGTAAATTAGGCTTTGGCATCCCATTCCAAGAAAAACTCATTTAAAAAGTCTTCCATGATCTGCTGACGATGAGCGGCAATTTTGCGAGCCGTTTCTGTATTTAGCATGTCTTTGATCTTCAGCAGTTTTTCGTAAAAATGATTAATGACAGTCTCATCGCGTTCCGTGCGGTATTCTTCACGATTCATGTGTTCACGCGGCTTGATCAGCGGGTCATAGATGCGCTCGCCATGGCTGCCACCGTAATAAACAGCTCGCGTAATACCAATACTGCCCAGACCATCCAGCCAGTCGGCATCCTGCACGATCCGTCCTTCGCGCGATAAGGTTGGTCGTGCATCGCCCAGCGTATCGGCAAATGACATATTGGAAATGATATCCATGATTGCTTGAATCTGTTCATTAGTTAGATCAATGCGTCGCAAAAAATCCTCTAATTCTTCTTCGGCTTCCTGCACGCTGATTACCAGTTTTTCATCAATCGTATCATGAAGGTAGGCCGCGGCAACGGCAATAAACTCATTGGCAGCCTCGGTTTCGATCAGCTTTTTGGTCATCCGTACCACGCGCATGATATGGTCAAGACCATGACCGGTACTGTCGCTGCCCAGCTTTTGAATGGTATAGCGTTTGATGGCCTCCAATTGTGCTGCTTGTTCCATAAATTTTTCCCTCTTAAATAAATAATAAAATCGCAATTGTCACCATTCGATCGTAAGCCAATTTAAACGGTTTGACAAGTAGAACCTTGAATTGAGGCAACGAGATTGGTCAGCTGTTAAATTGGTCTAAGAAACGTTTTACAGTATTTGCTTCGTGCAAAATCTGTCTGGTCATCTAAAATGGAACTAATAGCTGTTATGAGGAGTGAACATTTTGAATCTATTGTTTTCAATTGATGATCGATTTTGGCGTCAAATGCTGACGGTCCTAAATTCGATCCGACTCAATTCCCAATCGCGCCAGATTGACGTGTATGTGATTCAATCACAAAAACTGGCCCATACCAAGGAAATCAAGCAAATCTGCGAGCTATGGGGAATGCATTATCATCCAATTGTGATTAAAGACGAGGAATTTGACCAGGCACCGGTTACCGACCGCTATCCTAAGACCATCTATTATCGTCTGCTGGCTCATCAATACCTGCCAAAACAGCTGCACCGCATTCTATATTTAGATGCCGACGTATTGTGCATTAATGATGTTGGATCGCTTTATGATACTGATTTAGATGGCTACCTGTATGCTTCGGCAATTCACACCGGCTTAACTGGCACAACAGAAGTCATCAATAAGATTCGGCTGCAGAATTTTGACGCGGATGGCTATTATAATTCCGGAGTGTTATTGATGAACCTGGATCTGATTCGGCAGCGAGTTCATGCCGAAGACATCTACGAATACATCCGCGAACACGTCTTGCTGCTGCCTGACCAGGACGTGTTGAATGCGTTATATGGCAAGGATATCAAAACGGTTCCCGATCAGCTTTATAATTTTGATGCCCGTAAAGGCCAGACCTATGAGACGATCAGCTTTGGCGAGTGGACGCTGGACTGGGTCATCAAACATACGGTAATTCTGCACTATTGCGGTCGTCATAAGCCATGGCTCGTTGATAAGAATACGGGACGTTACACGGCGCTTTATAAGAATTATTTTCAAATGACGCAGCGGGTGCTCAAGCAAGTGGCCATCAGTCAAACTAATCCGACTGTCACTGTTCTACAGCCGGATTAGCGATGGTTTGCAACTATTCCGCAGCGATAAACGACCAATCACTGACGCCTTTAAGAATGATAGAACGGAATTGGCTGTTGGAAGACTGAAAATTTGTTTTTTTGCTTACAAAAAGTTAGCATAGAGTAGATAGTAAATCACTAGTGCAGCTGAAAGGAGATTAAAATGAAAGTTTTTGTCGCTGGAGCTACGGGACGAGTGGGGCAAGCGGTAGTTACCGAGCTCCAAAAAGCAGGTCATGAAGTAGTCGCAGGGGCTCGTCAGCTAGAAAAGATCAATCAATCGGACGTGTTAAAAGTGAAACTAGATCTGCACGCCTCCGTTACCGAGTTGCAAGAAGCATTAGGCAAAGTTGACGCGGTAATTTTTACAGCGGGATCTCGTGGCAAGGATCTGCTGCAGGTTGATCTAAACGGCAGCGTCAAACTGGCAGAAGCAAGCCGGCAAAATGGCATCAAACGCTTCATTCAGCTGAGCTCTGCGTTCGCGCTTGAACAGGATAAATGGGCGGAGATTCCGGCCTTAAAAGCCATTACTGATTATAATATCGCCAAGTTCTATGCGGATCGCTGGCTGATTGATCATCCGGGATTGGATTGGACGATTATCCAGGCGGGAATCTTGGATGAACGTCCAGCTACGGGGATGGTTGCTTTGAATGATGGCAATTCAGGACATAACGCGATTCCTGATGTTGCTGCCGTATTAGTAAAAACCCTTGAACATTCAAATACGATTGGCAAGGTGATCATGATGCACGATGGCAGCCAGCCAATCGATACCGCATTAAGCAGTTTAAAGTAGTCAGATCGCCATAGCTGTTTTTACGAGCAGCACGGTATTACCCGGGATTTGATTATGGATGTACATTCGTCAGGGCGGCTAATGGCATTCTTGATGGAACAGCGCTTCATTCTTGATTGTGCGTTGACTTTACAGGAAACCGGATTTAGGATCATGAATGTTCCACTCGGCTGTTATTGTTTCTGTCGGCTCGGTTAGGCAGATAATTGACAGATTACGCGACGTGTCAATACTGTTCGATCTAGAGGGGGAAGATTCGCGACTGCTTTACCTTCGATTTTGAATTTTTTAGCCGATAGTAGGTAGCTGTATAATCGTTTTCGTGAAAATTACCTACTTTAGCGAATTTTGGGGCTGATCGTAGGTAATCTCGCATATTTTACGGCTGAACGGTCTAAACCATAACTGTAATTTACCTACTATTTTTATTTTTTCGGCCGTTTGTAGGTAAAGTTAGGGGTTCCTAATTTGATATACACGAAATTTTACCTACTATACATCAATTTTTCATTGATTGTAGGTAATGATATTTCTTTCATATGTTTTATGCACCCAACTTGGAATGTTTTAATGGGTGCATTTTTTCTTCTAGTCAATAATACCTAATTTGTCTAAAACTGCCCGATTGCGTTAGGCGTGCTGACAGCTGGTGATCGATTATGGGTTCGATGGGACTTATGGCTGCCATCGTACTCAGTCGTGAGCACTTTCTCCAGTTATCGTGGAATGCCGAACTACTTGACTGAATCACAACAGCTGGGTTTGGTGGATGGCCGTATGACAGTTTGAAACAAGGTCAAGTTGAGCAATATCTGCACCTTGATGCGCTCAGGATTGCGGCCAAGAGTATTCAAAATTTAGTTGACGGTCGCATCGTCATTCCTTGTGATGCCGCGCTGCTTATTTGCCCCATAAAAACTTGATCAAGATTGCGTCGACTTGTGGATTGCGGTGCAAAAGCTCATGTTTGGCATTGGCCCCCGTGATGCGCTGTTCCTGATATGATTTGGCCCGACCAACGACCAGGTACTTCAAGGCTTTGGATGATTTGTTGTCTACCTGACTGTCGGTGCCATCGCCTAGATCGCCATAGATGTTTAAGACACGGGCGGTGGTGGGATAGGTACGGCGCAGTTTTTTGAGTTTCTGATAGGATTTAGTGGCTGGCGTGGCTTCGCCGGTCTGCTCGTTATACTGCAGGTTAGCGGGTTGATTCCAGCCAATCACGCCATCAAAGGTACCCGCCATGGCGACTTCTTTTTGCAGCTTAGGAAACTTAGAATTATTGGCGTTTTGCAGCAGACAATAAAGAAACGCCATGTTGCCCATGGAATGCGCTTCAACCTGATATTTTTTAAAATGATAGGTTTGGCACACTTTTTGGATGGCCGCGGCAACGTAATGACCATCCGTAGTGTAGTTTGAGTTCTCATTATCGATCAGGTTGACTTCAATGATTGGGTTGATCGCGCCGTGGGGAATCTTGCCTTCCAGCTCGACCGTACCGTTTTGCGCGACATTGGCCACGATGACGGTTTTGGTAACGCCGGCATCAATCGCGGCTTGAGCCATGTGTCGTTCGGCATGCGCCCCGCTGCCCCAGCCATGAAAGAAAAAGGTTGGCGTGGTTGACTGAACGTATTTTTGAGAATTCAGTGCGGCTGCTTTGACCGATGAAACAATGGTCATCATCAGACAGATTGTCAGCATAATTTTAAGCCAGAATTTATATTTCAAAATGTTCGCCTCGTATCAATGTTGATGATGTTATTCTAAGTCGCTTTGGTGAATTTGACCATTTTGTTGTCAATTTTCTGCAAAATATGTTAAATTGATTAACGCTTGATATTTTAAGGAAAGAAGGTTGTGCTATGCATATTGAAAAAGCCGAAATGAAGGATCTGGACCGCATTGTCGAAATTCTGCGTGATGGCCGCAATCAGTTGGCGGAAAGTGGAATTGATCAATGGCAAGGCGATTATCCAAACGTTGAACATATCCAAGAAGATATCGAACATGGCTTTGCATACCTGGTACATTCCGACGATCATGAAACGGTGGGAGCTTTTGCAATCGTAACGGCGCCTGACCATTCTTACGATGAATTGGATGGCAAATGGCTCGTTGATACTGATGACTACCTGGTTATTCACCGAGTTGCCATTCACTCTGACCATGCCGGCAATGGCTACGCTTCCGGTTTATTTAAAAACGTAATCGACTACGTTAAGGAGAATCCAAAGGGCATCAAGTCACTGCGGATCGATACTCACGAAGACAACCAGCCAATGCAGCATCTGATTGAAAAGTACGGCTTTACGCGCGTGGGAACTCTGCATGGCGTTTATCGTCCTGAAGAAACCTCATACGTCTACGAAATGCCAATTCAAGAAAAGTAAATAAGTATGATAAAATCGACTCAATAGGTCATACCGATCATTGAAGTCGTTTTTTATTTTGAGGTGAAAGAATGGATGCAAACGCTCAGTTAACGGATCAGCAACGAGTTGAACTGGCCGGTTTGGAATATCAGCCATTAGGTGTTGGCGACCATGTCAGATTATCTAATGGTAAGCGAATTGGCCGTGTTAAACGAGCATTTTATAAGCAGGATGGTCTGCGAGGGACAATTATCGTCAACCATCATCAAGACCATAATGAGATAACGGTGCTTTTTCGGGGGTCATCTGGCTTAAGACATGGTAACCCAACGACTTGGTCTAATGAGTGGCTGGCCACTAATCTGCCGATTGGTCGCTTAATCGTTGAGCATCGTGTTGGCGAGATTCCTTCCCAGCTCAAGTCGGCAGCAGGTTTGTTGAACCATTTGATGCAGCAGGATTTAACGGCGCATTACTATATTTATGGTCATTCGCTAGGTGCAATCAATGCCCAGTATGCCCTTGCCAATTGCATCTACCCAACCAGTCTAAACGAAGCCTGGCTTTACGAGGGTCCCAACGTCTACTGGCTGCTTGATAATCAGCAGAAAGCCCAGGCAGCGGTTTTGCGCAATAAGATCAATAATTACGTCGACTCTTTGGACATCGTAACGCTGGGTTATACTGATCTGCATCACGCAATTGGTCGCGTTCGCTATGTGCAATCGATTCTGCTTGATCCAATCAGTCAGCATATGTGGGGCGGGTATCAGTTTGATAAAAATGGCAAACTTTATACCAAACCAGTAGCGGAATACCGTGAAAAAATCGATCGTGAACTGATTGAACATGTTAGCCAGGCCAGCAGCAGTTGGCATCAGTGGCGCCAGGAACAAATGAAAAAGCGACGGGAACTGGATCGTTGGCTGCCTTATCGCTAGTTCGCTTCCTGACAGTATCAATCTGATCTTGTAGCAGTGCCGAAATCAAAAATCTCCCACTAATGTCTGCGGTTAATGCTGCGGATTGCTGGCTTGCTTGATCAAAATCAGGCAACAACCGTATCTTGCTGGCATAATCATGTTGACGTCAGTTTGGCAATAATGCATAAAATGTATTGAAGACAAAAAGGCTCTATTAATCAATGGTGGCTTGCGTTACAATTAATCTTTGTAACCACATATTCACAGGGGAGAGAAAAATATGCAAGCATCACCACCGGCAACGCGCCAAGAAACCGTGCGCTTTGCTTTTAACAGTTCGTTACCGATCTTTTTCGGTTATGTTATCTTAGGAACCGGCTACGGATTATACATGCACAACCTGGGCTTTGGCTTTTGGTTTCCCACGATAATGGCAGCGGTAGTATATGGGGGCTCCGTTGAATTTATCCTGGCTTCCATGCTGGTTCAGAGCTTTCTGCCGGGCAACGTTGTTTTGATAACTTTGGTTGTTGGCTTTCGACAGTTCTTTTATGGCCTTTCAATGCTGAAAAAGTATCGTGGTGCGGGCTGGCGCAAGTTCTTTTTGATCTATGGCTTGACCGATGAGACTTTTGTCGTCAACTATAGTCTATCGATTCCTAAAGAATATAATCGCTACTCAGTCTACACGCTGATTTCGCTGTTTGATCACAGCTACTGGATCTTGGGCGCTTTTTTAGGCGGCGCGCTGGGCAGTTTGGTCGGCAAACAGATTCCCGGAATGGATTTTGTTATGACGGCGCTGTTTATCGCCCTGGCTGTTGATCAGTTTCAAAAGGAAAAGGACCATCTCAGTTCAACCAGCGGCGTGATTGTGACGATTGCCTGCCTTTTGGTGTTTGGCAAGACGTACTTTCTGGTAGCGACCTTGCTGGTTTTGGTAGTTGAATATGCGATTATCTACTGGCGCCGAGAAAAAGGGGGATATAAAAATGACGCTGACTGAGCAGATCATCTGCATTGCTTTAGCCGCGCTGGCAAACTTTGCCACCCGGTTAACGCCATTTCTGCTTTTTAGAACGGAAGCTGCCACGCCTGATTTCGTAACGGGACTGGGCAAGTTTTTACCGGCCGCGATCATGGGGATGTTAGTCGTATACTGTTACCGCAACGTCAATTGGCTTGGCGGGACGCATGGCCTACCGGAAGTCATTGCTGGTGTGGTGACGGTGATCGTACATTTATGGAAGCATAGTCTGTTTTTAACCTTGATCATGGGGACGCTTTGTTACATGCTGCTGATCAACTTTGTCTTTTAAAGAGCAGGCTGAAAAGGCCACAAAAAAATGCTGTCGCAGGCTTTTGATGAGTCGACGACAGCGTTTTTTTATTATAATTTGCGCAGCCAGGCCGCCAGATTATTTGCTTTGAACAGATGGGAACCGTGAGTCGTGATGTGAAAGCCATCAGTGACCTGCAGCCGACCAGCCCATTTAACGAAATTTTTTTGATAATGGTCAGAATCACTCCAGGCAGTCGAAAATGGCGCAATCAAACCTTGATATCCTTGAATGGTTCTCAAAAACTCAATCACTGGTGCCGCTACGTTGCCGTTCCAGACTGGGCCACCGACCAGAATAACATCATATTGATTCAGTTTAGGTAAGGAATTGGTGAGTGTGGGGAGCTGGTGTTGCGTTATCTGCTTTTGATAGATTCGACCAGTAGCTTCCATATTATTTGGATAGACGCTGTCGGCTACGTGCAGACGCAATGCGGGAGCCTTAGTCGCATCTTGAATTAATTTAGCAAGTTTAGTGGTATTATTGAATTGAGAATAATAAACAATGAGTGCTTGTTTGACCATCATTTACCGCTCCTTTAATCGAGTTTTCCACTCTGATTATAGCAATGATCGTTCAGCACACTCAAATAAAAGGAAGTGACAATGATGAAAAACGGTTCAAACATCAGTGAAAAAGCGCTCAATGTTTTTTTGTGGTTCATCGTGCTTTCAATGCTGATCTCGTTGGCGCTTACGACCAAAACGGCTTTGACGGCGACAACCACTAAAGCTGCGGGAGCGGCCTGGTTTCTGGATATTGAGATCGTGGCTGGCCTGTTGATCGTCATGCTGCCTAAGTTTTTGGCGCTTAAATTAAAGGTTTATCTGCCACCGCTGCTCTATAGCCTGTTTTTGATGTTTATCTATGGGGCAATCTATCTGGGGACGATTTATCATTTTTATAGCATTCCGTACTGGGACAAGGGCCTTCATCTAATCAGCGGTGCACTGCTGGCTGGCTTCGCGTTGTCGGCTTTTGGTGGTTTGATTCCTAATGAGGGGATTAAGCATATTCCACCGTTTTTTATCAGTATGTATGCGACAGCGTTTGCGGTTTTTTGCGGCGTTTTATGGGAATTTTACGAATTCACCTGCGACTCGTTTGGCATGAATCTACAGCGCTACATGAAAGATGGTCATTTGCTGATGGGACGGGCTGCCTTGATGGATACGATGGGAGATTTGTGCGCGGATTTCATCGGGGCCTTGATTTTTGCGGTGATTGCCTACGTAAGGCTGCGTAAGGATAGTCGCTGGATTGAGAAGTTCTTCTTCCACCGTAATCTATAATCGATTTAAGCAGTTGCTGAATATGCGGTTGCGGCTTATTAAGTCGTCAACCGTATTTTTTGTACTCTTTTTGGAACAATCAATCCATAAATTATTGACAGTTGGATCCGCTTCCGAGTTTGCGGTAGCATGACAAAATGCACTATAATACTTCTTATGTATCTTAATTGGCTTTAAGAATTTTTTTAGTGAGAGGTAATGTTATGCTGCGCGGCAAAAAAGGCTTGCTGTTGTTGATCGGTATCGTTTTGGCGGTTGCCGGCGGGAGTGGTTACTGGTATCATCAGCAGCATTCAGCACCAACAACGGTTAAGCAGACGTCACAAAAAGATCGGGTCATAAAAAAGCGTGTGACGCTGGTCGCAATTGGGGACTCGCTGACGCATGGTCAAGGCGATGATAAAAACGAACAAGGCTATGTTGGTCGGATTAAAAACAAACTGCAAAAACACTATCATAATCGTGTCACCATGTATAATTATGGGGTAACTGGCGATCGGTCCGACCAGATGCTCAAGCGGCTTAACGAACAGCCTGAAATGCGGGCCAATCTAAAAAAAGCCGATGTGATTGTGATGACGGTTGGCGGCAATGATTTGATGCAGAAGTTGGAGAGCAATCTGCTGAGCAACTCAACCAATAAGATCGAGAGCAATATTGAGCAGGCAGGCACGACCTATCAGCAAAAGCTAAACGAATTGCTGACCGCGGTTCGCAAACAGAATGCTACCGCACCGATTTTTATGTATAGTATTTATGATCCGGTCTATACTTATTTCCCAGACGTCTCGGTTATCAATGAATCAGTCGCCAAATGGAATCAAATTACGCAACAGACCGTGGCACAATATGGTCCGTCCTATTTTGTTGATATTAATCATTTAATGTCATATGGGCAATATAAAACGGTTAAGCAGCGGCAAAAACTTTCACAGCAGGCCCAAAAAGCCAACAGCGATCAGGTTACTCAAAAGCAGGTCATTGCGATTATGAACAACGATACGCATAATCTAAACAACTACATTTCAACTGAAGATAATTTTCACCCTAACAGCAAAGGTTATGATCAGATGACCAATGCTTTGTATAAGGTGATGCTGCAACACGATGACTGGGAATATCAGCAAAAGTAGGATGATTTGAATGAATATGGAAGACAAAATTAAAAAACAATACAATGGCTGGAAGGCTGCTTTTTGGGTTTTGGTAATCGTCTTAATCGGCTCGCTGTTGGCGGTTATGCATTTGGCCAGTGCGCCGGTAAAAACGCCAGCTGAAACCGCGGCTCCTAAAGCCAGCGATACGTCACTAGAACTGGTTTTAAATCAAAAACAGGTCAATGCTTTAGCTAACAGCTACATTAAGAAAATTCAGAAAAAGTCTAAAAAACCGCAGTATCGCTTTATCGTTGGCAATCAGTACGCAACGGTGATCGGGCACGCCAAGTTTTTGGGGGTCAACGTGCAATACTCGATGAACTGCATCCCAGTTAAAACCAGCGAGGGCAATATTTTGTTGAAAGCCAAGGGACTGGCAGTTGGGCGGCTTAACCTGCCAATTGGGTTCGTCATGGGCTATATCAAAAAGAACTATCAGTTGCCAAACTGGGTCTATATCAACCAAAAGAAAAAGACGATTTTGCTGGATCTGAACAAGTACACCAAGAATAAGGCGGTACATGCGCAGGCCGATGAGATCAACATGGCTGATGGGGAATTTAAATTTTTGATTACCGTGCCGCAGGATAACTAACAGGGGGGAGACAGATGTTTCGTGAAAGCTTCTATCATTTTTTGATGACCTTAAGGCAGCCCAATCAGCCTACTGAGGTTGAACAGTTTGCCAACAATGCTTTTTTGGACTCAACATTTCCTAAGCAGTCCCAAGACTTTGATGAAATATCTCATTATTTGGAAGAAAATGCCGATTATCTGCCAGGAATGACGATTTTTGACGATGCCTGGCAACTCTATCTAGAAAAAATGAATTAGAATTTAGGAGGAACTAAAATGGCAACAATTCAATGGTTCCCTGGTCACATGGCTAAAGCATTGCGCCAGATCAGAGAACAGATGCCTTTGGTCGATATCGTATTTGAACTGGTTGACGCGCGGGTGCCTTATTCCTCGCAAAACCCTGAAGTGGACCTGGCAGCTGGCGACAAGCCGCGTCTTTTGATTTTAACGAAAACCGATTTGGCCGATCCGGAAGTTACCAAAGCATGGCTCCAGTACTTTAAGGATCATGGGCAGCCGGTACTGGCATTGGACTCGCGCGCCCGCAGCGTTGCCAAGACGGTTACCAGCGCGGCTAAGCAGGTATTGGCTGAAAAACTGGCAAACGAGCAGGCTAAGGGAATGAAAAAACGGGCTATTCGGGCGATGTGTGTCGGCGTGCCCAACGTTGGTAAATCAACGCTTTTAAATCACCTGGTCAAGAAAAACGTGGCTGCAACCGGTAATCGTCCCGGGGTGACAACTGGTCAGCAGTGGTTGCGCTCATCCGCCGAACTGGAGCTGTTGGATACGCCAGGTGTTTTGTGGCATAAGTTTGCGACTGAAAAGGAAGGCTTAATGCTGGCACTTTCTGGCGCGATCAAGGACAGTCTGTTTGCCAAGGATGACGTTGCGCTGTTTGCCCTCCAGTATCTACGCGCCAATCGGCTGACTGAGCTGAAGCAGCGCTATCACCTGACGGATGCTGATGTGGACGAAAGCGTAACTGATCCGGATCTGCTGCTGACGATTACTAAGAAGATGGGCTTTCGTGATGACTACGACCGCGGCAGTGAGCGGCTGATCTTTGATTTGCGCAAGGGTAAGCTGGGCACGATTTCATTGGAAAAACCAGCTGATATTAACGCCGAGGGTCGCAATGAATAAGCTGAGTATCAAAGAAATCAAGGACCGTTTAAAGGACGCGACAACGTTTGATGATCCGTTTGTCCAGTCACTACAGCGAGATGAGCGCAAAGGCGTCCAAGCCGCGCTGATCCAGTTGAAACGCCGATTGGAGCGGCAGGCAGCCAGTTATGCGGCATTTAAGAAGCGTTTTTACTATGAAAATGAGTTGTGGCAAAAAGGACATCAATACATCGCTGGTATCGATGAGGTTGGGCGTGGTCCGCTGGCTGGTCCGGTAGTAACATGTGCCGTGATTCTTAAACCTGATTTTGATCTGGTAGGAGTTACGGATTCTAAGCAGCTGACCAGGCATGAGCGCGAGCAGCTGTATCTGCAGATTGTCAATGAAGCCTTGGAGGTCAGCATTGCCGTTAATCCATGTACGGTTATCGATCAGCTCAACATCTACGCGGCTACCCAACAAGCGATGATTCGAAGCGTGAATTCCTTGGCGCATCGACCTTCTCACCTGATTGTCGATGCCGTGCCGCTAGCAGTTGATATTCCGCAGACGACCTTGATTAAAGGTGATCAAAAAAGTATTAGTGTCGCAGCTGCCAGTATCGTCGCCAAAGAATATCGTGACCATTTGATGCGTGATTACGATCGGCTCTATCCGGGCTATGGCTTTGCTGAAAATATGGGCTACGGCACCAAGCAGCATTTACAAGGGCTGGCAGAACTGGGACCTTGCCCAATTCATCGGCACTCGTTTTCCCCAGTTCAGAAATATCTGCATTAGCAGCTAAGCACTAAGTCAAATGAACAGCACCGGCTTGAGTTTGCGGAACTTGAGCCGGTGCCTTTTTGCATTATTTTGCTGAAAACAGCCAGGCAGGCAGTTCTTCTAAGATGTCCTGACTGCATAGAATCGGTCGTGCCCCAGCAGCAATCAATTCGTTGGTTCCAAGCGACATTGGTGAATCGATTGGTCCAGGAACTGCGCCAACATTGCGATTATCCTGCAGCGCCAGGTTGGCCGTGATCAGACTGCCACTGCGTCGACTGCCTTCAATCACCAGACAGGCATGACACAAACCGGCAATGATCCGATTGCGTTCGGGAAAATTGCTCGGGTAGGGCGTGGTTGCAAGCGGATATTCGGTTAGTAAAAGTCCATACTGTGCGATTTGTTGTTGTAAGGCCGCGTTGCAGCGTGGATAGCTGCCATCCAGACCGGTGCCAATCACGGCAATTGCAGCCCCACCATCCAGCAGCGTAATCTGGTGAGCCAAGCCGTCAATGCCTTTGGCCAGACCACTGACGATTGCGGCTTGACTGCTGATAACGCCTGGCAATAATTGATTAATCGCTCGTTCACCATATGGAGTGGCGTTTCTTGATCCAACCACGGCTAGGCAAGGGTACTGCAATAGTTTTAGATTACCATGATAATACAGGACCAATGGCGGATCATAAATTTCCCGCAGACGCCGTGGATAGAGCGCATCAAGCGGTGTTATGAACGGTATTGGCAGGTTTTGCTCAGTTTGGTAATGCAGTTCATGACTAGACCATTCGTCAAACCACTGCATTCGTTTACTAAAAGTGATATTCAAGTGATCAGTCAATTTAGCCAGATTGGTAATCTGCTTTTGCTGAAGCCCGGCCATCAAAATTCGATATTTCATGCGCCGGCTCAAGCAGCTGCACAGACTCAGTTTTAGGATAAATTCACGCAGATGCATCGTTCTTCCCTCCTCATATATTGCTATATGCCAAAAGTTTAATCTGACACCAAAAATCCCGGCATTAATTTTTGAATTATTTTTTCGGTAAAATGATTTTATCGTTGCCTTGATTTTTTTAATAAACTCGATTATATTGGTACGCTAGTTAGACCATTTTCTTTTTTGGATTAATTGAGGTCTATCTGATCGGTTCATTATGGTTAAAATTGAACAAAATTAGACAGACGGGTTTGACCGTACAAGAAGCTATATAATAGTATAGAAGGTAAAACCGATCAAATTCATCATGATAGGAGCCTGATGATGGCAACTAAAACTGTAAAATCAACTACTAAAACAACTTCGGCCAAGACTAAAACTACAAAAACGGCCACTAAAACAACTAAGAAAACGACTGCCAAACGGCCTAAGACCAAGAAAAAACTGGTGATCGTCGAATCGCCTTCCAAAGCTAAAACGATTGGCAAGTATCTGGGGCGGACCTATAAAGTCGTTGCCAGTCTAGGACATGTTCGCGATCTCCCAAAGAGTCGGATGGGGGTTGACATTGAAAACAACTACCAGCCTGACTACATCTCGATTCGTGGCAAGGGTGACGTGATCAAGGAACTGCGCAAGGATGCCAAACAGGCCAAAGCCGTCTATCTGGCATCTGACCCGGACCGAGAAGGGGAAGCGATTGCCTGGCACGTTGCCAACCTTTTAAAGCTGGACACTAAAGATAAGAACCGGGTTACCTTTAACGAAATTACCAAAGACGCCGTTAAGGAAGCCTTTAAGGAACCACGTGAAATCAACATGGACCTGGTTGACGCGCAACAGGCACGGCGGGTTTTGGATCGTCTGGTAGGTTATTCAATCAGCCCGATTCTTTGGAAAAAGGTCAAAAAGGGATTGTCTGCCGGACGCGTGCAATCGGTCGCTCTATACCTGATCATTCAAAGAGAACAGGCGATTCGCAATTTTAAGCCCGAAGAATACTGGACGATTGATGGTCGGTTCAAAAAAGGCCGTGACGAATTTGCGGCATCTTTTTATGGCGAAAACGGCAAAAAAGTTGCGCTGCCTAATAACGAAGCCGTTCAAAAAGTATTGGCCAAGATTGATCGTCAGACGCCATTTACGATTGATGACGTTGTTCGTAAAGAACGCAAGCGGATGCCACAGCCGCCATATACTACTTCCACCATGCAGCAGGATGCCAACCGTCGTCTCAATTTCCGCACGCGCAAGACGATGATGGCCGCCCAACAGCTGTATGAAGGGATTACGCTCGGTCACGGCAGCGCGGTCGGTCTGATTACCTACATGCGTACCGACTCAACACGGATTGCTTCAATCGCCAAGCAGGAAGCCTCCCAGTTTATTCATGAAAACTATGGGGAGCAATATGCCGCAATCAAGCCAGTTAAAGGCAAGTTGCCAGAAGGGGCCCAAGACGCGCACGAAGCGATTCGGCCAACTTCGGTCAATCGTACGCCCGCGGAGATGAAACAGTATCTGACGGCTGATCAGTTTAAACTCTACAGTCTGATCTGGAGTCGGTTCGTGGCCAGCCAGATGACGCCACAGGTTATTGATACGATGGCTGTTTCACTAAGTCAAAACGGGGTCGATTTCCATGCCAACGGATCCAAGGTTAAGTTTGACGGCTTTACTAAGGTTTACAAGCGCGGTCAGGAAAAAGACAATGTTTTGCCAGATCTGAGTCAAGGCGATCAGGTCCAAATGATCAGCGATGACCCAGCCCAGCACTTCACGCAGCCGCCTGCTCGCTATACGGAAGCAGCCTTGATCAAGACGCTGGAAGAAAATGGGGTTGGCCGTCCTTCCACGTACGCGCCAACGCTGGATACGATTCAGCGCCGCTACTATGTTCGGTTGGTATCGCGTCACTTTGAACCGACTGAGCTGGGCGAGATCGTCAACCAAATCATTGTTAAGCAGTTCCCAGAAATCGTTAATGTCAAGTTTACGGCCGAGGTTGAAGATGACTTGGACCGTATTGAAGAGGGCAAGGAAAACTGGGTCAAGGTGGTTGACAAGTTCTATCAGCCATTCTCTAAGGAAGTTCAAGCTGCCGAGGAACAGGTTGCCAAAATCGAGATGCATGATGAACTGGCTGGCAGCAATTGTGAGATCTGTGGTGCGCCAATGGTCGTTAAAATGGGACGCTATGGTAAGTTTCATGCCTGCTCGCGCTTTCCGAACTGTCGCAATACCAAGGCAATTGTTAAAGATATCGGCGTAACCTGTCCTAAGTGTGGACAAGGGAACGTGGTTGAGCGCAAGTCTAAGAAGAATCGGGTCTTTTATGGCTGTTCGCGCTATCCGGAATGTGATTTCGTTTCATGGGACAAGCCAATTGGCCGCAACTGTCCAAAAGACGGTCATTTCTTGATTGAAAAGAAGGTCAAGAAGGGCAAGCAGATCGTTTGTCCTAATGGTGATTACGAAGAATCAGTCCAAAATTAAAAGATAGACTTGCGAAAGCCCTCTCAATCTGTTATTGTGCAGATTAGAGGGCTTTTGGCATATACCATTGTCCGTTGAGAGTTTGAAAGGATGACGAGAGATGATTCAGATTGAAAACGAACAGCTGACGGTTCAAATTGATCCATTGGGCGCGCAGATGCACAGCATTAAACGCAATGCAGAGGGATTGGAATATTTGTGGCAGGGCGACCCAGCTTCTTGGAAACGGCAGGCACCGGTTCTGTTTCCATTTGTCGGCCGGCTCAAAGATGATCAGTATAAGTATCAAGGCAAAATCTATCATCAGACGCAGCATGGCTTTGCCCGCGATCGGGAGTTTCAGATCGTGGAACAAGACAGCGATAAGGTTGTCTTTGAGCTGCGCGATGATGAAAAAACGCGGGCAGCCTTCCCGTTTGCCTTTGTCTTAACGGTTGCCTACCAGCTGGATGAGGATCGTTTGCTGGTCAGCTATCGCGTTGAAAATCCAAGCAATGATAAGACGCTGATTTATGCCTTGGGTGCTCACCCTGGTTTTAACGTACCAGTTGATGAACAGGGCAGTTTTGAAACGACTCAGTTTAGCGTTTCGCCGGCGATTGACTATCAACAGGTTAAGCTGGTAGCGCCTGGTCCATTTAATGACCTGGAACATCCAGAAGTTCTGCACATGCAACAGCCGATCGCGCTTGATCATGAACTGTTTGCTGAGGATGCCTTGATTTTTGCAACCAAAGGCATGCCATTTACGGCCACGCTGACGGAACCGCAAACCGGTCATGGGGTTCACGTGCAGGTAAATGGCGCTCCGTTTGTTGGCGTTTGGTCGCCATATCCTGCTAAGGCCAATCTGGTGTGCGTGGAGCCATGGTGGGGGATTGCCGACAGTATTCATAGTGATGGCAGACTTGAAGACAAGCAGGTGATGAGTCGCCTGGCACCTGGCAAGCATGAAGACTATGCTTTTGCCATTCAGCCATTCTAACAACATTCAACATTCTTATTAAAATTAAAAACAGCGGTCGATGGGTGTAATTCTACGTAGTCGATCGCTGTTGATTTATATAATAATGTGTTTACCTTGCAATTTAAGTTAATTTTGTCAGCGCAGCAGATAACCGCCGTCGACCGGCAACATCACTCCCGTTACGTAATCTGATGCCGAGCTGGCCAAAAATACCATTGGTCCCATTAGTTGTTCAGGGCGTCCCCATTCACCGGAAGGAATGTGTTCTTTAATTTCGGGTCCCCGGACTGGATCTTCGGCCAGCGACTTAGTCATATCCGTTAAAATGTAGCCCGGTGCTAGCCCGTTGACTTGAATGTTGTACTTTGCGAGGGCATCAGCGTAGGCCTTGGTCAGACCCAACACGCCATGTTTGGCGGCTGTGTAGGGGAAGATGAATTTACCAGCGCGGTAGGACTGCATTGAGCCAATATTGATGATTTTGCCATGCTTTTGCTTGGCCATGTATTTAGCGGCCGCTTGGGACATATGATAAAGAGCATTAAGGTTTAAATTGATTACCTTATCCCAATCTGTATCCTTGAATGCTAAGACGTCATTGCGAATCTGAATACCGGCATTATTGACCAGAATGTCCAAGCCACCCATTTCTTTGACGCATTGCGCGATGATTTCATCGGCACAGCCTGGTTCAGTGATGTCACGTTGCAGAAAACCGATCTTTTGTCCATTTTCTTCGACCGCTTGACGAGTTTCTTCCCAACCGCGCTGCGAGTTTGAAACGACGAAAATGTTCGCGCCGTAAAGCGACAGCGCCTTTGCATAGTTTTGGCCCAGACCACTGGCCCCGCCAGTGATCAGAGCAACCTTGTCATTAAGCTGAAAACTTTGTTGATTAAATGAACTCATAAAAAGCACCTCGGTTTTAGTGATTGATTTTAGGAAATCGTTACACCTAATTATAAGCGCTTACAATGTTTTTGCAAGGGGTACTGGGAAAACGATTGCCCAAATTATCCCAAAATAAAAATCGCATTCAACTCGGCTTTTGCTGCCAAATGATGCGATCACAAGCTTAATTATTTTTGATTCCTTTTTTGTTGCCGCCGATAGCCTAATCCGAAATGAACCAGCGATTCGGTACCATTGAAGATGCGTTTGATGTTGGCGCGGTGCAGCCAGATGATTACCACCGTCAAGAACCCCGCAATGGCTGCCAAGACCCAGTCGTGAATGCATAAGGCAATGACGAAAATCGCGGTAATACCGACCATACCAGCCGCACTGGCCATGCTGGTCAATAATAATACCGTCAAATAAATGACCCAGGCAACCAAAAAAAGCAGCGGGTTATATGCCAGCAAGATTCCAGCACTAGTTGCAACAGCCTTGCCACCATGAAAATGATCAAAAATCGAGCAGGTGTGCCCCAAAACAGCAAATAAGCCAATCAAAAGTGGGTTGACGGTCTGACTGCAGTGAAAGAAGTATGGTTGACAGGCTGCCAGGGTCCCCTTGAACATATCAAGAAACAGTACGGTTACGCCTGCTTTAGGTCCCAAAACACGCAGGGTATTGGTCGTGCCAATATTACCACTGCCGAACTTGCGAATATCCTTATGGTAGAATGTCTGACCAATCCAAAGCCCCCAAGGAATCGAGCCCAAAAGGTAGGCAACGGTCGCCATTAAACAGATTTTAAAAATCATAAATCATTCAAAACTCCCTCGATAATGATTGCATAATTGTTATAATAGCACATTGAGTGGCATCGGCAACCTTACTTTGATATGTTAAAATAATGGGGCACAGATGTTTGCAAAAATTCTTTGCTAAATTTTGTCAAATCAGTTATATTAAAAAACGTTACTAAAAAATCACGAGGAGGGCCTTTCGTTGGCAGAACAAGAATATCAATATGATGCATCCTCCATTAAAATCCTTAAAGGGCTGGAAGCAGTGCGCAAACGGCCGGGGATGTATATCGGTTCAACGGATACCTATGGCCTGCACCATTTGGTATACGAAATTGTCGACAATGCAGTCGATGAGGCTTTGTCTGGCTTTGGTGATGAGATCAATGTCACGATCGAACCTGACAATTCAATCACAGTCCAGGATCATGGTCGTGGGATGCCAGTAGGAATGCATGCTTCAGGCAAACCAACGCCTGAAGTCATTATGACCGTGCTGCATGCCGGGGGCAAGTTTGGTCAAGAGGATGGGTACAAGACTTCCGGTGGGCTGCATGGGGTTGGGGCCTCAGTCGTAAATGCTCTTTCAACTAAGCTGACGCTGACGATCGTTAGAGACCACGTTCGCTATCAAGAAAAATTCGTCAATGGCGGCAATCTGGTCGGTACGCTGAAAAAGTTGGGCAATACGCGGGCCGGTTCCGGAACAACGGTAACCTTTAAGCCGGACCCCAAAATCTTTTCCACGACGGTCTATAACTATGATACTTTGGCAAGACGGCTGCGTGAGTCGGCATTCCTGTTAAAAGGCCTTAAGATCACGCTGACTGATAAGCGGGCGGGTCAGGAAAAAGAAGAGATCTTCCAGTTTGAAAATGGAATCAAAGATTTTGTCGGTTATCTCAACGAAGACAAGGATACGTTGGGTCAGATCATGTACTTTGATGGCAAGCAAGATGGCGTTGAGGTAGAAGTCGCGGCCCAGTACAATGATGGCTATTCAGAAAACGTCTTAAGCTTTGTCAACAACGTGCGCACTCCAGATGGCGGCACGCATGAAGCCGGTTTTCGCAACGCCTGGACCAAGACTTTCAATGACTACGCCAGAAAAGTTGGTCTGTTAAAAGAGCGTGACAAGAATCTGGAAGGATCCGATGTTCGCGAAGGCTTGACAGCAGTAGTTTCGGTTCGAATTCCGGAACGCATTCTGCAGTTTGAAGGACAGACCAAAGACAAGTTGGGGACGCCAGAAGCCCGGAAGATCGTTGACTCAATCGTCAGCGATCAGCTAAGCTACGTGCTGATGGAAAATGGTGATGAAGCTCAGCAGTTGATCAGAAAGGCACTCAAGGCTCGTCAGGCAAGAGAGGCTGCGCGCAAGGCACGGGATGAATCACGCGGTTCCAAGCGCAAAGGTCGTAAAGAGCGGAATCTGTCCGGCAAGCTGACGCCGGCCCAGTCAAAAGATGCATCTAAAAATGAGCTGTTCTTGGTTGAAGGTGACTCAGCCGGCGGGAGTGCCAAGCAGGGACGCGATCGGAAGTTTCAAGCAATCCTGCCATTACGCGGCAAGGTCTTAAACACGGAAAAAGCCAAGCTGGATGACGTCTTGAAAAACGAAGAGCTTAATACGATCATCTACACGGTTGGTGCGGGCGTTGGCAGTGAGTTCAACGTTGCCGATTCTAACTACGACAAGATCATCATTATGACGGATGCTGATGATGATGGTGCCCACATTCAGATCCTTTTGCTGACGTTCTTTTACAAGTACATGCGCCCAATGATTGAAGCCGGCAAGGTCTACATCGCCTTACCGCCACTGTATCGCATCCAGTCTGGCAAAGGAGCCAAAACCAAGATTCAGTATGCCTGGACCAATGATCAGCTTACGCAAATGACCAAAAAAATTCGCGGTGCGCAATTGCAGCGTTTCAAGGGGCTTGGTGAAATGAATGCCGACCAGCTTTGGGAAACCACAATGAACCCTGACACGCGGACGCTGATTCGGGTGCGGATAGAAGATGCTGAGCTGGCTGAAAAACGTGTCACGACTTTGATGGGTGATAAGGTAGCGCCACGCCGGAAATGGATTGAAGAAAACGTGCAATTTACGCTGAGTGATGACGAAGAATCCGATCAGCTGATGGAAAGTCGGGGGCAAAAGGCTAAAACCCCGACGATCAATACATGGAATCAAAATTAAGAGGTGAAAGTCAATGAGTGAACCAAAAATCGAAAATATGACTTTGGAAGACTTGATGGGCGATCGCTTCGGCCGGTATTCCAAGTCAATCATTCAAGAACGGGCCTTGCCGGATATTCGCGATGGCCTTAAGCCGGTTCAGCGCCGCATTCTGTTTGCCATGAATAAAGATGGCAACACCTATGATAAGGGCTTTCGCAAGTCTGCCAAGTCGGTTGGTAACGTCATGGGTAACTTCCACCCTCACGGCGACAGTTCGATCTATGAGGCGTTGGTACGGATGAGTCAGGATTGGAAGCTGCGGGATCCATTGATTGAAATGCACGGCAACAATGGGTCGATGGATGGTGATCCACCAGCTGCCATGCGTTATACTGAAGCCCGCTTAAGCAAGATTGCCGGTTTGATGCTCAAAGATATCGATAAAGACACGGTTGACATGACCCTGAACTTTGACGATACCGAAAAAGAGCCGACTGTCTTGCCAGCCCGCATTCCTAATCTTTTGGTTAACGGCGCGACCGGGATCTCTGCCGGCTATGCCACCGAAATTCCGACGCACAATCTGGGTGAACTGATTGATGCGCTGATCTATCTGCTCAGTCATCCCACGGCCAGTCTGGACAAGCTGATGGAATTCGTGCCTGGTCCTGACTTCCCAACCGGTGGAATCATTCAAGGCAAGGAAGGAATTAAAAAGGCCTATGAAACTGGTCGAGGACGAATCATCGTACGGGCCAAGACCAGTATCGAGACGCTGCGTGGCGGTCGGCAGCAGATCAATATCACTGAGATTCCATATGAAGTCAACAAAGCCCAGCTGGTCAAGCGAATCAATGACCTGAGGCTGGCTAAAAAGGTTGAGGGGATTGCTGAGGCACGGGATGAGACTGACCGCAGCGGCCTTAGAATCGCGATTGAGCTGAAGCGCGGCGCCAATGCAGAGGGTATCTTGAACTATCTGCTAAAAAACACCGACTTGCAGATCAACTATAACTTCAATATGGTGGCCATCGACAATCAGCGGCCGATGCGGGTAGGTCTTAAGCAGATCCTGACGTCTTATTTGAGCTTCCAAAAAGAGATCATCATGCGGCGGACACGCTTTGATCTGACTAAGGCACAAAAACGGCTTCATATCGTTGAAGGATTGATCAAGGCACTCAGCATGCTGGATCAGGTTATCAAAACGATTCGGGCTTCTAAAAACCGGGCGGATGCCAAGCAGAATCTGATCGAATCACTGGGCTTTGACGATCCGCAGGCCGAAGCCATCGTTACCATGCAGCTGTATCGCTTGACCAATACCGATGTGACGGCGCTGGAAGATGAGCAAAAGCGTCTGAATGATCAGATTGCCGAATTCCAGCTGATTTTAAGCGATGAAAATGAGCTGGCCAAGGTACTGCGTCAAGAAATGCGGGCAATCAAAAAAGAATTTGCCACGCCGCGTCGGACTGAGATTCAAAGCAAGGTCCAAAAACTGGAGATTGATACCAAGGTTACGGTTGCCAAAGAAGACGTGGTTGTATTGGTTTCCAAAGCTGGCTATATCAAGCGCAGCAGTCTGCGATCGTTTAAGGCCTCGAATGTTGAAGAAGACGGCTTAAGAGAAGACGACTACCCATTGCTGATTCAAGAAACCAATACGCTAGCGCATCTGTTCATGTTTACCAACCAAGGTCACCTGATCTATCGGCCGGTGCATGAACTGGCTGACGTACGTTGGAAAGACGTGGGTGAGCACATTTCACAAACAATCGGCTTGGCAGCAGGTGAAGAAATTATTAAGGCGCTGATTTTTGATCGGCTGGACATGCCTGGAACGCTGCTGATGGGAACCAGTGATGGACAGGTCAAGCAGACTGAGTTTAAGGAATACCAGCCAGGATCCCGTTATAAGAGCACGGCGACGGTCTACATGAAGCTCAAGGGTGATGACGCTCAAGTCGTTAACGTCATGTACTATGAGCCAAAAGATAAGTCACAGTCACTGCTGGCAATCAGTCAGGAAGGCTATGCCGTTCGCTTTGACGTAGCGGAAGTACCGATTGCTGGGGTCAGAACGACGGGAGTGCGGGCCATCAATCTGCATGATGATGACAGAATGGTTGACCTGCAGCTGGTCGATGAAGATCAGCATCTGGCCATGGTAACTCAGCGCGGGGCCTTTAAAGAGATGGCCGTAGCCGACATCAAGCTTGGCGCGCGGGCACGACGCGGCGAACTGGTGCTGCACCGTTTGAAGAAGCTGCCGCACAAGCTGGTCGACTTTTTGCCTTATGATGCCGACTATCAAGGAGCCGTTGAAATCATTACCGACCGACCAATGTTCCAAGATGTTTTGATTACGGATCACCATTTGGGAACGGCCCATTCTAATGGTACTTTTGTAATTGATACGGACAGTCAAGGTACGCCGGTTAAGCTGCGTATCAAGCCGCAACCAGCCGAAACGACATCCAGCGAGCAGCTTGACTTTCATAATCTGCATAAATATACACTACAATGAAATTTGATTCCCATTTATCGGCTGGTCGTGCTAAAATAAAAGAGTATTATTAATTTGCGGAAACGTTACAGCAAACGTTTTACGTGATGATTGAATCAAAGGAGTTGTCTTTATGAGCAAGGAATTAGTTTTTGGTCATCAAAAGCCAGATACTGACGCCATTACGGCCGCAATGGCATTTTCATACTTTGAAAACGAACTGGGCTACGAAACGGAAGCCGTTGCCCTGGGCGAACCAAACGATGAAACGAAGTATGCTTTGAACTACTTCAATATGGAAGCACCACGGGTCGTTAAGACGGTTGCCAACGAAACTGACAAGGTAATGCTGGTTGACCACAATGAACCACAACAATCAGTTGCTGATATCGACCAAGTTACGGTAACGCACTTGGTTGATCATCACCGGATCGCCAACTTCAACACGGCACAGCCACTTTGGATCACGGCGCGCCCATATGGCTGTGTTTCCACGATCATCACGGAATTATTCCAAGAAAAGCACATTGAAATTCCTGCCAACCTGGCTGGGATGATGATGTCAGCTATTATTTCTGACACGCTGTTGCTGAAGTCACCAACGACTACTGATCATGACGGCGAGGCTTTGAAGTACTTGGCAAAGGTTGCTGGGGTTGAAGACTACGAAGCTTACGGAATTGAAATGCTGAAGGCTGGTACTAACCTGGCTGCCAAGTCTGATGCTGACATCGTTGACGGCGACGCTAAGACGTTTGAACTGGGTGATGCCAAGCTGCGGATCGGTCAAGTAAACACGGTTGATCTGGACGATGTCTTCGCCCGTCAAGCTGACCTGGAAAACACGATGTCCAAGCTGAACGAAGAAAACGGCTACGACACGTTCATCTTGATTGCTACCAACATTTTGAACAGTGATTCTGATCTGCTGGTCGTTGGCGGCAACACGGAAAAGGTTGAGCAGGCATTCGGCAAGAAGCTGGGCGACAACCACCGGATGAACCTGCCAGGCGTGGTTTCACGTAAGAAGCAAGTTGTACCTCCATTGACGGACGTCTTTGAAGGCTAATCACGCTTAACCAAAAAGCACTCCGCCATTGCCGCGGGGTGCTTTTACTTTACATAATTAAATCAATGAATGCTTTGATGGAGGAAGCAAGATGAAAATCTGTCCAAACTGTGGCAGTGAAGTTTTAGAAAATGCCGAATACTGCACGCGTTGTGGCTGGCATTTTGAAACAAATGCCAATCAAAATGCTGATAAAACGGTTGGCGAAGAAATTAAGCCAGCTTCGATAGCTAAAGAAAACAGTCAGTCAGCGGCAGCTGAACCAAGCAGCGAACAACGGTCATTAATGGATGCGGCTGAACGGCCCCAAGCAACAGTGACACAGCATGAATTGAAAACGGCAACTGATGCTGACCATTCACGAAGGGCTGATGAACCGCTCCAGAGTGCCATGACCCCTAGCCGCGATGATGTTTCAGATAATCAGACAACCGCGGAACAGCGGCATCCCTTGGTTGATGATCCGGCATCAGGAAACAGCAAGCCTGCTAAACCCGATCAAAAAGCAGCAGTCAGCGCGGCTGGTGAAGCCAAAGTCAATCATGAGTCGTCGTCATTCAAGAGTCGTGTGGAAGCCAGAAAGCAATCTGAATCAAGTACGGATGGAGATTCATTTGAACTGACGCTGGATCTTGAACATGCCAAGCAGGGTTTCAAGCGCGCCTGGGACTGGCTGATTGAATCACTAAGGCATCCTGGCGAGTATGAGCAGCCAAGCTGGCGCTGGACCGGCTTGACGATACAGATTATCGAGGCGCTGCTTACGGTCGTGACGCTGAGTTGGCTGGTTGATCATCTATCGGCTAAGCTTGCCCAGCTCGCGTCTGGCTCGTCAATCGTCTTTCATATCAAGGCCATGACGACGGGAAGTTTTTTGCTGCTGTGGCTGTTGATCTTGATTGCTGCCCTATTGATGAGTGCCGTGGCGTATGTCTTTAAACGCTATGTTAATGGTGTTGAAGGTGGCGACTATCTTGACATGATCAATCGTTTGACGTGGACCAGCAACTTCAATGTTATTTTGCTGCTGGTCAGCCTATTGCTGGCTTCATTAACCAGCTCGCTTGGCATGATGACTCTGATTGGCGTGATTTTGCTGACTGCTTTGGGCATGTTTGGATTGGCATTAGCTGATGTGATGCTTGAGACTGGTCCGCAGAAACTCGATCGCATGTACGGCGCGCTGATCGTTTTGGTTATCGATGGCCTGATTGTTTTCGCCGCGATCTCATTAGGCGGCAGGCTCATTAAAGAAATGATCATGGCGCTGATGCTGCGGCTGTTTTAGTTATGAAAGCATAAATCAGCATAGTAAAATAGGTTTCTGTCGGTTGTGAACTGGTAGAATAAAAAATCCTCAACCGATTCGCGGGTGCATTGCGAATCAATTGGGGGTTTTAGCTTAAATAAGCTTGGTTAGCGTCTTGCGAATCGTAGTTGCGGTAATGCCGGGGAAAATCGACTGCATTCTGACGTTGTCGGGTTTGGCCATATATTCAGCCAATGCGTCCAGCTGCTCGGCCTGGGTAATACCAAGGTCAGCTAATGACAAAGGCAGGTCAACGTGTGGATAGTAGGCGCGGATTTCTTTGATCAACTCGCTATCGTTTTCCAGCGTGACCTGAAACAGATTGCCTAAAGCAACGATCTCGCCATGCGTGAAGCGTTGGGGACCGATGATTTTGACATAGGCGTTATAAAAAGTATGGGCGGCCACGCTGCGTCCATCCAGATCCGCAAAGCCATCGACCAATGACGCCAGTAAAAAGATCGTATCGATAAAATTCTGCAGGTCAAGACCGTTAAGCGACCGTGGATCATTTACTTTTAGCATTTCTTCACGGCACCGTTCGATCATATCGCGTGCCAAAGACAGCGAAAGTGAGTTCATTTTGTCATCAGTCAGACGTCGGCGAATTTCATAGTATTTGGCCAGCGTGTCGCCGATTCCTGAACGCAGATATTCAAGCGGCGCGTTTTTCAATAGCTCAGGTTCCAGAACAACGGCATCAACGGGCTTTTTTTCGCGGATGCTGGCAATCATCTCATGGGTTGGCGAATAGACGATGCTTTTAGTAGTAAAGGCCGCGCAGTTGGAGGGGACGGTCTGGACGTTGATCAAGACAATGTTGAGACGGTCACTGACGATTTTGGCCGTATCCATCAGCTGCCCACCACCAAATGCGATAATGCCGTCAGCGGTTTTCAGCCGTTCGGTTAGGCGATCGATTTCGGTAAACTCGCAGCTGCCATTAAAGATTTCGACTGGATAGCGAGTCAGAAAATCAGTCGGCAGATATTGGGGGATGATTTTTAGAACGGTTTGGTCAGTCAAGATGACTGGGCTTTTAAGTACAAATTCATTGATCAGTTCGGGCAGTTTTTTTAATGCACCGGGTTCATTGACATAAATACCGGGACTAAGCCGGATTGTGCGATTAAACATTAAATCATTCCAATCTATAAAATTAACGGATAATTCAAAACCGGCCCAGCATGGTTCAACGCCTGCTTGAGCCGGTTGTTTTACTGGTTTTGCTGCCAGACAGCAGGGTAAGGATCATCGATGAAGCGGTGTGTTGACAGCTGACCATTTTCCACCTCGCCAAGCTGCAGCAGATATGATGCAATCCCGGCTGCGCCATCATAAAAACCTAAGGCCGCGGTAATATTTTGCGGATTCTTCCGTTCAAAGGCCTGCTGCCAGTAAGCAAACTGGTCGTCTTGGGTTGCCCGTTCAACCAAAAGCTTGGCGGTCTGCTGGGCACGTTCAAGATAATCTGGATTGCCTGTTACGAGATAGGCGCCGGTAAACAGCTGCAAGATGCCAGCCGTACCGCAGCAGTAGTTGTCGGTTTCCCAATAGCCAGCCGAACGCTTTTGGGGTGCCTGCACGCGATCAAGTCCCGCGATGGCGGCTGCAAAATCATCTACGGCATGTGCATCAGCGGTCTGCTTGGCTAATTGATAGAAATAGCGCGCCGTTCCCACGGGGCCACCACAGTAGCCGACATAGCAGATATGTTCGGTATCAGGGTGATAGTGCGGTAAGAGCAGTCCTTGACCGTGATTATAGAATTCGTAAAATTCACGAATACCCTTGGTGCCATCAATAAAACGATTTTCTCCCGTCAACTCGGCTAATTTAAGCAGGGTGAACGCCACGCCGGAAGGACCCAGTGGAAAGCCGGTATTGAACTTGCCGATGGGGCCGCCGACGAATTTAAGATCCAAGCCGACATAAAAAGCCTGGCTATTTTCGTCAACCTGCTTGTGAGCCAAAACATAGTCACCAAACTTGATCAGAGCTTCTTGCCAGTTAGCAGTTCGATACTTTGCGCCAAGTCGTCCCAATAACAGCGCAGTGCCACCGTCAGCCACGATGCCAATTTGACCGCTCCAGGAGCCATCCTGCTTTTGATCAGTGACGATGCCGTTTAAAATTTTGGTAATTGCCTGATCAAAAACGGTCTCATGATGTTCTTGATTGATCCAGTCCAATGCCTGCGCCACGCCACTGAGCCCAGTCGTAAAGGCATAACGGCTAAAAGCCTTATCCAGCTGCGGCTCTTTTGCCAACGCGCGGGCAGCCAGCTCGTGACCAGCCGCGACTGCGGTATCCAGGTAGCGTTGCTTGCCGCTGACTTGAGCCAGCTCCAGGTAAAACTTCACGATTCCGCTGGCGCCGGCATACATAGAGGCCTCGTCATAGTAGCGCCAAGGGCCCTTGAACGACTTACTGATGTCCCAGGTAATGCCGTTTGCGGTCTCAACGATATGCTCATCAAGCCAGTTAGCGGTTTTAATCGCAATTGGCAGATACTGATTCTTGCTCATTTAGGCAGCCTCCTCGCCAAAACGACGTGCCAAGCGTCTTTCTAATAATTTCTGCAGCAGCGTATATACATAGATCATAATTACATACCAGATTCCAACGACCAGGTAGACATCGAAGTATTCAAAGTTTTCCGTTGCCAACAGTTTACCGGCCCCAAAGATTTCGGTCACGCCGATTGAAAATGCCAGTGACGTTTCCTTTAGCAGGCCGACAAAGGTATTGCCAGCCGGCGGGATAATAACGCGAATGGCTTGCGGGATGATGATCTTGCGGTAGACCAGTGATTTGGACATTCCTAATGCCAAGCCGGTTTCCAGTTGGCTTTTAGCTACCGACGCAATTCCCGAACGGAAAATCTCGACCAGGTAGGCACCTTCTTTTAGCGCTAGGCAGATGGTCGCGGCAATGGAAGCCGGCACCAGGGAGCGACTGTGCAGCAGCTGTGGCAGTCCGTAATAGCCAACGAAGAAGATAACTAAAGTCGGGAAACCGCGAAAAATTAAAACATAGAAGTCAACCAACCAGCGACTGGTCTTATGATGCTGACCAATGCTTAGGATTGCCGCGACAATGATGGCAAGAATCATTGCCGCGACTGCCATTAAAAGGGTTACCGGAACATATTTGCCGATTTCTGGAAAAACCTTAAGCATATAGGAAAAATCCATTTCTATTCCTCCATTGTTTTTTGCTTAGTCGTTGCTGATCGATTTTTTGGTAACGTCCTCACCGTTGTAGTACTTCTTAGAAAGTTTTGAAAGCGTGCCATCCTTTTGCAGCTTGCGTAAGGCCTTGTCAAATTTCTTTTGCTTTGCCTGGGCTTGACTGTTTTTGGCAAATGGGAAGGCAGATTTGTTCCAGCCAACTACGCCCTTTAAAATTCGCAGATCGAGGTTTTGCTTTTTGATGGTTTCTTCCAGGAACTGTCGCTGGTTCAAAACCCCTGCAACCGTGCCATTGTTGGCGTCCGTAAAGATGGCGTTGCGATCATCATATTTTTTGATTTTGATCTTAGAGTCGTACTTTTTCAGCAGATCGATGTTGGAGGAACCAACCGTTGCAGAAACGGTTTTTCCTTCCAGATCTTTAACCGTCTTGTACTTAGAATCTTTTTTAACCGCAATTTGGGCCGGGTAGTAAGAGTAGACTGGCGAGAAATTGTATTTCTTTTGACGTTCAGGCAAGACCGTTACCGAATTGGCGATCGTGTCAATGCTGCCCTTGTCTAATTCACCGAAAAGACTAGGAATATCGCCAACAACCTTGAACTTGACCTTATCGCCCATTTCTTTGGCTACGGCCTTGGTAACGGCAACGTCAAACCCAGTCAGTTTGTCGCCTTTTTTATAGGAGGTTGGATAGGTCTGTGCCGTAGTACCAACCGTTAAAGTCTCAGCATGAGCAATAGGCGCGGCAGCAACGGTTCCACCTAAGGCAAGCGCGGCAACGAACAGTTTAATCTTGGAAAATTTCATGTTTAAAAACCCCTTAAAAATTGAATAATAGCAGTAACCAACAAAAAAGGCCGTGACTCCATCGAAGGAATCACGGCCTGGTTGCCTGTCTGGATATGGCAAGCGTTTGTAGAGGATTAACGCCCAATTACACAAGTCCAGATTGATTCAATGATGGCATGTCAAACAGTGCGCGGCACATTACAGTACAGCACATGCATTGACAGCACATCATGGAATCAAACTTGATCATAGCGTTTAAATCCTCCTTTCGAAAACCATTGCAAACAGCATACCGATTATTAGTGACAATTGTCAACAACAAAATTAGAATTTTCAAAGAATTATGCAGGGCAACAGTCCTAAAAAAGCCATTATAATCGAAAGACAGTTGCCGGTTTCGCGTTACAAAAAAATTATTTTGTCGTTTTTAACAAAAACAGATTATTTTACGTCAGCAGCTTCTTTAGGAGTGACGAAATCACGTTGAATCCAAAGCGAGATCAGCATGGCGATTACGTCAATCGCGATAAAGGCCAGCAGCGTGACGTAGTAGTTGTGCAGAACTTGGTGCGTGAAGGAAAGCAGTACGGGACCGACCATACCGGCAACCGCCCAGGCCGTCAGCACGTAACCATGGATGGCGCCCAATTCCTTGGTACCAAAAACATCACCGAGGTAGGCGGGGATGACGGAGAAGCCAGCGCCGTAGCAAGAAAGCAGCAGACACAGAGCAATGGCAAAAATTGCGGGTACCTGACAGAAGATCAAGATAATCAGCATAATAATGTCGATGATAAAGATCAGGCTGTAAGTCAACGGACGACCAATCCAGTCAGAAAGCGTGGCCCAGGCAAGGCGACCAAAGCCGTTGAACAGACCCAAGATACCAACCATTACGGCTGCCGTGGCCGCGCTCATTTTGGTCATTTCTTGGGCCATTGGCGAAGCGGCGGAAACCAGGCCGATTCCAGTCGTGATGTTGATAAAGAACATCAGCCACAGGAAAGCAAAAGTTCGGGTTTTAACGGCTTGGTTGGCAGTCAGCTGTTGACCGTTCGTCAAGCTGACCCGGGAGGCTTTTTGGGCAATTGCGGTTGGCAGTTCATTAGGCCGCGGCTTCTTGATGAACTGAGCGGCAATCAGCATTACGACCAGGTAAAAGGCGCCTAAGACGTAGAACGTAGCGGAAAGACCGATGCCAGCCATCAGCTGCTGAGCAATTGGACCCGTCAGCAGCGCGGCAAAGCCAAAGCCCATGATGGCCAGGCCAGTTGCCAAGCCACGCTTGTCGGGGAACCAGCGGATAATCGTGGAAACCGGCGTCACGTAGCCAGATCCGAGACCCAAGCCGCCGATAACGCCGTATGCCAGATACAGCAGCCAAAGTTGGTGCGTGTGAATAGCGACCCCCGTCAGCATGATGCCTGATCCGTATAAAACAGCGGAAATAGTACCAGTAACGGTTGGGCCGAACTTTTCGACCAAGCGACCCATGAAAGCGGCTGACATCCCCAGACAGAAGATGGCCAGACTAAATGCAAATGATACCGAAGCTTCCCGCCAACCGGTTTGTTGAGCGATCGGCTTGGTAAAAACGCTCCAGGCATAGACGCCGCCAATCATTAAGTGCAAGACGACACCAGCGAAGGCGACGCCATAACGATTCCTTGTCTTAGTCATAGTATTCTCTCTCCCTTATATTTTTAAACACGAACATTAATGAAATTAAACTTTATAAGATTCGGTGTATTGCTACATTAACATGTTGAATTGGCAAAATCAACGGCAAAAAGCGACTTCTAACCGAACTTTAATCTGAAAACCTTTCCATTGGATGATCAAGGAGGAATTTGCTAAAAAAAGAAAGCTTTTCTATAATTTGACAAAAATAATAATGAGGTGAGCAGCAAATTGAGTCTTCGTTTTGAGACGGCCAGACATGAAGATCTGCGCCGAATTGTCGAAATCTATAATCAAATCATTCCTTCGCGTCTGGCAACAGCTGATCTGGAGCCGTTAATGACTTCAGATCGCGAGGCGTGGTTTCATAATTTTACGCCAACCCATCCATTATGGGTCATCAGAAGCGATGCCGATGAGATTTTGGGATGGGTAGGACTGGAGCCGTTTTACGGACGGCCGGCTTATGAACACACAGCCGAGGTTAGCATTTATATCGATCAAAACGCGCGGCATCAAGGCCTGGGATCGCAGGCGCTCCAGTTTGTGATTGCCCAGTTGCCAAGTTTAAACGTGACTGCGTTGGCAGCTTATATTTTTGGGCATAACCAGCCGAGCCTTGGTTTGTTTAAAAAGTTCGGTTTTGAGCAGTGGGGTTTTTTGCCAGCTGTCGCGGAGCTGGATGGCCAGAAACGCGATTTGGTGATTATGGGGCAAAGATTCGACTAGCAAATCAGATTTTATTAAAAAGCCTGAGTCGTAGCAAAGAAACGGCTCAGGTTTTTTATGTAGGCTTGAAAATAGAAGGTTTTTAATTTATCAGTTGAATAATTAATTATTTTTGAGTAAATTCTGGAAGCGATAAGATTTTGAAGAGCACGGTAAGGTAGTTACTACAGATACTAGTTTTTGACGGATATTTCGAAAGAATGGCAAAACGTTTATCAAAAAATTTATCGCAATATTGAAAACGTTTTAGTAAACACTTAATATATTTATTGGCATTACATGTAAACACTATCACTATAATTGTTACAAAAGGATAATAGTGCTAATATCTAAACAATTAGCTGTTTCTATAGTAACGATTAGGGCATTGACTACTTAGAAATTGCTGATTTCGGAGAATTTTTGATTTAAAGGATAGTGTTCTTAATTGGTTTCGAAAAATAATTATCGCCTGATGATGGAAAGATGTTTCAGTCATCAGCAGCATTGGGGATTACGCAAACTAAGCATTGGGGTTGCTTCGGTTTTGCTGGGTACGGCCATTATTACCCAAGGTTCAGCTTATGCCGACACGCAAACCAAACCGGCCGATTCATCTGAAAACAGCGCGGATAAAACGGCTGATAATTCAATGATTTCGGGGAATACATATGTTTTAAAAAGCAGTAATGTTTCGTCTGTTGACAGCGGAGCACCAGTCAATGATGGAACGCCGGCAGCTTCAACAAGCAATGCGGCGTCAGCATCGCCAACGAAATCGGCGGGCACCGACTCGTCTGCTGTTAATGGGGAAGATCAAGACATCAATGGAGTGCCAACGACCTTTACGCGTGCGAAATCAGCGGTAACCGGCAACAGTGACAATAATCCGACTAGCAATGAGTCAGGGGAGTATTGGCCTGATACTAAGGGTACTTCAATCAAGAACTACGGTAAAACGACATCGACTGATTTTTCAACTGATAAAACGGTTTCAGAGAATGCGGTTATTGATCCCTCAACAATCAAGGGCTACGATCAAGAATATAGCGATACGCCAAATTTGATGCATAAACAGGATCTGCATCTGTACGTCAACGGTAAAGAAGTTGATATCAATACTTTGCAGGATGATGATAGCTTAAATCGTAATTCAGAATATCCCAACCATAATTCAAAAGGTCATGCTCGTCTGATCAAAACTAGTGATTTTGGCCCGAATACATATTTCTACGCGCGCAATGCCGTGCAAAAGTACAATCAAATAACGGGCGAAATCGATCATTATGATGTCAAATGGACGTTGGAATCGGTTAACTATGCAAATGAGCAAGCCTTACTGGCATTTGGAATTAAAGGAATTTTGGATAGTGGCGGCAATCTGTTATTTAATGTTGGTTCTGGCTGGCAGGTAGCTAAAAGAGGCAATTTTGCCAATACGCACCTTCAATTTTTCAAAGAGATTAACGCTGATAATTTCGTTAATCAAGATGGCACCTTAAAAGAAACGGTTGCCGATGCGATTAAGAATGGTGATATCGCTGCAACTGCTTTGAAGATTCATGAAGGTTTTTTGGATTTGGATAGTGACGAAGCAATTGAGATAACCGAGAGCACTGTCAAGCATGTCTTAGTTGACGATTCTTCGACTTTGGCCTATCAAAAAACAAGTGACGGATATTTAGCAATTACGCGAACTTATAAAGATGTAAGTAATCATGACCCTAAGTTCGGTAATAGTGATAGTGTAGCGGTCCTGCTTGAATTAGACGTACCAGAAGAAGGATTTGATCTTTCAATTGCAACGACGGGGCCGTCAGTTAAAGGTGAAATTAGTGGTGGCAGCAAGGTTGCGCCAGCCGTGTTGGATACGGCAGCTTATTTAAAGACTTTGACCGTTAATTACTATGCGCTTGATGAAAACGGCAATTCGACTACGACTAAGCTGAAGGACACCAAAACCGCGCGTAACTTTATCGGTAAATCATATGGTCTTCAAAATACTGATCAAGACCGAGATGGCAAACAGGATGCTTTTGATTACTCGGCGCCGCAAGAAATTACCGACCAGGATGGCACGACTTGGAAATTAGTTGAGACGAAGACGACTGGTAACAATCTAGAAAATCACACATATCAAGATTGCTTGAACGTCATTAATTATTACTACCAAAAGAGCAAAGTTAGCAAGCAGGGTACAGAAAGCGTCACTTATAAGTTCTATAGTGACCAAGAAAAGACTACGCTGGTCAGAGAAATCACTAAGACGCCAGACCAAGATGGCAAGTGGCGGATTGAAGAGACCGTTTATGACGGTCAAGGCAATGAGACTCACCAATCCACAATTACGGACAGCCTCATGGAAGGTTTGAGTGCCGATCAAGCAACAGTTAAATTTACTGGGACCGTAAACTATGACGGCAATGGCAAAGTTACCGGCACAACTTGGGATGCAAACGACAGGACGTACGGTACGATTAAAACGCCAGCAGTTGAGGGTTACACGGCAGATAAGGACAGTGTTGGCGGAGAAACGGTATTACCTAATGATTCATCACTTAACCGCGTGTATGAAGTTGTGTACACTCAGAATCGGTACAGTCTGACGGAGAAATTCGTAGACGAAGATGGCCATGAACTCTTGTCAAATGTTTCTAAAGGCAGCTCGTACAAAAACGGTGATGGCTTTAACGTAACTAAGGATGCCAAGGTAATCCCCGGCTATGTTTTAATAAAACAAGACAACACCAGCGACAAGTTTGGTAATGGCGACCAAACGGCGACATTTATTTATAAAAAGGTTGGCAAGCTGATTCCAGTGGATCCAGACGGCAAGCCAATTCCAGGTGCGGACACGCCAACCTACAAGAATGATCCAACCGATCCAACCAAAGTCTTGAATCCAACCGTGCCAAGTATTAATGACTGGCAACCAAAAGATAATCAGCCAGGCGATTCAATTACGCCAAAAGACCCAACCCAAGACACGCCAGTACCATACGTTCAAGTCGTTTCCGGCACGATTAAGTACATCGATGACATGACGGGCAAGAAACTAAGCAGTGAAAATCTTGCAAAGGGTGCAGTTGGTTCCAAGATCGACTATCAAACAGCTGACAAGATTAAAGACTACGAAAACCAAGGCTACGAACTAGTTTCCAACAACTTCTCTGATGGAAAACAAACCTATACCAAGGAAGGTAATGATTTTGAGGTTCATCTAAAGCATGCCACGAAGTCAGTTACGCCAGATGATCCAGCTACGCCAGGCCAGCTAATCAATCCTAAAGGCGATGCCAAATATCCAGATGGCGTTGCCAAGAATGACTTGACTGCTACGGTAAAGCGGACAATTAACTATGTCGATGAAGATGGCAATAAGGTTGATGGTGCTCCAGACGGGACTAGCTCATACGTTCAAACTGCTGAATTTACTCGGACTGCCATCGTTGACAAGGTAACCGGCAAGATCCTTGGTTACGACACAGACAATGATGGCAAGGTTGATACTGAAAGTGCAGACCGGGCATGGACGCCAACTGAAAAGACTTTGGAAGCTGTTAAGTCAGCTGACCCAAGTTCAGTAGGCTACGACAAGGTTGACAAGTCAACGGTTGAATCACTGCTTGTAACTCCAGATCAAGATGACACTACCGTACCCGTAACTTACAGCAACAACCAAGTATCGGGTACGATCAAGTACATTGATGACACTACTGATGTAGAACTTGATAGTGATAATTTGCCAAGTGGTAAGATTGGTTCAACAATCAACTACAAAACGGCAGATAAGATTAAGAGCTACGAAGATCAGGGCTACGAATTGGTATCCAACGATTTCACTGATGGCAGTCAGGTCTACAAAAAGACTGGCAATGACTTCGTGGTTCATCTAAAGCACAAGACGCAAACCATCACACCTAACGATCCTAATCCGGTAACACCGGGCCAGCCAATCAACCCTAACAATCCGAACAGCCCAGTTTACCCAACGGAAGTCGATCATAAGAATCTGGCCAAGGATGCCAGCCAAACGATTCATTACATTGGTGCTGGCGACAAGACGCCAGCTGACAATGTTGTGACGCAAAAGGACGCCTTCACGCGGACGGTGACGATTGATAAGGTAACTGGTAAGATTCTTTCGATAACGCCATGGAGTACTAAGACGTTTAACACGGTGAATACGCCAGTCATCGATGGCTACCACGCCGACAAGAAAACTGCAGGTGGTCTGACGGCAACGGTTGACAAGCCAAATGTGGAAGACACAGTGAAATACGCGCCAAATGGCAAGCTGGTTCCAGTAGACGAAAACAATACGCCAATTCCAGGTGCGGACACGCCAATCTATAAGAATGATCCGAACGATCCAACCAAAGTCTTGAATCCAACCGTGCCAAGTATTGATGGCTGGAAACCAAAAGACAATCAGCCAGGTGAATCGATTACGCCCAACGATCCAACCCAGGATACGCCAGTACCATACATTCAAGTCGTTTCTGGCACGATTGAGTACATCGATGACACAACGGGCAAGGAATTAAGCAGTGAATCGCTTAAAAAAGGTGCAGTTGGTTCTAAGATCAGCTACACTACTAAAGACAAGATTAAAGACTACGAAGACCATGGTTACGAACTGGTTTCCAACAACTTCTCTGATGGAAAACAAACCTATACCAAGGAAGGCAATGATTTCGTAGTTCATCTGAAGCATGCGACTAAAGAAACGGTAAGCTACAAGGACGCTACCCAAACCATCCACTACATGGGTGTGGGCAGCGACACTCCCGCTGACAAGATTCAAACTGAAAAGAATGCTTTCAGTAAGACGGATACGATTGACAAGGTAACTGGCGAAGTAACCAAAACTACTGGCTGGATTGGCACAAAGACTTTCGGTACGGAAAATACGCCATTTGTTAAGGACTACCATGCCGACAAGAAAACTGCTGGTGGTCTGACGGCAACGGTAGATAATCCAAACGTGAAAGAGACGGTGAATTACGCGCCAAATGGCAAGCTGATTCCAGTGGATCCGAACGGTACGCCAATTCCAGGTGCAAATACGCCAACCTACAAGACCAATCCAAATGATCCAACCAAAGTCTTGAATCCAACCGTGCCAAGCATTGATGGCTGGCAGCCAAAAAATAATCAGCCAGGGGATTCAATTACGCCAAAAGACCCAACCAAGGACACGCCAGTACCATATGTTCAAGTTGTTTCTGGCACGATTGAGTACATCGATGACACAATGGGCAAGGAATTAAGCAGTGAGCCGCTTGCAAAGGGTACAGTTGGTTCTAAGATCAGCTACACTACTAAAGACAAGATTAAAGACTACGAAGACCAAGGCTACGAACTAGTTTCCAACAACTTCTCTGATGGAAAACAAACCTATACCAAGGAAGGCAATGATTTCGTAGTTCATCTAAAGCATGCGACTAAAGAAACGGTAAGCTACAAGGACGCTACCCAAACCATCCACTACACGGGTGTGGGCAGCGACACACCTGCTGACAAGGTTCAAACTGAAAAGCAAGCCTTCAGTAAGACTGGCACGATTGACCAGGTAACTGGTAAAGTAATCAAAACTACTGGCTGGACTGGTACAAAGACTTTCGGTACGGAAGATACGCCGGTTGTTGAAGGCTACCATGCTGATAAAAAGACAGCTGGTGGACTGACGGCAACGGTAGATAATCCAAACGTGAAAGAGACGGTGAACTACGCGCCAAATGGCAAGCTGGTTCCAGTAGACGAAAACAATACGCCAATTCCAGGTGCAAACACGCCAACCTACAAGACCAATCCAAATGATCCAACCAAAGTCTTGCATCCAACCGTGCCAAGCATCGATGGCTGGCAGCCAAAAGAAAAGCAGCCAGGCGAATCAATTACGCCAACCAATCCTGGTAGAGACACACCGGTAGTATATGTTAAAAAACGTCAAAAACCGGTCATGCCAGTTATTCCGGAGCAGCCTAAGAACCCAGCTGTACCAAACAATCCAGAACAGCAGGGAACGCCAAATCAGGCTGATAATTCAAAGCAGCCAACAATGCCAACGACGCCTGATCAGCCAAATGATTCGATTGTGCCAAACGATTCAAAGCATTTGGCAACATCGACACCTCGCGATCAGTCGATTTCTACTGTGCCAGGCGATTCAACGCAACGGGCAACGGTAAGTAATTCTGTGACGGTTGAACGGTCAGTAGCTGCTGATTCTGAAAAAGAAGCAACGCTGCCACAAACCGGTAATGATGAAACTCAAGCAAAAGCTGCCATGGGACTGGGCTTAACCAGTTTAGGCACAATGATGGCAATGCTTGGTCTGAAGAAACGTCGTCATAATTAATCATTAAAAAACGGAGCATTTAGAAAACAGGGATGCTCCGTTTTGTTTTTGACTGAATTTAAAGCGTTTACATGTCGAGTGGCAGCTGCTATTCGGCATGTTTTTGTTTTTAGAAAAAATTACTATATGCATGATTTGGTATTTATAGTGAAATGCTTTTTTACAAATTTTAAATGCATATAGTTTAATCTTTTACTCATTTTGAAAATTTATTAAAAATAAAAAAGGCGAGACGGGGCAAGAATGTCTCGTTTCACCTGGGATTTCAAGAAAACCAAGTCTCGTCGCCGCGAACGAGTAAATGACAAAAAGTCAAACTTGGTGATTTATGTCGGGCAGCAGCATCTTTGCTATGTCACCATAAAAATGGGAATTTAGCGGCTTAAAACGCATTGATGTGCTGAGGTGGGGTAGGTCATAACTTAGGAGTTACGAACCCCATTTTCTAGGCATGTATGCACATAAAGTAAAACCATATGAAATTCTTGGAAAATAAGCTTCACTTAGTCTAAACCTTATGTATCATACTGCTTTTGTACTTTCAAGCTTAATGTTTATTGATCAATAAGTCAATGCTTTCTTAAACATATATACTAATTTACTTCAAAAAATTTCACATCTCCTAATAACTCATAACTCCTAAGTTTTGATTCTTTTTAATTTTGCAAATAACGTAAGCGTTTTCGAAAAAAGTATCTTGCTTATTTAAAAAATTAAGGAATTAAAAACGACATTCGAAAGTAACGAGAACTTCGGGAAAAAGGAGGAGTTATTTAAAAAGGAAAATTCGCTGCAATTAATTTAAAAAATTGCAGTAGCAAATGCCAATGATTATTGGCGGCTGAATAAAGGTTGATTTTTCCATAATGAAAAAATTTTAAGGGAGTGTTTTAGTAATATGGTTGGGAAAAATAATAATTATGTAAGGGAAAGCAAATCAAATGAGCATTTTCAACGGTTCGCACTGCGTAAACTGAGCGTTGGGGTCGTCTCAGTTGCCGTTGCGGCTGGTTTTTATTTAGGCAGTGGTGCAACAGCACAGGCTGCAACTACTGAGCCGGATACATCCGCAAAGACTGAACAAGTTGTACAACAGGACACAACTTCAGCTGCCAGTGACACAACTTCAGCATCTAATGCCAGTGCAGCCGTTTCAGCAAGCAGCACAGTGCCAACGAGTGCTGAGCCCGTTTCTAAAGTTACCGCCTCTGATTCGGCCGTATCTGCCAGTTCAGCTTCAGCCAGCCAAGTTTCAGCTGCTAATGCCAGTGAAAGCAGCAGTCAGCCGGCATCCAGCTCAGTTGCCAGCAATACCGCAGCTACTGTAAGCAAAGACTCACAGGCGGCTAGTGAAGCCAACAGTCAAAGCGCTGCTGATACGCAAACAGTACAGTTGCCAATGTCGGCCACCAGTGCCAATGAAAGCCAAGCAGCCAACGCTTTGAATGCCCAAGCCGTTCGACAGGCTGCCAATCAACAGGCGCCAGCCGGATTTACGGTTACTGATCCAACTTATCCAGCAGAAATGTATAAAGATCCAGATGCCAGTCACTATACCTACTGGTGGGCACAAAGCTCGGATGGCGAGTATAACCTGGTTCTTTCAACTGATCGGAATGGTGATGGCAAGGTTCATGTCTTCTTGCTGGGCAACAATAATAATGTTTTAGGTGAGTACACGGTTGATAAAAATAAATCAACAGAAGTAATTATTACAGAAGAATTTACAGGTAAATTTAAAAAGTGGTATGTAGAACGCAGCTTTGGTACGGTTTACAATGATGGCCAGTCAGGTGTTTTTGTTTCCTCTAAGCACAGTCGTCTTATTTTACCTTACAATGATACTTGGAAGTCAAAGTTCAACGTTTTTGACCCTAAGGCGGGCGAGGATGATGGAGACTATGGCAGTATCAGTTTCATGATCCCACAAGTAGAAACGCAGACGACGACTTATGTTAATAGCAAGGGTGATACGGTCAGCGACCCCGTCATTCAAAAGGGTCTGGATGGTCAAAGCTATACAACACAGGGCGGTAAGGTAATTAACGGCTATTTTGCCAAAGAGCCATCAAATGCTAATGGCTACATGTCGCCATTTGGCAAGCAGGGTGCAACCTATGTAAAGGACATGCATGATGGGTATAAAGCTACATTTAAAGAAACTAATACCGCAACCGGTGAAATGTGGGTTACAGTCACTGATGAATATGGGGATGTTGTTGACCAATTCAATCTAAAATATGGGGATACTCATTACGTTGAGAAAGCTAATTGGAACATTCACAGCATCTACATTCCACAGACGATCAACATTCAGTATGTTTATGAAAAACTTGGCAATCTGATTATTGATTCTGATTCCAAGGCTTTTCCAGCAGATGATAAGACAACCAAGCAGTATCCAAACGATAAAAATGACTCAACCAAGGCCGGTAATGTCACAATTCCAAAGGTAGCCGGCTTTACGCCAACGATCGATGGCAAGGCGGTGACAAACTACACGTTTAACCCTGCAGATTACGTCAGCGACCTGAGTAAGGATATTAATGTTGTTTATGTAGCTGACACGCAAGAAGCCCAAGCCCTTTTCTATGATGAAACGACGGGCCAGTTGATTGATGGTACGCGGCAAGTAGCTACTGGCAAGACCGGTGAGGCAATCAGTTTTACCAAGAATCCTAGCGAAATTGTCAAGGAACTGGAAGCTAAAGGCTATGTCTTTGATAAGGATAATGCGAAGAATAAGGTCTTTACCACTGGGACTACTTATGACAATGATTCGACGGCTCACCAATACTTCAAGTACTACTTCACGCACGCTAAGACGATCGTTACGCCAGACAATCCAAAGACGCCGGCTGATGTATTGCCAGACAACCCTGGTAAGAATTACCCAAGCGGTGTTGCCAAGGATGATCTGAACAAGACCGTTACGCGGACGATCAACATCAAGACGCCAGATGGCAAGACGCAGACGACTACGCAGAAGGCTGAATTTACGCGGAGTGCAACGGTTGATGAAGTTACCGGTGAAGTAACTTATGGATCATGGTCGAATAATGTTGTTTTGGGAAGCGCTGACGTACCAAACATTCCTGGATACACGCCATCCACATCTGTTCCAGAAATTACAGTTACGCCAAATGACAAAGACATGACGATCAACGTTACGTACCAAGCAGATCAGCAATTTGCACACACGGTCTACCTGGATGCTGACGAAAACAATGCTCATGTTCCAAGTACGCCAGGTGGCTCACTGCCTGATAAAACGGTAATTCAAAATGTTGAGATCAAGGGCGTAACTGGCGGTAAGATTGATTACGCGTTTGATGCTGCGCACGATCAAAACTACGCTGCTATCTCCAATTACTACAACTTAAAGAGTGTTGATGTGCCTTCAACATTTGATAACGATGATGATAAGGATCAAATCGTTTACGTTTACTTGACTCACCGTACCGAGGATGTTTCTAATACCGATCCACAGGCTAAGACAACGGCAACCCGGACCATCAATGTTACGACGCCGGATGGCAAGACTAGTTCTGAAAAGCAGATAGTTAACTACAAGCGGACTGCCACGGAAGACCTGGTAACCGGCAATGTTACTTACGGTAAATGGCAAGCAGATGGTGCCCCAGCTTGGCAAGAATATACGCCAACACCTCAAAAAGGCTACACGACGCTGATTGATGGTGTAGCAGGCACTAAGGTTGATCAAAAGACGCCAGCATTTAATGGTGACAAGCCAGTTGACGAAACGGTTAATGTTACGTACCAGGCTGATGCCCAACGTGCTGTAATCGAGTACATTGATGGCGAAACTGGTAATGACTTGCAGAAGCCTGACACAGTTGATGGTCACACTAATGAAACTATTGATTACAGTACTGCTGCCACGATCAAGAAGTACGAAGATCGAGGCTATGAACTGTTCAAGGACAACTTCCCGGCTGGTGAGAAGTTCGACAACGATGACAAGAATGTCCAAACCTACAT